>DATDMG010000151.1:0-14839 GCA_036518955.1 Kineosporiaceae bacterium | reverse complement strand
CCCGACGTCGCGCGGGCCCTCGACCGCGGAGACGCGCTGCCGGGCCAGCTTCAGGCCAGGCCGCTGGCCCGCCACCCCGAGCTGCTGGCCAGCGGACCGCGGGCGCGGTACGCCGTGCTGGCCCGGCCGCCGCCAAGCTAGGTGAGTCTGGCCAGCCCTCACCCTGGACCGCCCCCGATGATCACGATCTCCGCCGCCCGCCCCCGGCGGGCACCCGCCAGGCCGCCGAAACCCTGCTGCTGGCCAGCGTCGACGTGGAGCGGACCAAGGGCTACCAGCTCCGCAACGGCAACGTGCCCTGCCGGCCTACCACGAGCTTCACTGGCCCACGCTCACAGCGGTCCGGTCACTGGGGGTTCCGCGTCGATCGATGAGATCACCGAGACCGTGACCAAGCGGGACGCCCGCGTCGTCCGGGGCGTCGACGGAGCTACTGGTGCCCGTGGGCTGACGGTTACGCTTGATCCGAGGGGATGGGGCTGAACGGGCGCGGGGGATGGGCAGCATGCTCGACGGGTTCATGGACCGGTACGTGCGGATCAGCGTGGCCGATCCCGCGGAGGTCGAGCAGGCGCTCTGGTCGGCGGGGCCTCCCGAGTGGGAGGCGCTGCCCCCCGGGTACTCGGCCGCGCTGCTGGAGCAGTACAAGCTCTGCGTCGAGATGGCCGACCGGGTCAGCGCGCGCCGCACGGCGGCCAATTCCTTCTTCCTCACGCTCAACACCACGGTTCTCACGCTCTTCGGGGTGTTCTGGCAGGAGCGGTCGGCCTTCGGCGCGGGATGGCTGACCTTCCCGGCGCTGGCCCTCGTCGTGCAGTGCATCGGCTGGTACTGGATGCTGCGCTCCTACCGTCAGCTCAACACGGCCAAGTACGTGGTGATCGGCCTGTTGGAGAAGCGGCTCCCGGCGTCGGCGTACTGGAGTGCCGAATGGACGGCGCTGGGGCGGGGCCAGGTACCCGCCCGCTACCTGCCGCTGACGCAGCTGGAGCAGTGGGTGCCGGCCCTGTTCGCCGCCGGGTACCTGTCCGCCCTCGCCCTGGCGCTGGTGGTGAGCCCCCGGTGAGCGGCGCGTCTCTGCCCGGAGAGCTGGGAATGATCATGGACTTCGCGCGGTGGAGGAGGCGATGAGCCAGGGACTGCGTCGACTGGTCCGCACGCTCGGCCTGCGGGGGGCAGTGCTGTTGCTGGGCGCTGTCTGGCTGGCCCTGCGCCTGCTGGAGGGAACGCTGTCCTGGGTCATGCTCACCCTGGTCCCGGGCACCGTGATGGCCTTCCTGCTGCTGTTCTCCACGGCCGCCACCTGGGGCACCTACCGTCGGTCCGGTGCTGTCACCGCCTACCGGGAGGTGATCGGTCCGCTGGTCACCTCGCGGAAGGAGTTCGCCCTGCTGTTGCGCCCGTTCGGTCACGACGGGGAGGTCCTGCTGCTGACCGGCGGCCGGGACGGGCGGGCCAGCCGCTGGGCAGGGTCACTGACCCTCGAACAGGTGGTCAGCACCGCCGTCCGCGACGTCCTCGGCCTGGACACCTACGCGGTCGTCGACAGTGCCCTGACCCTCGCTCCGCCGGGTCCGGTGTACCTGCGTGCCCAGCACAGCGAGTGGAAGGTCCCCGTGCGGGCGCTGATCCGTCGCGCGCATACCGTCTTCATCCTGCTCCCGCCGGGCCAGGACCTGCGCCCCTCCCTGGCCTGGGAGGTCGCCGAGATCGTCCGGGCCGGCCGGCAGGACCGGGTGATCGTGGTCATGCCGCCCTCGCGCCGCGGCGACCGGGTGGACGGCGAACTGCTCGCGCGCGGCGCGGCCGTCGCCGTGGCGCTGCTCCGGCGGCGACACCTGGACGAGGTCACGCCCGAGGAGTGTGAGGCGGTCGTCCGCGGGTTTCCCTCGCGGAACATCTTCCTGATCGGCGTGGGCGACGACCCCCGGGGGGTCCGTCTGATGATGCTCCAGCCAGGTGCCGTCCGACGGTGGTGGCAGTGGGGACCCCGGCGGCTGACCGACACCGCGATGCGTGACGGGCTGCGCCAGGTGCTGCGGTCCAAGGACGACGCCTGGCGCGGCCGGGACTTCGACCAGCGGTATCCCTGGCACCCGGGCGGGCCGGGCCCGGCCGACCTCACCGACCTGACCGACCTGACCCACGCACCACACGACCGGAGGCCGCGGTGACTGCGGGAGCGGGGGGCCCGGGTCCGGGGGGCCCCGGGCGGGAACTGCAGCTGCGGCTGTCCCGGCTGGTGCGTCGGCGGGGCTCGGCGCTGGCCCGGGCGGGCGACGGGCTCCCCGCTCACGGCCGGCTGCCGTTGGGGCCCAACCCGCTGCGCGGGGAGTGCTACGCGGCGCTGCCCCGGCCGGTGGCCCACCAGCTGGAGGCCCTGGCCGGGCCGCGGATCGAGTGGTGGGCCGCGATGACCGGCCGGGCGCCGTCCCGCCGGCCCGAGGCGGTGCTGATCGGGCAGGACGGCGCGGCCTTCGCCGAGCCCCGGGTGAACAGTGCGCACGAGCCGATCTATGTGATCAGTGGCTTCGCCTTCGCCGCGGGCTCCCTGGTCCGCGAGGACGTGGTCTCGCGTCCGGCGGCGAGCAGCCCCGGGCTCGGGCCGAGGTCCGCGCCGCAGCCGGTACCGGAGCCGGAGCCGCCAGGGCCCGGTCCTGGGCCGGCCGGCGCGCTCGCCGTCCCGGGGATCGGCGCCGCCACGCTCGAGGTGGTGGCGACCCTGCCGCCCCGAGCCGCGCGCCTGCTGACCGCACCGTTCACCGCCGAGCACCCGGTGCTGCGGTCGGGGTACCACTACGAGGGCGGTGACCACCGGCTCGACATGTTCGGCGTCGTCCTGGCTGGCGCCCGTCACGCCACCTTCGCGACCGGCTCCCGCGTGGTGCCGCACAGCCACACCGAGCGGACCGCCCACTGGGCCCTGACCTGCATCCGGGCCGACGTGACGCGGCTGATCGAGGTCTGACGGTGCCCGGCGCCGACCCCTGGTCGCCAGGCGGCCGGCTGCGCCACGCCCTGCGCGCGCTGGACGGCGACGACGCCTACGAGCTCCTCGGCGTGCCCGCCGGTGCGGGCGACGCCCAGCTGCGCCAGGCCTACCAGCAGCGGATGCGTGAGCAGCATCCGGACGCCGGGGGTGACGAGCTGCGCGCCCGACAGGTCAACCTCGCCTGGCACCTGCTGCGCACCGACCGGGCCGGGTACGACCGCTACCGGGCCGCCCGCGCTCGGGGTGAGGATCCGCTGGACGACGACGGCCCGCTGGACGGCGCCGGCCCGGACGCCGGCGCCGACCCGGACGACCAAGACCCCTGGGCAGGCGCCGCCCCCTGGACCGCGGACGCCCGGCCCGGCGCGGACGACGACGAGCTGCGGCAGGCCTGGGAGGACTTCGAGGCGGAACTGCGGCGCCGGCGCGAGCGGCCGGTACCGCCGCCCGGTGCCAGGGCCGGAGCCCCGAAGGTCGGGTCGCTGCCCGGACTGGCCGCGGGAGGCCTGGCGGTGCTGATAGTGGCCGCGGCCGTCGTCGGGGTGGTGTCCGGCCGGTCGGCTCCGGCGGCGTCCCGGGGGGCGGCGGCCACCTACCCGGCCGGGCTGACCTACCCGGCCGGGCCGATCTACCCGGCCGGGCCGACCTACCCGGCCGGGCTGATCGACTCGGCGGCCGCGTCGCTCCTGGCGGGCATACTGCCAGCGCACCGGCTGACCCCGGCCCTGCACTCCTGCGAGGTGCGTGCTGACGCCACCGCCTGGTGCGAGGGCCAGAACGAGTCGGGGCAGCTGGGGAACGGGACCACGATCACCTCCTTCACTCCGGTGCCGGTCAGCGGCGGGCACCGGTGGCGAAGCGTCACGGTCGGCAGCGCGCACAGCTGCGGGCTGCGCACTGACCGCACCCTGTGGTGCTGGGGAGACAGCAGCCTGGGCCAGCTCGGGCTCGGCCCGCCCGCCGCGGCGGTGACCCGTCCGCGGCAGGTGGGCGGGTGGCCGTGGGAAGAGGTCCAGGCCGGGGAGGACCGGACGTGCGGCATCCGGGGGGACCACACCGTCTGGTGCTGGGGGACTGCCGGCAACGGCGTGGTGAAGGGCGTGGACCGCTACGACCGGCCCACCCGATGGCTGCCGGGCAAGCAATGGGTCTCCGTGGAGCTGACAATCTCGGGCATGCGGGCGACCGCGGCCGACGGCACCACGTCGTCCACCATGGTCTGGGCCCCGCGTTCGCCAGTTTTGTGATCTTGGCGGACCTCGGCCTTGCGAGGGTACCGGGGCGAGGACAGGCGGTGGGCGGTGACATCTGTGGTGGGGTTGCCGTGGCCGGCGTACCAGAGGATGACCAGGGTGTAGACGGTCAGGCCGAACGGGACGGGGCGCTGGGCCATCCCGCCCGACCGGGATCAACCGGTCCATCCGCTCGGCGCTGTGCGCCACCCTTTCCGGCAGCCGAAGCACCTCCTGATCCAGGCCCCGGCGTAGTCCTGGGCGATGATGCCGGTGAAGCCGCGGGTGGCCCCGCAGCGGCGCGCGCAGATCATGGGACACCGAGTGTTCGTAGTGAGCACCTGACAGGCCGTCAGCAGCGCAGCTCAGCCACATGATCAACTGATGCGGCGAGGCCGATCTTGCCTCAGGCGAGGGTCGGATCATTCGGCGCGGAAGTCCGCGTTAGATCTGTAGAACCAGTCGAGGGGATCTCAAGGTCACGGCTCAACTCCGCCATGTCGTGGATGCGACCCCGCCAGGCACTGGCACCGCTTCGCTCGCCTCATGGACTCTGACGCTCGTCGCGAACCAACGAATCAGGTATGAGGAGGCCAACCATGAACGGAACCGCAGAAGCGGACGGGAACGCCAGGCAACGAAACCCGTTCCACAGGCCAAGGCGACGCACGCTCAGCATTATGGCGCTGGTGTGCGCGGTGGCTGCCTTGACACTCAGCCCGATCAGCCCACTCTCGCCTGCTCACGCAGCCCGGAAGAACATGCAGTACAACGGTGGCGCGAACGGTGTCTTCACGACGGTCCCTCGGGTGTATCTAGTCTACTGGGGCCCGCAGTGGGGCGCCAGTAGAGACCCGTTCCAGGCCGAGGCCGAGGGATTCCTCAAGGGCCTGGGCACCGCCGGGGACCACTGGTCCACCATTATGACGCAGTACTGCTCCGGCATCCCGGCCGGTAAGAGCACCTGTCCTGCCGATGCACCTCACATCCCGTATCCCGACGGGCAGGTGTTCGGCGGCACCTGGTTCGATACCTCCGATCCTGGCCCCAAGCCCGACTACGCGGCCGAGGGTGCTGCGGCGCTCAACCACTTCCAGGCAGACAAGAACCGTGCGATTTTCGTCCTGTTCGGCCCGAACCAGAACTTCGGTGGCGGCAATGGCTGGCACAGCGCCTCCACGGGGTATCACCTCATCAGCATTCCATCTCACCAGCACGAACTCTGGGTTCTCACACACGAGTACGCAGAGGAACTCACCGACGTCGATGCCGGCTGGAATGCTCCGGCGGATTCAGACCCCTTCCCGCACGCCGAGATCGGCGACCTGTGCGGGCCCGGCGGCAGCGTGACCATGGCCACGGGGACCTTCGCGGTGTCCACCCTCTGGTCGAACAAGGTCGGCGCCTGCGTGAGCGGCGAATGATCGAACATCTTGGCGGTCGCCCGGGCCGCCAGTGCGGGGAGGCCGTGGGATGGCCGAGACGAGACGGAAGTTTGATCAAGAGTTCCGGGGCGGGTGCGGTTCGGATCGTGCGGGAGACGCAGAAGCCGATCGCTGTGGTGGCCCGGGAACTGGGTGTCAACGAGAGCACCTCGGGCAACTGGGTCGGGGCTGAGCGGCGCGGTGGTCACCGGCGTCGCGCAGCCAGGATGCGTGGTTGATGAGGAGGCAGATGGCGGCCTCTTCGGTGTGCAGGCCCGAGGCGTGAGCGCGTAGTGCGTCCGCGGGCTGGTGGGGGTGGGGGTCATGACGTGGTTGCGGGGACGGCGGTGTCGGTGCGAGCGCTGAGGTCGGGGGTGTGGGGTGGATCGCGGTGGAGGGTGGCGCGGCGGGCGGTCAGACGGAGACCGGTAACCCGAGCACGCCCGGAACCACGGACCAGAGAATCCCACCGAACTCATGAAACGCCCAGGGGGATAGCGAAATCCATCTTCGATGGATCCGCGCTCAGCGGGACTCGCCGGGGATTTGAACCAACATTCTGAAATGATTCGAGGCTCTGCCGGGGAGGTACTGGGAAGGGAATTCCGAGAGTAGGTGCGACACGTGATGGCATAAGATAGCGCGTCACGTGGTGTCACTGGATGTATCGGACCTCGACGGTATGAGATGGCAGCAAATGGAGCCAGACGAGGGGTCCTTTCATCCGCGGGTTGAGGGCTCGATCCCCTCGGGGCCCACGAACCTGCACGCACGAGCCTGCGCCCTTCGGGCGTGCCCCGGTCATAAGTCGACGACGATGTCCTGGCCGTCGTGCGGGCCCGTCAGGCGGAGAGCGGATCCGTCCCTGCCATTGCCCGGTAACTCAAGATCGGCCGGTCTCCTCTCTGCCGGGCGCTGCGAGATCGTGGGTCGCCGTGACATTCGTGGAGGTGGTGGCGGCGAGAGCGGCTACTGCCGCGGCGACGATCTCCTGGGGTGGGCGGGTGGCGTCCACGGTCAGCCCTGTCTCGTCGCAGAGGGGTTCGAGAGCGTCGAACTGGGAGTCAGCCAGGGATGCGGGCATGAAGTGGGCCGCCCGCCCGGCGATGCGTGATCTGGCGGTCGGCCGGTCCAGGGTCAGGTGGAGGAACCAGGCGCCGGGATCGCCTTGCCGCAGGATGTTCCGGTGGGAGCGCTTGAGCGCTGAGCAGGATACGACTGGGTTGTCGCCCTGGCGGATTCTCTCGGCGATTGCTTCCAGCCAGGGCTGCCGGTCTTGGTCGGTCAGCGGGACGCCCCCGGACATCTTTTCCACGTTGGCGGGGGGGTGGAAGCTGTCGGCTTCGGCGTAGGGCAGTCCGAGGCGGTCAGCGAGAAGCTGGCCGATCGTGCTCTTGCCGCAGCCGGCCACTCCCATCACGATGATCGGCCCGGGCGGGATGTCCGCCAAGGGGGGAGATGTAGCGGTCATCGGGAACCAGTGTCCGCCACCGCCGCGGCGATCTTGATGGCTTCCTCGAAGCTGTCCCGCTCCTTGTCCTTGGAGCCCATACCCAACGGGTCCAGTCGCGAGAGCGCGTACGCCAGCTCTGCTCCGATGGTCACAGGGAACGGATCAGTTCGCACCTCGATCAGGATGGCACGGGCGAAGCGCCACTCGACGACGTCCGGGTCGAACACGTCCCCCTTCTCCACCGGGCGAACGGTGGCCCCCACTCGTGGCCGCAGCCGACCAAGCCCTTCTGCTGCAGTACCTGTCGATCCTTGGGGGCCCTCGCCTGCTTCCCCGGTTCGATCCCGAACCGCTGGCGGAGCCGTTCCGGCGGCGTTGGCGGCGCTGGCCCGCTCCGGGCCCGGACGAGGTCACTGCTGGACGAGGCTCTGCAGGACCTGGAAGGCGACAGCGACCACGATAGCGTTGTACAGGAACCCGGCGATGCTGTGCACCATGACCACGAGCCGGGCTCGCCCGGTCTGCACCGTCGTGTCCGAGGTCGCGAAGGCCGTGCCGACGGCGAAGGAGAAGTAGAGGTATTCCAGATAGCCGGGCTGCGGGGTGCCGGGGAAGTCGAACATCAGCGCCGACGAGCGCGCCTGAAGGCCCTGGTAGACGTCCGCGAACCCGGCGTGACAGAGCAGCCAGGAGGCGATGATCCCGACCGAACAGACCAGGGCGGGCACCTGCGAGTGGGCGTCCGGTGAGGAACGGGCCAGCACCAGGACCGCCGCGTCGACGCCGGCGGCACTCGCGGCGATCGGCGGTATCCAGGACAGTGCGTCCAGGACGCCCGTGGTCCGAACGGGGGCCCGCGGGGCGTCGGCGTGATACCAGACCGCGGCCAACCCCACAGCCAGATAGGTCAGTGCGGACGCCGCCCAGATGGCCACCATCTCGACGGTCCCCGCCACGACCTCCAGCCCGGCCAGACCGACCAGCGCGACCTCGGCGGCCGTGGTCACGTACCGCACCAGAGGATTGCTGCCCGGGACGCCGGACAGTGCCGGCGCGGGTTCCCCCACCGGCACCGTATGGACCCTGTGCCCGTCGGTACCTTCGCTCTCATCGTTGCCATGGGCGTCGACCGGCGTCACGCCGAGCACCTTACTGCGACGTGCCGCCGTCCCTCATCCCAGGCAACGGTCGTGGCCCGACGGGCACCCCCGGGCGGGGGCGATCACGTCACCGTCGGTGACATGGAGGGGGTCAGGGGTTGGTGGCCAGGACGAAGAACGCGGCGCAGATGGCCAGGTGCACGGCGGCGTGGAGCAGGGTGGCGCGGCCGGGCATGACGGTGAGGACGCCGACGCCGGCGGTGAGGGCGAGCAGGACGATCTGGGTGGGGCCGAGTCCGAGGAGCAGGGGTCCGTCGAGCCAGATCGAGGCGATGGCGATGGCGGGGATGGTCAGACCGATGCTGGCCATGGCGGAACCGAGGGCGAGGTTGAGGCTGATCTGGACCCGGTCCCGACGGGCGTTACGGAGCGCGGCGAGGGTCTCGGGCAGCAGGATGAGCAGGGCGATGACGACGCCGACCACGGACTGGGGCAGGCCGGCGTCGGTCGCGACGGCCTCGATGGTGGCGGACTCGACCTTGGCCAGGCCGACGACCGCGGTCAGCGCGGTGAGGAGCAGGGCGAGGCTGATCAGCGCCCTGCCTGGCGAGGGAGCTGCCGCGTGCTCCTGGCCGGCGCCTTCGGGCTCACCGCCGTCATCGGCGATGGGTGCCGCGGGCGGGGTTCGCGAGGCGGCGTCGGTGCCGGGCACCGGGGCGGTGCTGCTGACCGTGCTGTTGGTGACGGTGTCGGTGACCGGGAGGAAGTAGTCGCGGTGTCGCACGTTCTGTACCACGACGAAGAGAGCGTAGAGGGCCAGGGATGCGACGGCGGCGAAGGCCAGTTGAGGGCCGGTGAACTGCGGTCCCGGGCTGCTGGTGGTGAAGGTGGGCAGCACCAGGCTCAGCGTGGCGAGGGTGATGACCGTGGCGAGGGCGGCTCCGGTGCCCTCGGCGTTGAAGACCGCGATCCGGTGCCGCAGGGCGGTTACCAGCAGGCAGAGCCCGGTGACGCCGTTACAGGTGATCACGACGGCGGCGAAGACGGTGTCGCGGGCGAGTGAGGCGGCACCGGTGCTGTCGGAGACCATGAGGGTGATGATCAGGCCCACTTCGATGATGGTGACGGCGACGGCGAGGATCAGCGAGCCGAAGGGCTCGCCGACGCGGTGGGCGACGACCTCGGCATGGTGGACGGCGGCGAGCACCGAGCCGGCGAGCAGGAGGATGACGACGACGTCGACGACGGCCGGGAGATGACGGCCCCACACCACGACCAGTGCCACCACGGCCAGCAGCGGCCCGATGACGGCGGAGCGGTGCAGGAACGAGTCCTGACGGGCGCACACGGGTGACGTCACGATGCCCTCCTTCCGGGACGAGGCCCTGCGGGCTGCGGATGACCGTGGCGGCGCCGGGCAGGCCGGCGCCCCGCGCGGTCAGGGTGAGGAGGAGTTCGTGCGGTTCGTCATCCCCGCGGCGTGCTGACCCGGGCGACACGGGCGCGTGGTCCCTCCCGGGTTCCGGCGGCATCTGCCGCAGAACCACCGGATCTGACCTCGTGGACGCCTTCTTGGAGGGGCACGTGTTCTTGGAGGGGCAGGTGGGACGTCAGGTCGTGCGTCGCCGGCCCGTCACCGGTGCGCAGCAGCCCGATCACGCCGGTTCCGCCAATTCCCTCGTGCACCTCTTGCCCGTAGCCGCGCAGCCGCTTCGCCACCTGGGCGGCCGTGCCGTGCTCCTGGTGGGACAGTTCCGGATGCGCGTGCAGGTGCGGGAGAAGTCCTCCTGCCAGCCCCGGGTTCGGTCCGGGCCGGTGAGGACGCCCGGGGTCGGCCCGGACGCCCGGGGTCGGCGAGCCGGATCCGGTCATGGTCCGACCCTAGAAGGAGCCGGCCTGCCCGCCAGATCAGCCGTCCGTCCCCCCGAGACCGGGATCGTGCGGTTGATCACCGCTCACCACCGACCACGATCAACCGCACGATCACCGTCCTGCGCCGAACTCGTCCCGGCGGCGGCCGCCTCGAAACCCACCTCGGCCAACGATGTCAGCCGAGGATTGGGCTGACGGTGTCAGCCATGGCAAGAGGCGGAGGCGACCGCTGCGGCCGCCTACCAGCGACGACCGCCGGAGCCCCAGGAACGCGCGGCACTACCGGAGAACGAGGTACGCCGACGACGTCACGCCTGGCAGTGGCCGGTGAGGACCGGGGTGAGGCGAGGTCCGTCGCGGCGGGTGACGGTGATGGTGTAGCCGCGGTCGAGGGGCTGGGTGGTGGTTAGGACGATCTGACCCCAGCCGTCCGTGCCGACGGTGAGGTCCTGCTGGGCCAGGACGGTGTCGTGAGCCGTGACGGTGACCTGGTACCCGCCGGAGTCGCGGGGCAGGTCACCGGCCTCGAAGTCGACGATGGTGCCGTCGGTACGGGGGTGCAGCTTCACCTCGCCCCAGGCTCCGGGGGCGGCGGCGGTCCCGACGAGCTCGATCGAGGCGGACCCGCCGGAGCGCTGGGTCCACGCGTAGGCTGCCAGCGGCAAGACCCCGGCCAGGACGGCGGCGGCCACGCCTGCCAGGAACGGCACCAGCCGTCCGGACGACCGGTGCTCGCGCCGGGCCTGGAGCATCCGGTGGATGGTCACGTCGGCGTGCCGGGGGCTGAGCTGAAGGCCCGCCGGACCGGGCAGGCCCGAGCCCGGCGTGGCGGCCCGGCCGGCCAGGTCGCGGTCCATCCCGTCGAGCACGGTGCGCACGATCGTCATCCGGCGCCGGTACTGGGCACAGGTGTCGCAGCCGAGGACGTGCTGGTCCACCCGCAGGGCCTCGGGCGGGGGCAGCCCGCCGAGCAGTTGCGCGGCGACGTCGTCGCGGAACTCACAGGTCATGCTGTACCACTCCCAGCTCCTGGAACGCCGTGCGCAGGTTCTGCAGCGCGTAGAAGCAGCGGCTCTTCACGGTGCCTTCGGGGATGCCGAGCCGTTCGGCGGCCTGGGCGACCGTGAGCTGGCGCAGGTGGACCAGCTCGACGACGGTGCGGTGCTCGGCGGGCAGCCGGTCCAGCGCGTTCTGGATCACCCAGCTGCGCAGGAACGCCTCCACCTCGTCGCCGGCCGGGTCACCCACCGAGGCCAGAGTGACGGCGCTGACCTGTCCGTCCTCGCGGTCGTGCCACTCCAGCGGGGCGACCACCCGCGGTCGGCGCCCGGCCCGGCGTGCCTCGTCGGTGAGCACGTTGCGGGCGATCCGGAACACCCAGGCGCGAAACGTGCCCAGGTCCGGGTCGAATCGCGGGGCCGCCTGCCAGACCCGGACCATGACGTCCTGGACCACGTCCTGCGCCAGCTCGGGGTCACCGGTCTGCCGGTGCACGAACCGGTGCAACGGCTGCGCGTACGCCTCGTAGAGCTGACGCGCCGCCTGGGGGGTACCGGACCTGAGCGCGGCGGCCAGCGCGGCGTCCGGGTCCGCGGTGTCCTGGTCCGCGGCGGCCCGGGTCGCCGGACCCGCGGCACTCGCCGCGATGCCCGCCCGGTCGCCCGCGGCGCGTGCCGGTGCCTGCCCGGAACCGTCCGGCAGGACGTGGCCCGCCCAGCGGGCCAGGAATCTGTTCTGGCGCATCGAGGGTTGCTAACGCCACCGTCCGGGTCGACGTTCACCATCACTCTGTGATCTATGCCACGGTGATCACCCCGAACCCTACCCCGGAACCGGGCGTAACCGCCGGATGCCGCGTCGCCGGTCAGCCGCCGGGGATACGCGGACACCTCACCTCCTGCGAAAGGACCCGTCCATGAAGCGCTCCCTGACCATCCTGGCCGCAGCAGGCGCCGCAGCCCTGGCCGGCGCGGTCGCCATCCCACTGTCGGCCAGTGCCGCTTCCACCTCCCCGGTCCAGCGACTCACCCTGGTCGAGACCAGCGTCGCCGTCCACACCATCGACGTCCCGGCTCCCGCCGCCGACGGGCAGGCCGGCGACACCAGCACCTTCGAGTCCACGCTCAGCACCAAGGCGGGCGCGAAGACCGGCCGGCTGGAGGGACACTGCATCCAGATCCGCGCCGACGGGACCCTGGACGACTGCGACGTCACCGTGACGGTCGGGGCCAAGTCCTTCCGGATGTCCGGCCCGTTCAACCCCACCACCGGAGGTCCGTTGACCATCACCGGCGGCACAGGTGACTGGACCGGCGCAGCCGGCACCGACACCATCGCCAACCAGCCCGACGGCACCGCCGTCCACACCATCACCCTGCGGCTTTGCTGAGCACCCGCACCAGCACACCACCACTCCCCGGCGCGGACCCGTCATGAAGCGATCGTCCGACCGGATCTGAAGATCACCGGTTGGCGGGAGGTGCGCCGGTCGGGGTCCCCTTGCGGACGGTCCCCTTGCGGACGTAGAGGGTGGCGTTCCACCACGTGAGGTGGACTGCCGACACGGCTCGGTAGTCCTGGGTGAGCACCGCCATCTTCACGGCGTCGGGGCCGTTGGCGGCTTGGTCGGGAGGCCCGGAGAGGACCCAGATCCGCGGGCTGACGCGCAGCCGGGCCGCGAACTGCTCCTTCGGTACGTCGTGGCCGGAGATGTCCCCGGAGGCGACGGCTTCCTCACCCAGGAGCGGGTCGCGCAGGCCCACGAAGATCTCCGGCAGCGCCACCTGGGTCTGGCGAAGATAGGCGGGCATGAACAGGATCGAGTCGCCCGTCCGCGAGTGCGTGGTGAGGTAATCCAGCGCGCCGCGCAGGTCCTCGTGGTGGCCGACAGGGCCGCGCACCTGGGCCTGCGCCGGGATTCCGAGGAGGACGACTGCGGCGACCATGAGTCCCGAGGCGGCCACGTGGACCCACCGTAGAGCGCCGGGCCGTGGGTCGCCGTCCGGGGCGGCCGCCGGCCGGGACGGGCGACGGAGCAGGGCTACTGCGCCCGCTGCCGCGAGGGTGGTGCCGGGCGTGGTGAAGAGGGCGTAGCGGGGCACCCAGATCGGGTGCACGAACGACGCCGACCACAGCGTCAGGACCGGTAGTACGCACCAGGCGACCCCGAGGACGACGGCCTCCACGGCCCGTTCCGGGTGCCCGTAGGCGGGCGCCACGTCCGTGCCGCCGGGGTCGCCCGAGAGTGTGCGCAGGGCGAGTCCCGCAACAAAGATCACCGCGATGAGCACGAACACCCACCAGGTGGCGAACTCGCTGAGGAAGAACTCCTGTAGATCGGCAGTTGTTGGTCGCTTGATCCACGCGATCTGGTCGCTCTGGAGCGAGGCCTCGTAGGCGAATCCGCCGATGGGCACCAGCGACACGGTGACGATTCCGGTCCAGAGTTTGAGGGCTGGTCGGGCAAACGCCAGCACATAGACCAGGTGTGCAACCAGGAGCGTCGACACCATGAGGTTCGTGATGGCTGTGGCCACCAGGACGACACCGTAGGCGAGCCAGGTCGGCCAGGTCCTCCGACCGTAGACCTTCCCGCCGGCGCCGGGCGAGATCGTCCGATGCGTCGCCAGGACCAGGAGATGGGTGGCCGTGGTTGCCCCGAGCACGACGAACGCGTACGAGCGGGCCTCTTGGGCATACCGCGAGATGAGCGGGCTTCCGATGAATACGGCGGCCGCCAGCACCCCTGTCCCGCGGCCGGCGAGTTCGCGGCCGAGGCGAAACAAGACCACGGCCGCGGCCGCCATCGCGACGACGGCCATGGCACGGCCAGCAGCGAGGAGGTCCGATGTCAGCCCGGACACCGCCACCATCACGACGTGGGCAAGGAGGTAGTAGAGACCGTGGACCAGGTCGTGGTTGTGCACCGCCTTGACGATGTCCGGGACGCTCCGTCGGCCCATACCGAGGGTGACCGTCTCGTCGCGCCAGACACTCGGCACGTTGACCCCCCAGGAGAACACTCCGAGGGCGACGAGCAAGATCAGTGCCTGGATCCCCGTATCCCGAGGTACCCAACTGCGCCCGGTCGTCACGGCTGGTGGAGTGTCGACCCCGTCGGCCTGCCGGGCGGACCGGACAGCCGGTGACTGGGCCAACCGGGATGATCTGCGGGTCGCCGAGGGCGGGTCGTCGACCAGGAGTTCATCATTGTGGCCAGTATGCGTAACACTCATTGGTGAACCCCTCGACGTCGGCTCGACCTGGCTCGGCGATCTGAAATCGTCGGGATCTTTAGCGCTGGTCGAACGGTGGATCTGCGAGCGAAACGTCTATGTCTACGCTCGGGAATGGAGAGAGGTTACCTAATACTATGTGTTTGGCCCGAAATAATGATCACTATCGCGTCGGCTACGCAACGGTTGCGGCGCGCGCCAAGCGTAGTCCCGCGAAGGGTCATTATTAACGAAGTGTGACCGAGAGGCCATGGACGGCGACGTTCGTGAGGGCCCGACGCCGTCCATGCATGGCGGGCATCCTTGCCCAGGCGCTGACCCACCTCACGCGCCCGGGGCAAGGATCAAGGCCGCGAAGTTAGAGAGACCGGCAATAGGTAAAGATCATTTGAGTCGGTGGGTGGTGGGTCGGGTGTCCCACCGGTAGCGCTTGCGGGCTCGTGGGATGAGCTGACGTACGGTGACGAGGGCGGCGGCGAGGTAGAGGTAGAAATCGACGATCTCGCCGTCCTTGTCGGTGCAGCGGCGCAG
>DATDMG010000150.1:0-12984 GCA_036518955.1 Kineosporiaceae bacterium | reverse complement strand
CCCCTGGTGCAGGCTGGCGGCCATGGCGGAAGGTGGCGACGTGACGATCGCCGGGGTGGCCCCGGGAGGGGCGGCCGGCGGGTGGTCGGCGGTGACCGGCCCGGCGGGTGAGCTGACCCTCGCCTGCGACGGTGCCGCGCTGACCCATGTGCTCTTCGAGGCGCATCGGGGAGGGGCGTCGCCGGAGTCCCGGCGGATCCGGGCGGGGCCGCGGGACGACGCGGATCCGGTCCTGCGCCAGGCGGCGGCCGAGCTCGCCGAGTACTTCGCCGGGGCGCGCCGGGTGTTCGAGGTCCCGCTCGCCCCGCGGGGCAGCGCGTTCCAGCTCGCGGTGTGGGTGCAGCTGCGCACCATCCCCTACGGGGCGACGGTGTCGTACGGCGACATCGCCCGCCGCCTCGGGCTGCCACCGGGCGCGTCCCGCGCGGTGGGTCTCGCCAACGGGTCGAACCCCATCTCGATCATCATCCCGTGCCACCGGGTGATCGGCGCCGACGGTTCCCTGACCGGCTACGGCGGCGGTCTGCCGCGCAAGCGCTTCCTCCTCGACCTCGAGAGCGGGGTGGCCGGCGACCGGCTGTTCTGACCGCCCTCTCGACGTTCAGCGCGGTGACACGTCAGACGCCTCAGCAGTGCCGTTCGGCGACCGACAAGGTCGGCGTGAGCTCCGGGCCCGAGGTCGTCGCCGTCGCCGTGATCGGCGCCGGTGCCGCGGGCGTGGCGGCTGCCCGGGCGGCCGCCACGGCGCTGGGGCCTGGTGGCGGCCGCGTGGTGCTGATCGGTGATCGCCCGCCCGGGGGTGGGGCCCGGCTCGTCACCGACGCCGGGCTGCTGCGGGAGTGCGCCGAACGCGGGCTGGACTGGTACGCCACGGTGACTCACCTGCGATCGGTCCGGACCGCGGTCGACGACGCCAGCCGGGAGGCAGCTCTGCGCGCGGACGGCGTCGATCTGGTCCGGGGGCATGCCCGGCTCCTCGGCGACGGCCGGATCGAGATCGAGGCGGCGGGGGCTCCGCACGCCCCAGCGGTGATCTCGGCTCGGCGGATCGTGCTGGCGACCGGCGACGAGGACCGCCTGCCCGCCGTCAGCGGCCTGCAGGACACCCGCTACGCCACGGCGGCGACGCTGCTGAGCCGGGTCGAGTTGCCGCCGACCGCGGTGATCGTGGGTGGCGGCCCGCACGGCTGCGAGCTCGCTCAGGCCCTGGCCCGGTTCGGGGTGAGCGTCACCCTTGTCGAGGGGGCGGCCCGGCTGCTTCCCGGGGACCATCCGGAGGCCTCGGCCCAGGTGGCGGCCGCCCTGCGGGCGGACGGCGTGCGGGTGTTCACGGCTGCTCAGGTCGTCAAGGTGGCGCCCACCCTGGACGGCGGCGCCTGGGTCGGCACCGGCTCCGGCGGCGACTTCGCCGCGGAGGCGCTGATCCTGGCGACGGGGCGCCGGGCGGCGGTCCGGGGCCTCAACCTGCCGGCGGCCGGGGTGCTGCTCACCGGAGCGGGCTGGGTCGGCGTCGACGATCGGCTCGTCACCAGTGGTCCCGGTGTGCTGGCCGTGGGGCGGGTGACCGGGCTGTTGCCGCACGGCACCGGCGACCCGGTCATGGCCCGGGTGGCCGGGACCAATGCGGCGTCCCGCCGGCCGACGGCGCGCTGGACCCCGGGCACCCTGCCGCGCGTCGTCCGCACCGATCCGCCGGTGGCGGCGGTCGGGGTGACCGTCGACGAGGCGCGGACGATCCCCGGGGCACGGGTGAGCCAGGCGCCGTACCGCGGCCCGGGCGGGGGCCCGCTCGCCGGTCCGGCCGGGCTGATCACCCTGGTGGCCGGGCCGGCTCGCTCATCGGGGTGGGTCCGTCGCGGTGGAGTCGGCTCGCCCCTGCTGGGCGCGGCCATCGTCGGCCCGCAGGCCGGGGAACTGTCCGCGGTGGTGGCCCTGGGCCTGCACCACGACGCGACCGTGGAGGATCTCGCCGCGGCGCCGCTGTCGTCCCGCACCTGGGCGATGGCGCTCCAGCAGGCGGCATCGGGGTTCCCGACGTCCGGCTCCGGTTGACCGTCGCGACGGCACGACCCCGTGGTCGGCAACGACGCCGTGGTCAGCCCAGTCGCAGGTGCGGATCGGGTGGCGGGGTCCCCCAGTCGGTGTCCCAGTCGAGCACGCCCTTCTGGGCCAGCGAGCGCAGGTGCGTGATCGCGGCGACGGCGTCGCCCCAGGCCGGGTCCCTGCCCCCCGCCTCGAACGACTCGCTGAACCACGGGACGAGCCCCGGTGGCACGCGGTAGTTCAGTGCGAGGTCGGTGTAGAGGGGAACGCCGGCGTCGATCGCCAGGCTGAGCCGCCGGAACTCGGTCAGCGCCGCCCGCATCCGGACCCACCGGTACCGGTCCGTGCCGGTGTGGACCGGGCTGCCGGCGTCCGCCCCGGTGAACCGGTCACGAAGGGCGACGCCGGCACGGTGGCCTCTGGCGGCCAGTTCGCGCACGGCCGCGTCCGGCAGGAACGGTCCGGTGCCGAGCGCGCTGCCTCGCACCAGCGCGGACCGGCCCCGCGTTCCCGGTGCCACCCGGAGCGCGTCCCGCCAGCCGCCGACGGCGGCGAGAACCGCGGTGGCCAACCCGGCGGCGCCCGGTGCGGGCCGCCACGGCGGCGGCAGGTCCTCGGCGTCCAGGTCGGGGACCGAGATCTCCTCGCCGGGGTCGGGGTGGGTCCCGATCGAGAACGTGGGCCAGAGCGGGAGCGGGACGTCGAAGGTGTGCGCCGGCAGGCCCCCGGCGAGGGCGCCGTCGCAGAACCAGTGGGTCCGCACCTGGTCCGGGCCGCCGTCCGCCCGGTGCAGGGGCACCGCGCGCAGCAGACCGGGGGCGGCGGCCGACAGCCGGACGGCGAACGCGACCGGGAGGTCCCACGGTTCGGGCAGATCGTGCAGCAGCTCCCCCGGATGCCGGGGGCATCTGGGTGCCCCGGCCGGATCGCCCGACGACAGCAGGACCAGTTGGTCCGTCACCCGGGCCGGCAGCACCGCGACCAGGCAGGTCCGGCAGAACAGGTACCCTGCGGTCCGCGCCTCCTCGGGGCGGGTCGCCGTTCCGAACGGGAGCAGGTACGGGCGTCCGCGCGAGACGTCGGTCGTCAGCAGGACCAGGTCGACGACCCGTTGGCGGGGGTGCACGGCAGCGTTGCGGAGCGCCTGGATCTCCGCCGGGGTACGCCGTCCCAGCCGGCCGAGCCACAGGTCGCCGAAGGTGAGGGCGTAGCGCTTCGCACCGGGCGTGGCCGGGGGCACGCCGGCCAGGTCGTCGATCCGGTCCGCGAGCCAGGCGCCCAGGTGCGGCACGCCGTCCGGGTCGAGGACGCCGGCGAGCCGTTCGAGCCGCCCCGGCCGCGGCGGATCCGCTGCCGCCGGATGCGAAACCGACGGATCCGCGTCCGTTGGATCTGCACCCGCCGGATCGGCACCTGACACCAGCCCCCAGCCGTCGGTTGCGAGCGCGTCCCGGACGGCGGCGCGGGCGGGGTGCCCGGCGAGCAGCGCCGTCCCGAGACAGGCGGCGAGCGTGAACGTGACGGCGAGCGGGACCGCCGCCACCGGCACGAGCAGGTGGTTGACCTCCGCAGACCGGGCCAGCGCGGCGACCAGGCCGGCGCAGCCGGCGGCGGAGCCCAGCCAGAGCAGCCCGACCGCGGTCCAGGTGGCCCGGTCAAGGCCCGCGAGGACAGCCGCGGTGACCCGGACGGCCCGGCCGGGGAACCGCCCGGTTCCCGGTCGGATCGCGGCCGTGACCAGGCGATGCAGTTCTACCGCGTCGTCCGCGGGGCGGAACATCCGGGCGAGCCGGTGGCTCTGCCCGGGGCGGCTCTGCGCGGCGTCCGAGGGGTCGATGCCGGGGCGGGGCTCGGCCGCCAGCCAGGCGATGGCGTCGGCGAGTCCGGCGAAGCCGGGCCGAACGCGGCAGTCGTCGGCGTCGTCGGGCTCGCCGGCCGTCCGGCTGAGCTCGGCGGCCGTCCGGCCGAGCTCGGCGGCCGCGGCGGCGGCCGCTACCGCTCCCGCCGCGGAACTGCCACCGACCCGGCGGAGGGCGTAGTGCTCGGCCAGCGCGCACACGGTCAGGGGCGCCGCCAGCGCAGTGGCGAGGCCACCGTTGAGCACGAGGTCGCACGAGTGGGCGAGGTATCGGGCCTCGGTATCAGCGCCGGGCCCGACGCCGGAGGCCGGCCTCAGCACCTGGGCGGGGGCCCTGCGGAGCGGGTGCGCCGAACCGGCGCCGACGTGCTCACCGGAGGCCGGGACCGCCAGCGCGGCCGCCAGTTCGGCCGCGACACCGTCGAGGGTGTCGTCCGCTTCCCCGGGGCCTACCTCCTCGCCGGAGGGACCGCCCGGCGTCCTGCCGACGGCAGCACCGGACGCCGGGTCGGGCCGGGCGCCGGCCGGGGCGGACAGGAGCGCGAGATACCGCTCCGGCCTGCCGGCCTCGCGCAGGATCGCCGCCACGCCCTCGGACGGCCTGACGTCCGGATCGTGCACCTGGCCTCGCCTCGCCCTCGCCGCCCGTTCACTGCCGGAATCATGCCGAAGCCGAGCGCGCGCGCCTCCCGCACCCCCATTGACACTCCGGGGGGCACGGCCGAAAGTGCCGTCATGACGTCTGCCAAGGTTTCGGGGTCGAGATGGGCTGATCTTGACGGGCCGGTGCACTGGGTCGATCATGGCGGTCCGCAGGAGGGGCCGCTGCTCGTGGCCGTGCACGGTCTCGGCGGATCCCACCTGAACTGGATCTCGCTCGCCCCGCTGTTGACACCGACGTGCCGGCTCGTCGCGCTGGATCTCGCCGGCTTCGGCCACACCCGCGGCGGTGGCCGGTCGACGTCCGTGCGGGGGAACCAGCGGCTGCTGCACCGCTTCGTCACCGAGGTCGCGGGGGCGCCCGCCATCCTCGTCGGCAACTCCATGGGCGGTCTGATCAGCGTGCTCGAGGCCGCCGACCATCCGCAGGACGTCGCCGGCCTGGTGCTGATCGACCCGGCGCTGCCGCCCGACCTCCGCACCCGGCCCGACCCCGTCACGGCCGCGATCTTCGCTGCCCACTTCACCCCCGGGGCGGCGCGACGTCGGGCTCGCACCACTCCGGAACAGGCGGCGCTCGACATCCTCTGGCTGTGCTGCGCCGACCCGGGCCGGATCCCCCACGAGGTGCTCGAGGCGCACCTCCAGCTGGCTCGGTCGCGTGGGTACTACGCCGAGATGGAGTCCGAGTTCGTGCTCGCCACCCGGTCCCTGCTGTGGACCCTGGCGAGGCGGCGGCAGTTCCGAGCGACACTGGACGGTATCGACGTTCCGGTGCTGCTGATCCACGGCGACAGCGACCGACTCATCCCGGTGGCGGCGGCCCGGTCCGCGGCGCGCAGGCACCGGCGCTGGCGCTACGAGGAACTGCGGGGGGTCGGCCACGTGCCGCAGCTCGAGCTGCCCGGGCGGACGGCGGAGCTGGTCCTGGACTGGCTCGACGCGGAGGGGGTCTCGGCAGCTGAAGCGGCTCGGGCGGCCGGCCGCCGCACCGCGAGCAGCACGGCCTGAGGCGGTCCCGGGACGGGGCATCCCGCTGGTGGTCTTCGCGCCTGACTCGCCGGAGCGTGACCGATGTCTTGCGGACCGTTATCCATATAGTGAGGCAATGACCCGCTGCCCGTCCCTGCTTCAGATCCGACGCCCCGGACGACGACGCGCCGGGGGAGACCCGGGAGCGCGGCTCCGCCGGGCGGCGATCGCTGCGGGCACCGCCGGGCTGGTCGGCCTCGGCGGTGCCCCGCCCGCCGCGGCGGCGGCGTGCAGCCCGGCCGAGGGGTTCACCCGGATGTCGGGGGGCGCGTTGTACCGGTTGGCGGATCCCGCGCCGCTCACGACCGCGAACTCGCTGGCCGAGACCGGGCTCGTCGGCAGCGGCTGGGGGCCGTTCGCCTGGACGGGTGCCGGCGGTGACGGCGTTCTGTACGGCCTGACCAGCACCGGCTCCCTGCTCTGGTACCGCTATGACGGGAACAGGACGACCTGGGCCAAGGGCAGCGGAACGGTCATCGGCGCCGGGTTCAACCCGGGCACCAAGGTCGTCAACATCGCTGTCGGCGCGAACGGGTGGATCTACACCGTACGTCCCGACGGACGGCTGGTGCTGTACCGGCACACCGGCCGCCTCACCGGGGCGGCCACCTGGGCCGATCCGGCCGGCACCGTGCTCGGCACGGGCTGGACCGGGAGCGAGCTGATCGCGCCGCAGGGCGACGGGACGATCTACGCGCAGGTGAGTGGCTATCTTTACTGGTTCCGGCACAGCGATCCGGGATCGGGCCCGGTGGCGTGGTCCAATGCGGGCCAGGCCGTCAAGATCGGCAACGGGTGGCGGTTCTACGACCTGCTCGCGCTGGGAGGGGGCGTGCTGCTCGCGACCGCGTCGCCGTCCGGCCAGGTGACCCTGTACCAGCACGCCGACCCGGGCCGAGGAGGCCAGGGCTGGACCGTCGCCGGGCTGAAGAAATACGTCGCGCGTTCGGACTCCTACGGCATCACCCTGTCCCCGGCGACTTGCTCCTGAGCAGTCTTGTCGACTGGACAAGTGGAGTAAACTGCGCGCCGGAACACCGAGGGACACTTTCGAGTTGTCACCCGCTGACCGGCCAAGGCCGGCCAACGGCGGTGCCCTCGGTCACGGAATATCCGAGAACACGACCTCACGAGCCCGGAGCCGTGAGCTGACAAGGCGGTGGACTGCACGATGCCGATCTACGAGGACGTGACCAGGCTCATCGGCAACACTCCGCTGGTCCGGATCAATCGGATCACGGACGGCGCCGAGGGCAATGTCTTAGCCAAGCTGGAGTTCTACAACCCCGCCAGCAGCGTCAAGGACCGGATCGGCGTGTCCATGATCGACGCTGCTGAGGAGTCCGGGGAGCTTCGCCCCGGCGGGACGATCGTCGAGGCGACGAGCGGCAACACCGGCATCGCCTTGGCGATGGTCGGCGCCGCGCGCGGCTACCGCGTCGTCCTCACCATGCCGGACTCGATGAGCAAGGAGCGTCGTGCTCTGCTCCGGGCCTACGGCGCCGAGCTGGTGCTGACGCCGGCCGCCGAAGGCATGAAGGGCGCTGTCGCGAAGGCGGAGGAGATCGGGGCGGCCGACAACGCCGTCCTGGTGCGGCAGTTCGCCAACTCGGCGAACCCCGAGATCCACCGCCGGACCACCGCCGAGGAGATCTGGAAGGACACCGGCGGCGACATCGCGGCGTTCGTCGCAGGCATCGGTACCGGCGGCACCATCACCGGGGTGGGCCAGGTGCTCAAGCCGCGCGTGCCGGAGCTGAAGATCTTCGCGGTGGAACCGGCGGCGTCGCCGATCCTCAACGGCGGCGCCCCGTCCGGCCACCCGATCCAGGGCATCGGGGCGAACTTCGTGCCCGAGGTCCTGGATCGCGGCATCTACGACGAGGTGCTCGACTGCCCCAATGAGGAGGCTCTCAGCTACGCCCGGCGCGCTGCCAAGGAGGAAGGCCTGCTGGTCGGGATCTCGTCCGGCGCGGCGCTGTGGGCGGCCACGCAGGTGGCCCGGCGTCCGGAGTTCGCGGGCCGGAACATCGTCGTCATCATCCCGTCGTTCGGGGAGCGGTACCTTTCGACCGTACTGTTCTCCGACCTGCTCGACTGACGATCGTGCATCACGGACCGGTGCACCGGACGCTCGGTTGGCGCACGCTCCTGGGCGAGGACGTGTCGACCGCGATGGCGCGCGACCCGGCGGCGCGGAGCCGTGCCGAAGTGGTGCTCAGCTATCCCGGCCTGCACGCGCTCTGGTTGCACCGCGTCAGTCATGCCCTCTGGCTCAAGCGGCACTACCTGGTGGCGCGCCTGCTCTCCCAGTTCGGGCGCGCGATCACCGGGGTGGAGATTCATCCGGGGGCAAGGATCGGGCGGCGGTTCTTCATCGACCACGGGATGGGGGTCGTGGTCGGTGAGACGGCGGAGATCGGTGACGACGTGATGCTCTACCAGGGAGTCACGCTCGGCGGCCGCAGCCTGGAGAAGGCGAAGCGTCACCCGACGCTGGACGACGGCGTCACGGTCGGCGCGGGGGCGCGGGTGCTCGGGCCGATCACGATCGGGCGGGGCGCCCAGGTGGGCGCCAACGCCGTCGTGGTGCGGGACGTCCCCCCGGGCGCCGTGGTGGTGGGTGTCCCGGGACGGGTCCGGGAGCGCGGCGGTGCCGAGGTCCCGCACCCGGAGCCGGTGACCGTTCCCCCGCCCGACGCGGACGTCGTCGATCCCGCCATCTGGATCTGAACCGCGGGATGTGAGTCCGATCTGCCGCCCTGGATCGCTGTGACCTCAGCCACGGGGGAGATTTCGCCTCGCGGGACCTTCTGCCCGCCGGTCAAACGTTCGGGTGGACGACCCTGGAACGGCCTCCTCGTGGTGGGAAAGGCGCCGACGAAAGGGATGTCCGATGTCTCCTACGCAGACTTTTCACACAGTTGTCGATTGTCAGGAGTTCGAGGAGATCTGCGCCGTGTGTCATGGGACCGACGAAGGGTGTGACGGGACCATCTGCCACGGGCTCGACGCCGACTGACCCTCTGGTCACCTCGACCGGGAACGCCATCATCGCCCCGCCAGGCCCTCCTGGGGGCAGCGATGGCGCTCCCGGTCGGTCGGCGCACGTGGCGTGGGCCTGGCGGTCCTGGCATCGTCAACGGGTGGTCAGCCGCTGTCAGCCGCCGACGTAGCTCGTGATCCAGGGCAGCAGGACGACGCCGAGGGCCAGGCCGGCGGCGCCGGACCCCACCGACAGCAGGACGCGTTGGAGCGCGGCGGAGCGAGGGGTTCCGCGCCCGAGGAGATCCCTGATCATCAGCTGCGGGAGGCGCCACACGTAGGCCAGGACGTGAATGCTGGTCACCCCGAACCAGGCGATGAAGCTGACCTTGTGGAGTACCTCGAGCTGGTGACGCTGCCCGCTGGTGACCATCAGGCCGACCCCGGTCAGGAGCACCGCCACCGTCAGTATGATCATGAAGGGGCCGAGGATCCGGAGGAGCAGCCGCGGGGGACCCTTGCGCCGGTAGGCAGGTGCGTTGGTGTAGTAGCGGGCGAAGCGGTAGCCCGTGGTCGCCACCTTGAGTGCGACCGGGACCAGCAGTGCGTAGCCGATCAGGATGTGCCATTTCAGGTACCAGCGGACGTCGAGGATCGTCAGCCCCTCGGCCCCGAATCCGAGAAGGAGGGCGGCGCCCGTCCAGGCCGTCAGGCGTTCGTTCCCCTCCGCCCCGGCGACGGCCGTGGCGGGAACGCTCTCGGAGGGTACGACGGCCCGGTGAGTCGTGGTCACGCTCGGAACCTACCTGGGGACCCGTCCGGTGCCGGGGCGGCTTTGCCAGCGCGAAACCTACCGGCGGGCGCCGTGCGGCGGCGCTCCCGGGCCGACTCCCCCGTGGCGTCCCCGGTCCGACGGCGCTGCTACAGCCTCCCCCGATTACCCTGGGGAAAGCATGGCGGACGGGAGAAGGGCGGAGGGTGAACGACGTCCTCTCTTTTGGTGCGGACATCAGCATCGTCTGTGCTGTTCTCCTGCTAGCTGTCTTCTCAAATCGAGTGAGTGAACGGTTCGGCGTTCCCGCTCCGGCGATCTTCCTGGTCTGCGCCGCCGTCGCGAGCGACGTCGTCCCGGACCTGACGCCACGATCGATCGAGAATGTCCAGGGGATCGTCACGGTCGCCCTGGTGGTGATCCTCTTCAACGGTGGGATGGGGATCGGCTGGTCCCGCTTCCGGCGGAACGGCGCCGCGATCATCTGGGTGGGCGCGGCCGGCACGGTCGTCACGGCCGTGGCGCTGGCCCTGGCGGCGCACTGGCTGTTCAGCTTCGACTGGCGGATGGCGTTGCTGCTGGGGACGGCGCTGTCGCCGACGGATCCGGCCGTGGTCTTCTCGGTCCTCGGACGGCGCGAGGTCGCCGGGCGCACCGGCACCCTGCTGGAGGGCGAGTCGGGCGCCAACGACCCGGTGGGGATCGCCCTCATGGTCGCCATCATCAGCAGCAGTCGGTCGGCGTCGGATGTGGGAGCCGTGGTGACCGCCGTCCAGACGTTCGCGTTGCAGATGGGCGTGGGTGCGGCGGTGGGTTGGGCGGGGGGCCGCCTGCTCGTGTTGATGATGCGCAGACTGCCGCTGCCGTCGGAGGGGCTCTACGCGATCCGGGTCCTCGCAGCCGCGGGGCTGATCTACGGGGTGACCACGGTGGTGCACGGGTCCGGATTCCTCGCGGTGTTCGTGGCGGGGATCCTCGTCGGCGACGAGCGGGCGCCGTACAAGCGGGAGATCGAGCGGTTCCACGCGGCCCTGGCCAGCCTCGGCGAGATCGTGGCGTTCACCGTGCTGGGCCTGACCGTGACCGTCCATTCGCTGACGCGCGGGAACGCCCTGGGGATCGGGTTGGCGCTCGCGGCCCTGCTGGCGTTCGTCATCAGGCCGGTGCTGGTGGGGCTCGTGCTCCTGCCGGTGCGGCTGACCCGGGCGGAGCGGGCGTTCGTGCTCTGGGCCGGTCTGAAGGGCGCCGTGCCGGTCCTGCTGGGAACGTACATCCTGACCTCGGGCGGCGGCGGTGACGGCGGACGGGCCTACGGCATCGTGTTCATCGTCGTCCTCTTCTCGGTCGTGGTGCAGGGAGGCCTGGTGCCCTGGGTGGCCGCCCGGCTGAGGCTGCCCGTCCGGGTGGTAGAGCAGGAGCCGTGGTCGGTCGGTCTCCGGCTGCGCGACGAGCCGCAGGGCCTGCACCGGTACACCGTCCGTCGCGGTGCCGCCGCTGACGGGAAGGCCCTGGACGATCTCTCCCTCAGCGAAGGGGTGTGGATCAGCCTGATCGGTCGCGCCGGGCGACTGGTCCAGGTCCGGGGCGATACGGAACTATGTGCCGGGGACGAGGTGATCGTGCTGGCCGAGGAGGCGGACGCCGGGGTGCTCGAGGAGCTGTTCACGCACCGCCTGCCGAAGTCCTGACCACCTGGTAGGCCGCCCTCGCGCGAGCGACGAGCGCGGGATGGCACACTGGTCCTCGCCGTCCCAGGACGGCACGTCCTCCTCCCGAGGAGGCCGAGGAGGGCTGGCCGAGTGGCCTATGGCGGCGGTCTTGAAAACCGCTGGTGCGTAACCATCCGTACCCGGGGGTTCGAATCCCTCGCCCTCCGCTGCGTGCAGTTTTGCTGCTCTGAGCAGGCCTGATGCCCTCCCCAGGACTGCTCTTGGTGGCCGGGAGGTGTGCGGGTGGCTGCGGAGCTGAGCGGCTCCATGCGGCCGGTTGCGACTGAGGAGTGTCTGAGCCGTGGGTGACCGGTGCGAGGGTTCGGCTGTCGCCTCTAGATCTTGACGAGTCTGCCTGTACTGGATCAAGGGCGCCCCCGCTGCGCGGGCCGCCCGCGCCGGCGTGCGGCGCTGACGCGCCGGTCCGGCGCGTGGGGGCATCTGGACCATCCCTCTCAGTATGGGATGTTTCGTCTCCGCAAGACCGGGAGAGTCAGACCATTCGGGCTGGTGGTCTCAGCCGTTGCAGAGCGTCTGGAGTCCGCGTTTGAGAAGGATCGCGGCGACTGTGTAGGCGGCGGGCTTGTTGACGAGTGTGGCGAGGAGGTCGGCGATTGCGGCGATGTCTGCGGCGTCGTCGCCGAGCGATTGCAGGTCGGGGTGACCCTGTTGGTTAAGTCTGGACACGCCAGGTCTGGTGCGTGATGTCGGGGTTCGTGTCGTGAAGGATCTTGCTGTGGTCGCCTTCCCCCTTCGTTCGACCGCAGACTGGTGGATGTCATGTCGATGCAGCCGATGCCCTAGCCGGAGGTCCCTGAGGGGACTGCGCGGGTGGCGAGGAGGGCCTCTCGCAAGGGCAACCTGGCGATGCGGATCCGGGATGTGCTGGGTGAGGTGTATGCCGACGAGCGGTTCGCCGACGCGTTCGGGGTGCGGGGCAAGCCGGGGATCTCCCCGGCCCAGTTGATGATCGTGGCGGTGCTGCAGTTCACCGAGAACCTGACCGACCGGCAGGCCGCCGAGGCGGTCCGGGACCGGATCACCTGGAAGTACGCCCTCGGCCTGGAGCTGGAGGACGAGGGCTTCGACTTCTCGGTGCTCAGTGAGTTCCGTGACCGGCTGGTCGCCGGGGACCTGACGCTGCTGGCGCTGGATGCGCTGCTGGAACGGTTGGCCGGGATGGGGCTGGTCAAGGCCGGCGGCCGGGCCCGGACCGATTCCACGCATGTGCTGGGTGCGATCCGGCACCTGAACCGGCTGGAGATGGCCGGGGAGACGCTACGGGCGGGGTTGGAGGCCCTCGCGGTCGCGCACCCCGCGTGGCTCACCTCGATGATCGATCCGACCTGGCAGCAGACCTACGGGGCCAGGATCGACAACCTGCGGCTGCCCTCCAGCGAGACGAAGAGGGCCGAGCTGATGGTCGCCTATGGGCGGGACGGGTACCACCTGCTCGACCAGGTGTACTCCCCGGCCGCGCCCGGTTGGCTGCGTGAACTGCCGGCCGTGGACGTGCTGCGCCGGGTATGGATCCAGCAGTTCTACCGCGACGTCGACAACGCCACCGGCAGACAGGAGGTGCGACGGCGGGAGCAGGAACGCGATGGCGGGGACGGGCTCCCGCCCGGCCATCTACGGATCATCTCTCCGTACGACGTCGATGCCCGGTACAGCATCAAACGCGAGCACAGCTGGGAAGGCTATAAGGTCCACTTCACCGAGACCTGCAGCACCCCGACCCGCAACCCCGACACGACCGGCACCGGCCAGAGCGATCACGACGAGCAGGACGAGCCTCCGAACCTGATCATCAACGTGGAGACCACCCTCGCGACCGTCCCCGACGTGGCGATGACCGACACCATCCACCAGCACCTGGCCGAGACGGGCCTGCTTCCGCAGGAGCATCTGGTCGACTCCGGCTA
>DATDMG010000149.1:0-13679 GCA_036518955.1 Kineosporiaceae bacterium | reverse complement strand
TGACGGCCTCCCGGTTCGCCTCCGGTCCGGGCCCGCTGATCACCGGCCGGACGCCGGACGACCTCGCCGCCTCCGGCGAGGCGATCGCGAATTCGTTCCGAGCGTCCCGACCCTGCGCCGGCACAGGAAACCTTTCTGGGTCGCCGACGTTGTAGTCCACGGAACGCCCGGTGGGAACAGAAGTCCACCGGGTCCTGGCCCTCCTGGGGGAGGTGAGACGGCCGGGGCGCGGGACGGCGCCCCGGCCGTTGCCGTCGGCGGCGCACAGTTCACCGGTGACCGCCGGGTCGGCCGGGCCAACAGTCAGTGGCGCGCCTGCCAGACGCCGGCTCCCGCCAGCAGGTCACGGACGTCGTCCGGCAGCGTTCCGGTCGCCAGGTCGGCGAGGCTGACGCCCTCCAGCACCGAGCGCATCGTCGCCCGCAACGCGATCCAGACGTCGCGCAACGAGCTCGCCGCGCCGCAGTACTCCAGATCTTCGGGCCGGCTGCCGGCGATGTTCGCCAGCGGGCCGTCCACGGCACGGATGATGTCGGCGACGCTGATCTCCTCCGGGGAGCGGGCGAGCTGGTACCCCCCGTCGACGCCGCGCCGGCTGCGGACGAGGCCCGCGGTGCGCAGCTCCGCGAGGATGTTGAGCAGGAAGGGCAGGGGGATGTCCTGGGCGTTCGAGACCGACTCGGTCTTCACCCACGGACCGGAGCCTGGGGCCAAGCCCGCGGCGGCCAGCTCGGCGGCCGCCCGGATGGCGTAGTCGGTCTTGGCAGAGATGCGCACCCGCACATTGTGTCTCCTGTAGCGGAAAGATCGGACAGGGCTTACCTCACCTTCGGACCTGTCGCGCCGCGATGCCATGCTGTGCCGGTGGACTCGGCTGGCGCGGACCCCGGCGTGACCTCCCGGCGGTGGGGCGCCGCCGCGGTCGCCGGTGGGGTGACGGCGTGGATCGCGGTGGCTCTCCTGCTGGACTCCGTCCGGGCGTGGGACGGCGCGGAGGCGGTGCGCCAGGTGGTGCTCGGGCTGGTGACGTGGGCCCTGCTCGCGGTGCTGCTTCGACGGGAGCCCACCCTGGTGCGGGTGCAGACGCTGGTGGTCGTCGCGTTGGCCACGCTGGTGGAGTACACCTTCTCGCCCCTGCTCGGGGCGTACGTCTACCGGATCGGTACGGTCCCGCTCTTCGTCCCGCCGGGACACGGCCTGGTGTACCTGGCGGCCCTCGCGCTGGGCCGCAGTGACCTGCTGCGCCGCGCGCCGCGGGCGGGGGTGGCCGGCACGATCGTCGTCGGCGGGTGCTGGGCGGTCCTCGGCGTGGCCGCGCCCGGACGCGCGGACGCGTTGGGGGCCTTCTGGTTCGGCTGCCTGCTGCTGTTCCTGCTGCGGGGCCCGAGTCGCCTGCTCTACGTGGGCGCGTTCGTCATGGTCAGCTATCTCGAATTGCTGGGTACCCGCCTCGGCACCTGGACGTGGGCCCCGCGGGACCCGCTGCTCGGGGTGATCCCCCAGGGGAACCCGCCGTCCGGTGCGGCCGGCGGGTACGGCTGGTTCGATCTCTACGCGCTCTGGCTCGCGCCGCGGATCCAGGGCAGGGTGGCGGCGGCCCGCGCCGACCCGGGAACCCGGCGAGCCGGGCGTTCCGGGGCACTGACGGGCGGTGGCCGGTCGTCAGGGGGCCAGGGTGCGCAGGACGGTCTCGTGCAGCTCGCCGTTCGTGGCCAGGGCGCTGCCCCCGAACGGCCCGTCGACGCCGTCGAGTGAGGTGAACCGGCCGCCCGCCTCGACGATCACGGGCACCAGTGCGGCCATGTCGTAGATGGCCAGGTCGGGTTCGGCGGCGATGTCCACGGCCCCCTCGGCCAGCAGCATGTACGACCAGAAGTCCCCGTAGGCGCGCGAGCGCCACACCCGGCGGGTCAGCGACAGGAACTGCTCGCCGAGCCCGGCCTTCTCCCACTCACCGATCTCCGAGTACGACATCGACGCGTCATGGATGGACGAGACCGCCGACACCTGGAGCCGGCGCGCGGACGACAAGCTGCGGCCGCTCCACGCACCGGCGCCGGAGGCTGCCCACCAGCGGCGCTGCAGCGCGGGCGCGGAGACGATCCCGACGACGACGTCGTCGTCCTCCACCAGCGCGAGCAGGGTCGCCCAGACCGGCACCCCGCGGACGAAGTTCTTGGTGCCGTCGATCGGGTCGATGATCCACCGTCGCGTGCCCCGACCGGTCGCATCGAACTCCTCCCCGACGACGGCGTCCCGGGGGCGGGTGCGCTTCAGCTGGTTGCGGACCAGTTCCTCGGCGGCCCGGTCCGCGTCGGTGACCGGCGTCAGATCCGGCTTGGTCTCCACCCGTAGGTCGGCGGCCTGGAACCGGGACATGGTCAGCGAGTCGACCATGTCCGCGATCACGTGCCCCAGGCGAAGGTCGTCCTCGTGTCCGGCCACGATCGGGCTCCTCGCGGGTGGGGAAGGCGGGTCGGGGAAGGGTGCACATTACGTGCGGTGATGAACCTACCGCTCGTTGGCCGGTCGTCCAGGCCGAACCGGTGAGGCGCGCGGTACGTTCTGCTCGACCCGGGACGCCGATCCATGATCACGCGAGGCCGGCGTGGACTGCCGGGCGGAGAGGAACGAACGTGTTCGATACCATTGCGGGGCTGCCGCTCCACCCCCTGGTCGTGCATGCGACCGTCGTCCTGCTGCCCCTGATGTCGCTGGTGACGATGGCGGTGGCGATCCGCCCGGCCTGGCGGGGCGCGGCCTGGGCGGTCGTCGCCGCGGACCTGGCCGTGGTCGCGACCACGCTGGTCGCGAAGGAGTCCGGCGAGAAGTTCCAGGGCCGCCTGCAGGCGATCCGCGGCGGCGCGGCGGTCGCCAAGGAGCACGCCGACCAGGGCGCCCTGCTGCCGTACTTCGCGATCGCCCTGCTGGTCGCGGCGGTCGTCCTCTGGCTCGCCCGGCGGGTCGCCGGGCTGACCGTGGTGGCGATCGTGCTGGCCGTGGTGACCGGCGTCGCCGCCACCGGCTGGACGGTCCTGGTCGGCCACAGCGGCGCCACCGACGTCTGGTCCGGCGTGGTGTCGTCGACCGCCTCGGGTTCGTGACCCAGGCACCCGGGGCCCGGCTACCCGCCCGGGATCAGTGCGGGTAGCTTCAGGGTCATGGTGACGGGTGGCGAGCCGCTGACTCCCGCGGAGGCGGCCCTTCGGCCCGAGGTGATCCTCCGGACCTTCATCGATCCGGAGGGGCGCCTCATCACGCTCCCGGCGAAGCGGTCGAAACGGCTCGTCGTGCTCGACCATATCGCGCAGCGGTTCGAACCTGGCGAGCGTTATCCCGAGGCCGAGGTGAACCGCCGGCTGCGGCCGGTCCACGACGACGTCGCGATGGTGCGCCGCTACCTGGTCGACGAGGGGTTCCTGGATCGGGCCGGCGGGATCTACTGGCGCATCGGTGGCTCGGTGGACCTGTAGGAGGCGGGGCCCGGAGGTGGGGCCCGGAGGTGGAGCGGCCGGTTCAGGGGTGCGTCGGGTCGTCGAGGCCGCCGGCCCGGGAGCGCAGCAGCCGGCGGAGTGACGTCAGCCGGGCCGGTCCGGCCGCTCCGGCACCGCCGGAGGCCACGAACTCCGCCAGGCCGCAGTCCGGCTCGTCGTGCGTGCACCCGCGGGGGCAGTCGCCGGTTCCGGCGGCCAGGTCGGGGAAGTGGTGGACGATCCGGTCGGGGTCCACATGGGCAAGCCCGAACGAGCGGACGCCGGGGGTGTCGACGACCCACCCGCCGTCCGGCAGCCGCAGGGCCACCGCGGACGTCGAGGTGTGTCGCCCCCGGCCGGTCACGTCGTTGACCAGTCCGGTCGCCCGCCCGGCCCCGGGTACGAGCGCGTTGACGAGCGTGGACTTGCCGACACCGGAATGCCCCACCAGCACGGTGACCCGGCCGGAAACCGCCGCCCGGACGGCGTCCAGGCCGGTCCAGTCGGCGCTGTTGCGGGCCGTCACCACGAACCCGACGTCGAGGGGCGCGTAGTTCGCCAGGAACTCCGTCGGGTCGGCCAGATCGGCCTTGGTCAGGACGAGCAGCGGATCCAGGCCCGCATCGTAGGCGGCGACCAGGCAGCGGTCCACCATCCGCGGCCGCGGCTGCGGCTCCGCCAGCGCGGTCACGACCGCCAACTGGTCGGCGTTGGCCACGATGCCGCGCTCGACCGGGTCGACGTCGTCCGCGCTGCGCCGCAGCATCGACGTCCGGCCGTCGACCCGGACGACCCGGGCGAGGGTGCCCGGGGCCGCGCTGACGTCGCCGACCAACCCGACCCGATCCCCGACCAGGATCCCCGACCGGCCGAGTTCCCGAGCCTTCATCGCGGTGACCACACGCTCCTCCGGCCGGCCCTCGGACACCAGGCAGGTGTACCGGCCTCGGTCGACCGCGATCACCCAGGCCGGGACGGCGTCCTCGTGCCGGGGGCGGTCCTTGCTGCGCGGCCGTGTCCCCCGCGGGTTGGGGCGGATGCGGACGTCGGACTCGTCAAGGTCCCGGCGGCTGCGCCTCGTCACCGCGGCGTCACCCGCGGACGTCGCCCGACCGAGGCGTCGTCCCCGCCGGCGAGTCGAGCAAGGCCTCCCACAACCCGGCGAAGCCGGGCAGGGTCTTGGCGGTGGTCTCGACGTTCTCCACCAGGACGCCGGGCACCCGCAGGCCGATCACGGCCGCGGCGTGGGCGATCCGGTGGTCGTCGTAGGTGGCGAAGACGCCCCCGTGCAGCGGCTTGGGGTGGATCACCAGGCCGTCCGCCGTCTCGGTGACCTCGCCCCCGAGCTTGTTGAGCTCGTTCGCCAGGGCGGTCAGCCGGTCCGTCTCGTGGCCGCGTAGGTGGGCGATGCCGTGCAGGTGGGAGGGGGAGTCGGCGAGCGCTGCCAGGGCGGCCACCACCGGGGTGAGCTCGCCGGCGGCGTGCAGGTCGGCGTCCAGGCCGTAGAGCTCGCCGGTGCCCTGCACGGTGAGCCCCTCCCGGTCGAGGGCCACGTCGCAGCCCATCTGGTCGAGCAGGTCGCGCAGAGAGTCCCCGGCCTGGGTGGTGTACTGCGGCCAGCCGGGTACGTGGACCCGGCCGCCGGTGACGGCCGCCGCCGCCAGGAACGGCGCCGCGTTGGAGAGGTCGGGTTCGACCTGGACGTCGAGCGCGCCCATCGCGCCCGGCTCCACCCGCCAGGTCGCGGTGTCCTCGGTGTCGATCACGACCCCGACGTCGCGGAGCGCCTCCACGGTCATCACCACGTGCGGCTCGCTCGGGATGGGTGGCCCGACGTGCTCGACCACCAGCCCTTCCGTGCAGCGCGCGCCGACCAGCAGCAGGGCCGACACGAACTGGCTCGACGCCGACGCGTCGATCCGGACGGTGCCACCCCGCAGCCGCCCGGTGCCGTGCACGGTGAAGGGCAGGCGCCCGGTCCCCTGGTCGTCCACCCGGACGCCGAGGTCGCGCAGCGCGGTCACGACCGGACCCATCGGACGCTCCCGGGCGCGGGGATCGCCGTCGAAGCGGACGTCGCCGCTGGCCAGCGCGGCCACCGGCGGCAGGAAGCGCATCACGGTGCCGGCCAAGCCACAGTCGATCTCCGCCGGGCCGTGCAGGGGCCGCGGGTGCAGGAACCAGTCGTCGCCGAAGGGAGAGCTGCCCGGGACGTCGTCGATGCGGGTGCCGAGGGCGCCCAGGCCGGCGGCCATCAGCAGGGTGTCGCGGGATCGCAGCGGTGCCCGCAGCCGCGACGGTTCGTCGGCGAGCGCGGCCAGCACGAGGTACCGGTTCGTGAGCGACTTGGACCCGGGCAGCGGCACGCGCGCGTCGACGGAGGCGTCAGCGGTCGGCGCGGCCCAGGTCGGGTGGCTCATACCGCCGAGGGTAGTCCAGCACCGTGGACGAGCGGCGTCTGCCACCGGACGCGATCGGAGTCAGTGCCGGCCGGGAACCGCCGCGGCCTCCCGCACGGACTCCCGGGCCGACCGGGCGACGCGCTGCGCGGAGCGCCTCGCCTCCCGCGTCGTCCACCGTGCCTGGCGGCCTGCTCGTCGGCGGGCCTGCTCCGCCTGGCGGACCGCTCGCCGCCCGCGCCAGGCCAGCCCGGGCCGGCCCTCGGTGTCGACCAGGGCGAGCAGCGCGCCGCCGAGGAGACTGGCGTCGCGCAGGAACAGCGCCCGCCGGTCACGGCGCGCCTGCGGGTCCTTCTCGTGCCAGAAGGCGTGGTCGATCCACGCCGTCGGCAGCAGCGTGGCGACCAGCGCCAGGGACGACAGGCGGGGCAGCCGGCCGAGAGCCAGGGACGCGCCGGCGCCCGCCATCACCGCGCCGTTGGCCCGGACGAGCAGTTCCGGGTCCGCCGGCAGGTTCAGCACCGGGGCGGCCTGCTCCACCAGAGGGCGCAGCGACTCGGCCCGGGGCATCGGGTGCAGGACGGCGTCCACCCCGGCGGAGATGAAGGAGGCGGCGAGCAGCGGGCGAGCCAGGCGGCGCACGACGGTCATGCCCCTTGCCTACTCCTTCGCGCGCCGGGGCGCGAGGGGAACGGCGAGGGTACGGCGGTGGCGCGGCCTACCCGGCGTGCCCGGTGAGCTCCGCGAACCGGGCCGGGTCGACGTTGCCGCCGGAGAGGGTGACCCCGACCCGCGCCCCCCTCACGTCGACGGCGCCGCAGAGCACCGCCGCCAGGGCCGTCGCGCCGCTCGGCTCCAGGACCAGCTTGAGCCGCTCGAACGCCCACGCCATGGCCCGGCTGATCTGGTCGTCCGTGACGGTGACGACGGCGTCGAGGAGCGGGCCGGCCACCTGCCAGGTGAGCTCGCCGGGCCGGGTGGCGAGCTGGCCGTCGGCGATGCTGCGTGGCACGGGCACGGTCACCGGATGTCCGGCGGCCAGGGACCGCTGCCAGTCGTCGCCGGCCGCCGGCTCGACCCCGATGACCCGGACCTGGGGCAGCAGTCCCTTGGCCGCCGTCGCGCAGCCGGACAGCAGCCCGCCGCCGCCGAGGCAGACCAGCAGGACGTCGAGCGGCCCGGCGTCCTCGACGAGTTCCAGTGCGGTGGTGCCGGCGCCCGCCATCACCGCCAGGTCGTCGTAGGGGTGCACGAGCGTCAGGCCCCGCTCCGCGGCCAGGGCGCGGGCGATCGCCTCCCGGTCCTGGCGGTACCGGTCGTACTCCACGATCCGCGCGCCGTACCCGGCGGTGGCCTCCCGCTTGGCCCGCGGGGTGTCCTGTGGCATCACGATGACCGCCGTGGTGCCGGACAGCCGGGCGGCGAGCGCGAGCGCCTGGGCGTGGTTGCCCGAGGACGGCGCGACCACGCCGGCGGCCAGGGCGGCGCCGTCCAGCCGGCTGACGGCGTGGTAGGCGCCGCGGAACTTGAACGCGCCCATCCGTTGCAGGTTCTCGGCCTTGAGCAGCACGCTGCCGCCGGTCAGGCCGTCCAGCGTGCGGGAGGTGACGACAGGGGTGCGGTGGGCGACGCCGGCGAGGCGCACGGCGGCGGCCCGGACGTCGTCCACGGTGAGCAGCGGCATGGTGCTGAGTTCTCCTGAGCTGACCGGCGTCAGAAGAGGGGCGCTTCGGCGGCCCCGAGGAGCTGGTTCGTCTCCGGGTCGACCACGCCGCGCAACTGGTCGCGGGGCACCGGCTCGAGCAGTGCGGCGTCGTTGTTGCCGACCGCGTTCACCCGCGCCGAGACCGGGACCGCCACGAACCGGCCCGCCACCGGCGGCGCGAGCAGGGCCCGGACGACGTCGGGATCGCGTTGCCGCGGGTCCAGCCAGTCGTCCCAGCGGTCCGGCGGCAGGACCAGCGGCATCCGGTCGTGGATGGCCGACAGCCCGGGTTCGGCGGCCGTGGTGACGACGGCGTAGGTGGCCCGCCAGGCGGCCGGGTCGTCGGGGTGGACGTCGGGGTCGCGCCACAGCTCGTAGACCCCGGCGAAGGCGATCGGGCCGTCGGCGACCGGCCGCATGAAGAAGGGCTGCTTGCGCGGCTTGCCCTTGGCGTCCTTCTCGGTCGGGCTGGGCTGCCACTCGAACCAGCCGTCGGCCGGCACCAGGCACCGCCGGGCCAGCGCGGCCCGGCGGTAGGCGGGCTTCTCCAGCAGGGACTCGGCCCGGGCGTTGATCATCCGATTGCCCACCGAGGCGTCCTTCGCCCACGACGGCACCAGCCCCCACCGCAGCAACCGCAGCCAGCGGACCGGTTCGGCCGGTGCGTCGTCGGCGGCGGCCTGGGCGGCGGCGACCGCGGCGTCCGCGGTCGCGTCGCCGTCCTCGTCGGCCGCGCCGGCTGCCGGGTCGTCCGGCTCGGACTCCGGCCGCCCCGCGCGCTCGCCCCGGCCGCCTGGGGCGTCGGTCGGGGCGTCCCGCGGGACCCGCTCCAGGACGACCGGTGCGGTCCGGGTCGGGGCGACGTTGTAGTCGGGCTGGGCCGCCCCCGGGTCGGCGCCCGGACCGTTGCCCTCGGTCGCCTCCACCTCGAACGCCTCGACCAGGTCTTCCGGACGGCGACTCGCCGCGTATCGTCCGCACACGCCGACAAGCCTGCCATGGGAACCCGCCCGCGGCGGCCTCGGTCGCCGGGCCGCGCACCGCCGCCCGGACGTCGGTCCGGGGTGCCGCGCCGCAACCGCCATGGACGCGGACGCGGACCATCCGGCGTGGGGGTCGTACCCCGGTATCGGAGGATGCCGGGGCGCGAGCCGCGACTCCTCCACCGCATCCACCGGCCCGTCCCTAGCACACAGCCGCCAGGCGTGCACGGAGCCGCCAGGCGTGGAGGGTGTGCGAGCTGGGTCTAGTCCCGCGGAGCGCAGCGTGGTGAACACTGATCGGGAGCACGAGGGATATATGGAGTCCGGGTAGAGCGCGGAGGCGAGGATGAAGGAGCGGTCGTCGGGCCAGATCGCTGCGGGAAAATGACGGTGTTGCTGGTGCCCGGGCGGTCGCCTCGTCGACGGTTCCGCGTGGGAGCTCCCAGTCAGGCCTCGGCTCGGCGGCGTGCAGCAGATCGTCCCAGGTCGTGAGCGCCCCGAACGCTGCTCCGGCCTGCTCGGCAGCCATCCGCCACCGGCTCCCACCGTCGAGCCGGCGACTCCGAGCTGTGCCCGGCCTTCCCGCCGCACCCGCCCGGGGGTCGTCTCCAGCGGTCCCGGGCCGCCCGCCCCTGATCCGCCGCCTGCCCGGTCGGGTGATCGCGTGGGCACGGAATGCGCTGCCCGGGGAGGGCGTTGTGGCGGTCGAGCGGCCGCAAGGGCATCGGCACCGGCCTCGGGCGAGGTCGGCGCGCCACGGGTGGCGATCGAGGGAGGGTGATTCGTGCTCGCAACGGTCATGGGCGACGGCCTGCCGGGCCTGGCGACGACCGAACCGGTGCGGACGGCGTCCGCCGTCGCGCCACCCCGCTGGGCGGGTCCTGGTCCGGCCGGAGGACTAGGCTCGGTACCGATGAGTGAGGACACCGGGCGCGCACCCGTCGAGGAGACCCCCGAGCAGCGCTCGGTGCGGTTCGAGCGGGATGCCCTGCAGCACCTGGACCAGCTCTACTCCGCCGCGTTGCGGATGACGCGGAACCCGACGGACGCCGAGGACCTGGTGCAGGAGACCTTCACCAAGGCGTTCGCCTCCTTCCACCAGTACGAGCCCGGCACGAACCTGAAGGCCTGGCTGTACCGGATCCTGACGAACGCCTACATCAACTCCTATCGCAAGAAGCAGCGTGAGCCGCAGCAGGCGGCGTCCGACGAGATCGAGGACTGGCAGATCGCGCGGGCGGGGTCGCACACCTCGTCCGGACTGCGGTCGGCCGAGGCGGAGGCCTTGGACCACCTGCCCGACTCCGACGTGAAGGAGGCGCTGCAGCAGATCCCGGAGGAGTTCCGGATCGCCGTCTACCTGGCCGACGTCGAGGGGTTCGCATACAAGGAGATCGCCGACATCATGGGCACTCCGATCGGTACCGTGATGTCCCGACTCCACCGCGGGCGGCGGCAGTTGCGCGCGCTGCTGGAGGACTACGCCCGTGGCCGCGGGCTGGCCGGGGCGACGCCGGAGGGTGGTGCGGCATGAGCTGCGGGGATCCTCACGACACCGACTGCGGCGAGGTACTGCGACGCTTGCACGAGTACCTCGACGGGGAGCTGGACCTGGACGGCATCGCCAAGATCAGCCAGCACCTCGACGAGTGCGGCCCGTGCCTGTCCGAGTACGACCTCGACCTGTTCGTCAAGGCGCTGGTCCGGCGCACGTGCGGCTGCGAGCGCGCTCCCGCCGAGCTGCGGGCCCGGATCATGACGAAGATCAGCCAGCTCACGCTCGGCTGAGGGCCGGGTCGGGCCGGGCGGCGGAGCGCGCGGTCAGCAGCAGCAGGCAGAGGACGCCGGCCACCAGGGTGCAGCCGGCGCCGCCGGCGAAGATCGCTCGCAGCTCGTCCAGGGCCGACGCACGGGTCGCGGCGACGTAGGCGGGACAGTCGAACGGCGTGGTGGGGCACAGCGTCAGCGGGGTGCCGATGCCGGTCTGCCGGGCGTAGAACACCCGCAGGCCGACCGCCGTGAGCAGGGACAGCCCGACGAGCATGCCGACCATCCGGGCCAGCACGCCGAGGGCGCCGGCCAGGCCGTGGACCTCGCTGCCGGTCGCGGCGAGCAGCACCGTGTTGACGGGCGCCACCGCCAGACCGAACCCGAGCCCGGCCAGGACCAGCGCGGTCGAGCTCCCCGCGCCGTCCAGCGCATGCTCACCCCAGCGTGACATCAACGCCAGCCCGGCGGCCGCGGTGAGGCACCCGGCGGCTGCGACCAGCGCGGGCCGGGCGCGGCGGGAGGCCCACCCGCCCGCGGCGGCGCCGACCGGCAGCGCCACCAGCAGCTGCACCAGGACCAGCGCGGCTCCCAGCTGCGACGACGGGTACCGGGTCTGCCGGGCGAAGACCGGGACGTCGACCAGCGCGGCCACCAGACCCACCCCGATGAGCAGGTTGACCAGCAGAGCTCCCCAGGCGCCCGGGCGGCGGAAGGCCCCCGGCGGTACCAGCGGGTGCCGCGCCAGCCGTTGCCGCACCACCAGCGCGGCCGTGGCGGCCGCCGACAGGCCGAGCATCCACGGCCAGCCGGCCGCGATCGCGGACCGGGTCGGGTCGGCGTCCGCGAACGTCAGCACCAGCCCGGCGAGGGCGGTGGCCACCAGTGCGGCGCCCGGCAGGTCCGCCTCGGCGAGCCGCGCCGGACGCCGGCGCACCACCGGCGCGGCGAGGGCCGCGACCAGGGCCATGGTGGCCAGCGCCAACGGGCTGGTCCAGGTGGTGTCGCCGGCCAGCGGGACGAAGGCCGTCCCGAGCGTGACGTCGTCCACGAGGGCGTCCGGGGGGTTCAGCAGCAGCGCCACCAGGACGGTGGCGAGAGCCGCCGCCAGGGCGAGCCCCCGGCGGCGCCCCCGCCTCGCGGGCCGGTCGCCGCCGGTGCCCGCCGTGGCCGAGGTGCCCAGGGTCAGGCCGGCACACAGGGCCACCGCGAACCCGAGGTTGGCCCAGAAGATCGTGCGCCACCCGGTGAACGCCAGCACGGCCGCCCCGAACAGCGGGCCGAGGACGCTGCCGAGTTCCTGAGCGGCGCCGACGAGCCCGAGCGGCACCGAGCGGCGGTCCGCCGGCCACAGATCCGCGACCAGGGCCAGCGTCGGCGGCACGAGCCCGCCGGCGCCGAGCCCCTGCAGGCCGCGGCCGACGAGGGCGGCGCCGAGGTGGTGGGAACCGGCGGTGATCAGGGAACCGGCGGCGAAGGTCGCGAGACAGGCCACCAGCACGGGCTGCCGACCCAGGACGTCGCTCACCCGGCCCGCCAGGGCCAGTACCACGACGTACCCGAGCAGGAAGACCGTGACGATCGGGGCGCCACGCTGCAGCTGGTCGAGCCCGAGGCCGACCCCCGCCATCATCTCCGGCAGGGCGAGGACGACGACGTAGGTGTCCGCGGCGGTGAGCAGCACGGCGAGGGCGGCCAGCACGACCCGGGTGACGGCCTCCCGGCCCGGTCCGGCCGGCGGGGGCGCCCCAGTAGAGTCCGGAGACATGCGGGGATCTCAGGCGGCTGGGGAGCGGATGTCGACGGGTTCGTCGAACCGGCTCAGCTGCAGGTCGTAGGTGCTGTCGACGCCCTTGGCGAAGAACGGGCCGACCAGGCTCGCCGACCGCAGCCGCCCGCTGCCGGACTCGATCCCGAAGGTGGCCCTGACCTGGGTCGCCGGGTCGGCCGAGACCAGGATCCGGCCCACTACCTGGCCCGGGAGCTCCGCCGTCACCTGCCGGACCACCACGGTACCCGCGCGAGCGGTGCCGGCGTCGCGGACGTCGGTCGCCTGGGCGAGCAGCTGGGTGAGCCCGCGGGCGGGCGACATGAAGGACCCGGGGTCCGGGATGTGGAACGTCCTCGGGTCGGTGACCTGGTAGGTGGCGGCGAACGGCAGCCTGGCGTAGAGCGTCCCGCCGATCGAGATGACCGAGACCTTCGCCTGGATGCCTGCCACGTCGACGTTCAGATCCCCGGAGAACCGGTCCGGCCGGGCGGCGTCCCCCTCGCCGCCGAGCAGCACGTCGACGCCCTTCGGGACGTCCTTGCTCGACAGCACGAAGTGGATCGTCCTCGATCCGTCGAGGACCGCCTTGGCCCGCGAGACCAGGTCGGCGGCGGAGGTGGTGGAGGGCGCGGCGGCCCGGGAGCCGGACCCGGACCCGGAACAGGAGACGAGCCAGGGGCCCGCGGCGAGCACCGCCGCGACGACCAGGCTCAGGACCGATCGGCCCGGCCGACGGGCACGCACGGACGGCATCACGCGGGACGTCACGCGCACAGGGTGCCAGAAGCGCACAGGGTGCCAGAAGCCTGCGACACTCTGCCGCGTGACCGATCCCACCGCTCTGCCGCGTTCCGGCCACCGACCGGCCCGGGCCGTCGTCACCGGCGGCGCCGGCTTCCTCGGCTCGCATCTGTGCGAGGCCCTGCTCCGCGCCGGTCTCGACGTGCTGTGCCTGGACAACTTCCTGACCGGTGCCCCGGAGAACGTCGCCCACCTGACGGAGAACCCGCGGTTCCGGCTGGTGCGGTCCGACGTCACCGACTTCGTCCACGTCTCCGGGCCGGTGGGGTACGTGCTGCACTTCGCCTCGCCGGCGTCGCCCGCGGACTACCTGCGGATGCCGCTGGAGACGCTCAAGGTCGGCTCGATCGGTACCTTGCACGCCCTCGGCCTGGCCCGGGAGAAGGGCGCCCGCTTCCTGCTCGCGTCGACGTCCGAGGTCTACGGCGATCCCGAGATCCACCCGCAGCCGGAAGGGTACTGGGGCAACGTGAACCCGGTCGGGCCGCGGGGGGTGTACGACGAGGCGAAGCGGTTCGCCGAGGCGCTCACCGTGGCCTACCGGGCCACCCACGGCGTCGACACCGCGATCGCCCGGATCTTCAACACCTACGGTCCCCGGATGCGACCGGACGACGGGCGGGCCATCCCCACCTTCATCACCCAGGCGCTGCGCGGCCAGCCGCTGACCGTCACCGGCGACGGTCGGCAGACCCGGTCCGTGGTGTACGTGGACGACGAGGTCGAGGGCCTGCTCAAGCTGCTGTTCTCCAGCCATCCCGGACCGATGAACATCGGCAG
>DATDMG010000148.1:0-7200 GCA_036518955.1 Kineosporiaceae bacterium | reverse complement strand
GCCCTCGTCGTGCAGCCAGACCGCGCGCCCGGCCGGCACGCCGGTGAACCGGTCCCGAGGCAGCACGGTGACCGTGCCCTCGCGCACCAGGGTCCACGCCGAGGCCACGTGACCGGCGTCGTCCAGCTCGCCCACGGCGTGCTCCGCGGGCCGGTCGACAAGGGTCACCGGGGGCAGCACCCGGCGCCCGTCCAGCCGGGCCGCGGCGGGCGAGGCAAGCACGTTGCGCACCGCGACCAGGACCGCCGCCGCGACCGGGGGCCGCAACCGCACCGGCAGTCCACGCCAGCCGGTGGGAGCGCGGCGCAGCGGGAGCGACGACGGAACCAGCAACAGCCGCCAGTCGTCGATGCGGCGCAGCACCGCCTCGACCGCGCCCGGACCGCTGCCGCTGACGACCGTCGGGCCCACCGCCGTCTCCAACTGGACGACGACCCGCGTCTGCCGGGCCACGGTCGCCACCGCGCAGGTCCAGCGCAGCGCGCCGCGGGTCGGCAAGGCGCTCCGCGTGCCCCGCGCGAAGAGCGCGTCGACCAGCGCGGACGCGGTCCGCTGGGGGGCCCGGACGGCGTGCGGCGCCGCGGTGGCGGGGACCCGCTCGGACCCCACCACCCGGCCGCCGTCCCGGCGCAACCGGACGACGTCGGTCCGGCGCCGGGCCAGGCGGCCCGCGTTGGCCGCGGTGCAGATCACGGAGACCGCCACCCGGTGCTCGTGACCGGCAGCCGCGCTCGCCCGCTCACCAGCCGTGATCGTCGCGGACATGGACGGCCTCCCCCGGGATCCACATGGCGGCGTTCGCGTAGGTCGTGACCAGCGGGAACTGGCCGAGCTTGGCGCACCACGGGCGCGCCCGGCCGGACCCGCGCACGGTGCCGGCGCCCGGGCGGAGCGCGGCGAGCAGCTCGCCACCGGTGCCGGCGAGCAGGAACGGCCCGATCCGCCGGGGCTGTCCCTCGCCGTCGTCCAGGACCCCGTCGGCGCACCGGAACTCCACCTCACCGGTGAGCGGGTTCAGCCATGCCAGCTGGAGCCCGCGAGGGTGAAGGCGGGCGGCCGACGGTGGTTCCTGGAGCGGTGGGTCGCCCACCACGTGGGCGCGGGTGTGCCACATCCGGGGCGCCACGAGGTGCCGGTAGTCGAGCCGCCGCCCGTGGCCGGTCGACCCGGGACCGACGGCGGGCGCCCCCCCGACCGCGGTGACGTCCTCGTGGGTCCCGCCCGGGCCGCCCGCCTCCAGCGCGGTGAGCCGGTCCCGGAGCGGCCCGGCCACCCTGCCGCGGTCGATCAGCGGTGTCGTCACCACCGGCGTGCCCTCGTCGTCCACGGCCGCCGCCAGCCCCTCACCGAGCGGCGCGGGCCCGTCGGTGACGGCGAGCCAGGAGGGCGCGACCTGCTCGCCCTCCCGGTCCGCGAGCCAGGTCGCGCCGCCGGCGGAGACGTCCGCCTCGAGCGGGTGCCCGACCAGCTCGTGGAACAGCGGACCTGCGGCGCCCGGGTCGAGCACGACGTCGCAGCCGGTGGCCGTCAGCTCGGCCCGGGGCAGGCTCGACGTCCGCCGCACCTGGTCGGCGGCCTCCTCCAGCCGCTCCCGGTTGCCCGCCGCGTCACCGGGGACCAACACCACCACCTCGGCCCAGGCCGGATCGGCGTCGTCGACGATCTCGACGGTGGCGAGTCGCCGCTCGTCCCGGGTCAGCCAGGTCGGCGGCCCGACCGCGACCCGCTGCCGGTACTCCGCGTGCACGAGCCGAACGCCGTACCGCTCGGCCAGCGCGGCGCCCTCGCCGGCCAGCCCGTCGTCCGGCGCCGGGCCGTCGGCCGGGGACGACGCGCCCGAGTCCGGGGGGTGGCCCAGCACCCGGCGGGCGGCCTCCGCCGCGTCGCGGCTCAGCCTGCGGACGTCGGCGAGCAGGTCGGGACCGTCGGAGAACACATGCTCGACGCCGTCCATGGTGAGGGTCGCCAGCCCGGTGCCCCGCCACCGGATCTCGTCCGTCACCGGCTGCTCCCCCGGCCGGTACCGGCGGATCCGGCGCAGGCCGTGGTCCACCGTGACCAGGACGCTCGCCGGTCCCCGTCTCATCCGTTCCCCCGCCCCCGTCTCATCCGTTCCCCCGTCCGTCGCGGGTGACACCCGCTGGGCCACCGGTGTCACCGCGGTCCCAGCGGACCAGCACCGGGATCCGGAGCTCCGCGGCCTGCCGGCCGCCGGCGTCCCACCAGGTGTCGTCCAGGTCGGGCAACACCTCGGTGCACACCACCCGGTCGGGCCGCAGCCGGGTCAGCTCGACCCGGCAGAACGGCTCACGGATGTCGACGAGCAGCGGCTTCGGCTCGTCCGGATGGCGCAGGAAGAACCGTGGCGGCAGCCCGTGCTCCTCGGCCCAGTCGGTCACGGTCACCGGTCCGGACCCGTGATCCTGGGCCCCGGGCAGGTCCACCCGCCACCGCCGGCGCTGCACGACGACGCCGTCGACGACGACCCGGGGGGTGTACCGGCGACCGGTGGCGAACGGCACCGGTCGCAGGCAGGGCAACGACAGCGCGAGGAAGAGCGGGCCACTCACGTCGCCGGGGTAGAGCTGGTAGCGGCGCCCGGCGTGCTCCAGCGCGGCGCCGTCCGGGCTGACCAGGACCTCGGCCGCGGCCGCGACCTGCCCGCGCGGCTTGCCCGACGTCCCCGACAGCTCGATGGTGAGGCCCGGCAGTTCCGGCGTCACGTGCCGACTGAACCGGCGGCCGAGTACGCTCGCCAGCCGGCTGGTGTCCAGCCACCGGCCCAGCGCCGCGCAGAAGCGCTCGAAGTCGGCGCCGCCGCCCGGCTGCGCCCGGCTGGTCACGCCGCCGATCGTGCCGCTGCTGTCGTCGTGGCATTCGGAGAGCACCCAGCGACCGACGCCGGGCGGCCCGCCGGTGAGCATCAGGTCGACCGCCGGCAGGGCGCCGAGCTGGTCGTCGTCGCGGACGTCGACCAGCGGCCACAGCCCCTCGGCGATCACCTCCAGGTCCGCCGGAGCGACCTCGACGACGTCCAGGTCCGGATCCGGCCGCACCAGCCCACCGATGCGCGCGTGCCAGCGGCTCGTGCGGGTGCTCACCGGGTCGATCCGGCGGGCGGCGAGTTCGACCAGGCCCGTCGGCCGCCCGCCGATGGCGCGGACGACCGCCTCGCGGGCGTCCGCCTGGCGCAGCAGGGCGTCGAGCATCATCATCGGCAGCACGGCGGCGAGCGCCGCCCGCGCCGACTCGACCGCGGGCCGGCCGAACGACACCCGCCCGTTCCAGGGGCTGGACCGGTTCTCGTGGACGACGTCGCGCTCCCCGTGGCGCCCGTGCCGGCCAGCCGGATCGCGCCCGCTGCCCAGCTCGGCCGCCTCGACCTCGGCGCGGATCCGCGCCCGGAGCGTGTGGACCCGCGGCCACGGCGTCTGCTCGGCCTGGGCGACCAGCGCCGCCAGCCGGGCGACCAGCGCCTGGGTCGGACCCTCCCCGGGCGACCCCGGCGGCCACTGCCGCCGCAGCCAGGCCAGACCGTCGACCAGGGTGGAGGGCGGCTGCGGATGCGGCCGCAGCGCCGGCGACAGCAGCGCCAGCGCCGCGACCACGTCCGCGGGCGGCAGCCCGGTGACGTCCAGCAGTTCCGCGGGCGTGGCGGGAACGCGTAACGCCTGCCACACCCTCGCGGCGGTGCTCGTCAGGGCCAGCGCGCGGCGGTCCAGCTCCCGGTACAGGGCCATCCCCTCGCGCCGCCACAGCGGGTCCAGCCGCCAGGCCCGGGCGGACGGCGGCAGCTCACGCCGCTGCCGTTCCGACAGTTCCTGCACCAGCCAGTGGCTCAGCCCGATCAGGCACCGTTCCGTGCCGGGCTCGCCCAGCGTGACGGGCGCCTCGCCGTCCGGGTCCCAGCCGACCACCAGGGTCGGCCCGAAGAACGCCTTCGTCCCGGTGCGGCCGAGCAGGCGGCGCACGTAGCGGTGCGCGGTGCCGACCTGACGCCGGCCACGATGCGTGAGCTCGAGGTAGGCGGTGTCGGTCGTCAAGGCCCGGCCGGGCGCCAGCGCGATCTCGTGGAACAGCGGGTTGCACTGCGCCACCGCCTCCCGCAACCGAGGGTCGGAGAACGCGTCCCGGACGGCGGCCAGGCTCCGGTCCGGGGCAGGTTCCGGCCCGGGCTCGAGCAGGCGGAGCAGCGGACGGACGTCGAAGCCGGTCGTCCGCAGCAGCGCCCGAGGGTACAGGGCGAACCGCAACCGGCCGGCCGGCAGCCCGCACCACGATGCCCGGCCGGCCATGGTCGGGAGCGGCTCCGCTCGGGCGGCGCCGGGCTTCGCGGCCCGGCCCGGCGCCCCCGGCCCGGCGACGGGCGCGGTGACCGGCCCGCCTCCGGGCGCGAGCTCCTGGCCGATCATCGCCGACATCACACGTCGATCAGATCGAACGGGCGGTCCAGCATGGTGCGCACGTGCGGCAGCAGACAGATCGGGTCGGCGCCCTGCCGGCAGCCCTCGACCAAGGCCTGGGCCCGCCGGGACTGCGTGCCGCTCAGCCGGGCCAGGCCCGCGGTGTGCTCGTCGACCCGCACCCCGCGGGACGCCGCTCCGCCGACGGCCGCGACGGCCATCCGGTAGGGGTCCCCGAGTCTGGTCGCGGCCAGCGCGGCCCGGTCGAAGAGCTCCGCCGACGCCACCCGCCGGCCCCGCCCGAGCAACAGCGCACCCAGCTCGGCGGCGATCTCGAACTCGTGGAAGTCGTCGGCCGCGCCCACGCAGCGGCGCAGCGACTCGTCGAGCCGTGGAAGCGCGTTCTCCACGTCGCCGGCCCGCACCTGAAGGCCCCCGGCGCGGTAGGAGTGATGGGTCCCGAACGACGCCGTGACGGGAACGTCGTCCACAGCGAGCCACTCCCAGGTCTGCAGCGCCTGGTCGAGCCGCCCGGCGCTCTCCTGCAGCACGCTGACGTTGGACACCAGGTCGATCCGGAGCTGGACGGACCGCGCGTCGGTGCAACCGTCGATGCAACCGAACGCGGCCCGCTCCTGCTCCAGGGCCGCTGCCAACGCCCCCTGCACGAAGTGGGTGTAACCGCGCAGGTTGTGCAGCCAGCCACGCTCCCGCCGCGTCGAGGCCGGTTCCGCCGCTCGCGCCGGCAGGGCCGCGAACCCGGCGGTCACCTCGGCGACGGCCTCGGGCAGCAGGTCCTGCCGCTTGGCGAGGGTGACGCCGGCGTACAGGTGGGACTGGGCAAGGGTCTCCGCCGAGAGCGGGCCGTCGACCTCCCGCATCGCCCGGAAGTAGCCGAGGGCATCGGTGTGCTGCCTCCGGAACGACGCCTGGACGCCGAGCAGCTTGAGGAAATGGGCGTGCAGGTCCCCGGGATGGCGCAAGGTGGGGGGCTCGAAGCCGGTGGCCCCGAGGCCGCCTACCGGCGCCTCGTCCTCCTCCAGGTCAGCCCCGCGGGCGTCAGCCCCGAACACGTCAGCGGGGTACGCGTCAGCCCCGGATGGCCATGCCGCGGCCATCCGGGCGACGTCGCGTGCCGTCAGCCGAGCGGCGAGGGGGAGGCAGCCGGACGCCACCACCGCGATCCCCTCCCAGTTGCTGGAGAGGAAGGCCAGGCGGCAGTAGGCCAGCGCGGCCCCGATCCGGTCCACGGTGGTACCGGACGGCGCGAGCGCAGCGGCGAACAGGGCCTCCTCCGGGACACCGTACGGATCCTCGGGCGCCGGGCGCCGCGGCGCCGGCCACGGCAGCACCCGCAGCTCGGTCGCGGCGACGTCGAAGCCGAGGGCGCGCAGGCAGCGGGCCCGCTCGACCCGGGTGTCGGCGGCGGCGCTGCGCAACGGCGCCACCAGGACGGCGTCCCGCGGCGAGACCCGGAGCCGGCCGATCCCGGTCGCGGCCGCGTACTCGACCGCTCGGACGACGCCGCACAGGCTGGGCAGGTCGGCGCGGCCGACGCCGTGCAGGAGGACGGGAACCCCGAGGCTCTCCGCACCCCGGCACACCGCGGCGGCCGCGACGGCCAGCACCCGGAACGTCTGCTCGCACTCCCGGCGCAACCTCCGCTCGGACGCCGGGCGGGCGAGGCGCGCCAGCACTGCCAGGTTCCGCGCGTCCGGCCGGGTCAGCCAGCCCCACTCGGCGGGATGACGCGTCGGCAGCTCGCCGAACCGGGCACCCGCGGCGGCGAGGGCGTCGAGGAGGCGCCGGAGCCCGCCGAAGCCGGTCGCCGTCCCGGTGGACAGGTCCACCTCGAGAGCCGGCCGCGACACGGTGTCGGCGAGCAGCAGTCCTCGTCCGTTCCGCGGACCGGGAATCATCCCGACACCTTCTCTCTGCGTCACCGGTCGGCCTGCGGTGGGCAGATCAGCCGCGGGCGAAACCGAGCGGCGCGAGCCTGCTCTCCACATCTCGGAGGATGAAATGGATGTCGTCCAGGAAATTCAGGTGATCCAGGGCGACGAACGCGTCAGCGCCCTTCTGGACCGCGACGCGGGACGTTTGCCGGGAACTCTCCGTGACAGATGTTCTACTCATGGTCAAAGGCCCTCCCGTTGCATATACCTGATGCCAGACATGTCGAACGAATATCGGCACAAGAGGCGTGAGTAACTGACCCAGGAACCTTCCGGAGCGCCCTGGGCCACCCCCGGCAATCGTCGGATCAACCCGAGTCCGCGCCAGCTGGCGGGGTTGCCGGGTGGGTACATGTCCGATGTACGGGGGTCGTCCGTGGAGAGTTACGCCGCGACCCGCGCCAAACCGTTTACCGTGCGTCATCCCCCCGCTTGGCGCGCCCTGTTGACGGCCAAACGGTCACGCAGCGTTGCGCCGAAAGCCCGATCCGTCAGCCGTTGACCGCCCGACGGCGGGCCAGGACGGCGTCCAGGTCGAGGTCGTCGGCGAAGCTGCGGTCGTCGGCGCTGGGCTGCGTGACCCGGGCCGCCGACCCGGCCGTGGCCGGTTCGGCGGGCCGCGGCGGCAGTGTCGGGGTGACCTGCAGCGGAGGTGGCTCGGGCCGAGGCACCGCCGGCTTGAGCGTGTACGTGGGCGGCGGCACGGGCACCGGGGTCCAGACGTCCGAGGGTGCACCGCGCCCCAGTTCCCGGGCGACCCGCGCGGACGCCCGCTCGGCGACCGGCGGCGCGCTCGGGGCGAGGTCGGGTGGGGCGGCGGGCCGGACCGCTGCGGCAGCCGT
>DATDMG010000147.1:0-26934 GCA_036518955.1 Kineosporiaceae bacterium | reverse complement strand
ACGACCACCTCGAGCACGACGACCTCGACCACGACGTCCACGACGGCGCCGACGACCACCACGACCACGACGTCCACGACGGCGCCGACGACCACCACGACCACGACGTCCACGACGGCGCCGACCACCAGGACCACGACGTCCACGAGCTCTCCAGCCAGCGTGGTCTAGGCGCCGGTGCCGATCATCGTGACGTCGAACCAGCCGGTCAGCTGATCACGACTGTTGGTGCACGTCACAGTCCGATTCGTCCGGAGGGAGGACCTTCAGCCCGGCGTTCGGACGGCCCGTCGTCACCCGTCCGGCGAAACCCTCAGCAGATCCTGCCCCTGGGGGTTGTGGCGGCCCCTCCCGAGGGAGTGTGCTGGGAGCATCCGGTTCCGTGACCGGGACCGGCGTCAGCGGATCAGGGAGGCACGATGTCGACCAGCGTCGGTACTGAATCGGAGGCCCAGACCGCCGGGAAGTCCGGTGGCCCGCTCGAGGTGCAGGTGAGCCGTGTCGTGGCAGCGCCCGTGACCCATGTCTGGGAGGTCCTGGTGAGCCCGCAAGGCGCCCGGGTCCTGCTCGGCGAGGGCGCGCGGCTCGGCGGCAAGGGCGAGCCCTACCACTGCGCCGACGGAACGAGCGGGGTGTTGCGCAGCTACCATCCGCTGGAGCAACTGCGCGTCTCGTGGCACGAGACTCCGGACGGTCCCCCCACGATCGTCAAGGTCGACCTGCGGGCCGACGGGGACTCCACAGTCCTCGACCTGACCCAGGACCACCTCACCGAGGCACACGACCTCGAGGCACTCCGCGAGCGCTGGAGGGCGGCGCTGGACGACGTCGCCGCCGCCGCGGAGGCCTGACCGCTCTCGCCGTGACCGGCGCGGCCGGCCGGGGGGCTCATGACTGCACCAGGTGCTTCAGAGCCTCCCGGCCGGTCAGCGGCGCCAGCTCCGGGTGCCTGGCCACGGTCGGTTCGCGTACGTCCACCGACCCGCGCGGAGCACCTCTCGCCTCGCGCGGAGCACCCCTCGCCTCGCCGGCCCCGCCACCGCCGCTCAGCCCGCCCGCAGTACCGGGTCGGTCACCGCCAGGTCGATGGCGAGGTCCCGGTGGGGTGACACGCCCGTAGCCGCGAGGGTGTCGTGGTACTCGCGGACGGCGTCCGCCGGGGACACGTCACCGCGCAGTACCCGCCGCACCGAGCGGACCAGGTCCAGCTGCGACTCCGCCCGCTGGATGGTGCGGCCGAGCAGCGCGACCCGGGCGCCGCGCGCCTGCGCCCGCTGGAGGAGCTCGAAGGTGTCCCGGGTCGTCCCGGCGGAGCCGCCCAGGATGCCGAGGACGAGGGACGGGTCGTGTTCCACGAGCTCGGCGAGGGCGTCCGCGCCGTGGTACGCCATCGTCAGGAACAGTGGCCGCTCCGCACGGGTGACCCCGGCCAGGGCTCGCACGATGGAGTCGTTGACGAAGGGCGCCACCTGGTCGGCCGCCAGCCCCACCGGGGCGTTCGGACTGAACACCCCCAGGAGGTGGCGCACGCCCAGCGCGGCCGCCTCCCGGCGGAACGCCGCGTACGCCTCCAGGGTCGCCAGGTCGTGGTCGACGTCGTTGTTGAGGGTGACCGAGTACAGCACCAGGTCGCAGAAGCCGCGGACTGCGCCCAGATCGGCCGATCGGAACGGCCGGGACGGTCGGCTCGGGTAGGAGCCGCCGCGTTGGTACCAGATGTCGGTGCTGTCGTTCGCCCGGACGGCGAGCGTGACGTCGCCGAGGGTGCCTTCGGCGGCCAGGAGCTCCCCGTTGGAGGCCGAGGTCAGCAGGACGTCGGGCTCTCCCGCCGCCAGCAGCGTCCGCATCGCGGCCAGGTACTGCGGGCGGGTCCGGTAGCGGCCGGGTCCGGTGCGCTCCACGGCCCCGGGAGCGACCGGGCCCGCGGCGGTGAGCCCATCGGTCATGTCGGCGTCCTTGGCGTCCGCGACGATGAAGTCGTCGGGGGTGTAGCGGCCGGCCGCGATGGCGGCCAGCTTGCGGTCGAGGCGGCGCAGGGGCATGTCTAGATCCAGTCCTTCCGCCGGAACACGGTGTACAGGGTGACCGATCCGACGGCCGTCAGCAGGGACGACGTCCAGAAACCCAGCTGCTGCCCGTACCCGGGGTAGGGCACGTTCTGTCCGTAGAACCCGGTGATCGCTGTCGGCACCGCGATCACCGCGGCCCAGCTGGTGACCTTCTTCATGATGCTGTTCAGCCGGTTCCCCTGGATCGTCAGGTTGGTCTCCAGGATGGTCGTGACGAGATCACGCAGCGACTCCGTCCACTCCGTCGCTCGCAGCACATGGTCGTAGACGTCCTGGTAGTACGGTGTCATCTCGTCGCCGACGACCTTGAGGTCCCGTCGCATGATCGCGTTCACGACCTCACGCATCGGGACCACCACGCGGCGCAGCAGCACCAGGCTCTTGCGGAGCTCGAAGGATCGCCGTTGCACCTCGACGTCCCGGGGGCGGTCGTCGAACAGCAGATCCTCCAGCCCCTCGATCTCCTCGTCCAGGGCCTGCACCGCCTCGAAGTAGCTGTCCACCACGTGGTCGAGCAGACCGTGCAGCAGGAAGGACACGCCCAACTTGGCCAGGTCCGGCGACTCGTCCCAGCGGCGGACGACGTGGTCGATCCGGAAGTCCGCCGTCTTGCGGACCGTGACCAGCGCCTGCCGGGTGACGAACACGGCCACCTCGTCGGTGCTGAGCCGGCCGGTGGCGACGTCGAGGTCCACCTCGTAGGCGGTGATGAACAGGTGCGTCTCGTACCGGTCCAGCTTGGGCCGCTGGCGCTCGGTGACCGCGTCCTCCAGGGCCAACCTGTGCAGGCTGAGCTCCTCGGCGAGGGCGTGGAGCTCCTGCTGGTCGGGAGCACAGACGTCGACCCAGACCAGGCTGTCGGGGTCCTCGAGGTAGTCGGAGACCAACTCCAGGTCGAAGTTCTCCGCGACGAGGCTGCCGTTGCGGTACGCGCGCGTTCGAGCCATGCCCGAACGGTAGCCCCGGCCCTGCCGCGGGTCAGGCGCAGCGGGGGGTCACGGGATGTTGAGCAGGAACCGGCGGGCCACCTCGAGGGCGTTGCGGGCGCCATCTGCCGCCCGGGCGTTGGGGATCAGCACCGTGAACGCGTAGTCACCCCGGTACCCGGTCACCCATGCCGGCCGGACGTCCGTCCTCCCGGTGCCGTACCCGGCGGTCGCGGCCATCGCGTACACGGGTGAGCCGGCCATGCCGAAGAGCGCGTGCGCGCTGCCGCCGGGCTCGGTGACCGACTTGGCCATCACGTCCTGCAGGAGGCGGGTCTCCTCCGCGCTGAGCGGCCGCCGGCTGTCGCTCTCACCGGGTGCCGGGTTGGTGATCAACCGCATGGACTGGCGCTGGCCGCTCGCGACGGTCACCGTCGCCCGGGTCACCGAGAGCGGGCTGACCAGGACCCTGCCCTCGCCGACGAGATCCTGCGCGTGGTGCACCGGCGCGACGGCGGAGGTGTCGTCGGTGGCGCTGTCGGACTGCACCCGGCCCAGGTAGGCCGGCGTACCGAGTTGGTCGGCGACCACCTTCCAGCCCGGGGTCTGCGGGTCAGGGGCCGTGAGCGGGGTGGCGAAGCCCAGGTCCCAAACGGCCCGCTGCAGGTCGTCGGGCGTGACCGCGGTCGACAACCGGGCCAGGGCCGTGGTGCACCCGCCTTCGATCGCGGCGGCAAGCCGCACCTGGTTGATCGTGGGCCCCTGCGAGTTGCGGAACATCTGACCCGCACCCGGGAAGGTGAACGGCTGTCGGCAGTCCACCTGGCTGGTCGCGGTGAATCCCTGCCGGACGAGCGCCAGGTATGCGGCGATCCCGAACAGGGGGCCGGGCGGCTGCTGGGACGACAGGCCGTAGTCGAGGGTGGTCGAGGTGTTGGCGACCGCCAGCACCTCGCCGGTGCTCGCCTTGGCGACCACCAGGGTGGCCGGGCCGGCGACCGCGCTCAGCGCCGCCTCGGTCCAGCCCTGGGTGCGAGCGTCGAGGGTGAGCTGGATCGGGGTCGGGGTCTCCGGTGCGCCCACGAACAGCGGCTCCTGCGTGGGCACGATCCCCGAGAATCCCTGCGCGAGGCCGGCGGTGACGATGATCTGGGCCCCCCCGGCGAGGCGTTCGTCGTAGATGTTCTGCAGCCCGGCGATACCGATCTTGTCGCCCTGCTCGGCGTGCAGCGGCGCGAGTTGCGCCTGCTCGGCCGTCGCCTTCGTGGCGATCGAGCCGAGGACCGCCTTGGCCAGGGTGGGGTTGGTGTCGGGTGGCAACGCGGTGTCGCCGGCACCGATGACCGGCGCGCGCGGGGCCAGCGCGCGCTGGACCCGGAACACCAGGCCGTGCCGGATGACGGGGTGGACGGACTGCGGCGTCCAGACCACCCGCCAGCGGCCGCCGTCCTGCCGCTCCTGCAACGGCACCGTGTAGGTCCAGACGTGGCCGTACTGGGCCATGCCGGTGCGCGCCAGGTTCCAGGTGACCCTGAGCTGGGTGGTGGCGAGCGTCCGGTTGTCCGGGTCGATGATGCGGGTCGCCTCGCGGTCGACCTGGACCGCGGCGGGCCGCAGCTCGCCCTTGCCGTCGAGATCGAACTCGATCGCCCGGACGCTGTCAGCGACCTTGCCCGCGTCGCCGTTGTCGACCGCGGGCCCGGAGAGCTTGTCGTACTGCAGGTCGGACAGGCTCCCGTTGACCCAGGCGTCGGCGTACTCCTGCGCCACCAGGTCGACCCGGCGCAGCTCCGGGTTGCCGTTGTTGACGTAGACGATCGCCGCCAGGATCGCGAACACGACCAGGACGAACAAGATCGCCCACGGCCCGCCCAGCCCACCGGAGCCGTTGCGGTCGTTCCCGTTGCCGCCACCTCCGACCGAGCGCGGCGGGGCGGCAGGTGGTGCCGGCGGCGGGGCTGCGACGGTGGTCACGGTGGCCTCCCGACTGTCGTTCGAGGCAAGGGTGGCGGGCATCCCCTCGGGTACAAACGGAATCTTTCCGGCCTCGCAGAGGGTCCGCAACCAGCCGTGACCGTCGGCCCGGGGGCCGGCGTCATGCCAACCTCCGCAGGAAGTCGGCGGCCAGCGGGGCCGCGACCTTGCCGCCGAAGCCACCGCCCTCGACCACGATCGCGAAAGCGATGTCGCTCTGGTAGCCGGTGAACCAGGCGTGCGTCTGCGGGGGGTCCGCGTTGCCGAACTCCGCGGTACCGGTCTTGCCGTGCACCGGTTCGCCCGGCACGCCCTGCAGCGCCGTCCCGGTGCCGCTCGTCACGACCTCGGACATCAGGGCCCGCAGCGCGGTGACGGGTGTATCGGGCAGCGGCGTCGGGGACGACGTCGTGGACGGCGCCACGGATCCGGTCGTGCCCGTCGATCCGGTCGTGCCCGGCGAGGCCGGATCGCGGCCGCCGGGGGACGCGCCGCCCGGGAAGGCGGGGGTGCCTCCGGGCCCAGCCGCCGGCAGGACCAGCCGGGGCGACGCGTAGTGCCCCGCCGCCACCGCCGCCGACACGCTCGCGACGACCAGGGGACTGGTCAGCACCTGGCCTTGGCCGATCGCGTCCGCGGCATGCTCGACCTTGCCCGCCGACGCCGGGACCGTACCCATGAATGCATCCACCCCGAGCTGGTTCGGCCGGCCGTAGCCGAGGGTGGTCGCCGCATCGCGGAGCTCGGTCTGGGACAGCCTTTGCGCGGCGCCGATGAAGGCGGTGTTGCAGGAGTCGGCGAAGTCCCGATGGAACGGTGCAGTACCCAACACCTCCCCCTCGGCGTTCTGGAAGACCCGGCCGTCGACGGTGATCGTGGCCGGGCAGTCCACCGGTGTGCTCGGGGTGACTCCCGCCTGGAGCAGGGCGAAGGTCGTGGCCACCTTGAACGTCGACCCGGGCGGGTACCGGCCGATCAGGGCCCGGTTGTATCCGGCGGCGGCCGCGGGGCCGTTCGCCACCGCGAGCACGTCGCCCGTGCTCGCCCGGATCGCCACCAGGGCACTCGGCCCGGCCGAGGCCGCGAGCGCGGCCTCGGCGGCCTGCTGGACGCGCAGGTCGAGGGTGACGGCCAGGTCGGTGCCGTTCACCGGTGGTACCGAGTACAGGGTGATCGGTGACGTCGGCCCGCCGGTCGCGGCCGGCACGGCCTGGACGATGGTCCCGGGGGTGCCGGCGAGCTGGGCGTCGTACCGCCGCTGCACCCCGGACAGGCCGGTGACGTCGCCGGCCCGTACCCGGCCCTGTGACGCGTCCACGATCTCCTTCGTGGCCGGACCGGTGGTGCCGAGCAGGGCCCGGGCGAAGCCCGCGGACGGGGCGAGGGACCGCGTGGTCCGCTGGAAGACCACCCCCGGGATCGGCAGCAGCCGTGCCTTCACCGCCTCGTAGTCCTCCTCCCGGAGGACGATGACGTCGACGAACGCGTTCGGCGAGGCGGTGAGCACCCGTCGGGTGAGGTCGGCGGCGTCGACGCCGACCACGGCGGCCGCAGCGGCCGCGGCGGACCGCCTGTCCTTCGCCCGGCTCGGCTGGATGCCGACCAGGACCACGGGGCGCTGGGTCACCAGCACCTGGCCGCCGGCGCCGGTGATCTGCCCCCGCCCGGCCGACGTCCGCGACGTCGTCATGATCTGGCCTGCGATCAGCTTCGGGTGGACCACCGCCGGAGACCAGTCCACCTGCCAGCCGCCGCTGTCGACCAGGGACACCGTGGTGTCGTACTGCCAGCGGAGGCCGCCGCCCAGATCCCACCGGACGTGCAGCGACGCCGATCCCCGGCCGTCGCTCGGCCCGGTCATCGGGCCGAGGTCGACACCCACCGGAACATCGTTCACGGACGTGGTGAGACCGGCAGTGATCGCGGCCGCTTGCCGGGCCGCCTCGGTACCCGTGACCCCGTGGTAACGGACTGTCTCGAGCCGCCCGGACCGCCACGCCGTCGCGAAGGCGCTGACCGCCTCCCGGAGGTGCTGCTTCGCCAGGTGATCGCGCACCAGGTACGCAGCCGGGACGGCAGCTCCCACCGCGAGCACCGCCACGAGCACGCCGATGACGATCCGGGTGCGGGAACTGGGCACGCGGTGTCCTCCCGGGTCGTCGGCGGGCCACCCGTCGTGGCACCACGACGTCGACGCTAGCGCCTCGCACCGACAACTTTCTTGCCCACGAGGCCGGGTGGCTCTGCCTGGCCGGGCGTCACCTCGGAGCCGGCCGCGACGTCGTAGGGATCCGCCGCGTCCTGTCGGGTCTTGCGACTCACGACATGTCGATATATCGTCAATGCATCGACAGTATATCGACCAGAAAGGATCTGTCGTGAGCATCCCGATCCCTTCCCATGGCCGACGGCGCGGGTCGCGCCGGTTCGGCCCTGGTGGCGGCGACGTCCCGTACGGCCCTGCTGCCGATCCCCTCTTCAACGTGTCGTTCGGGCCTGGCGATCCACCGCCTCCACCCGGCGACGACCCGGAGTTCGGCGCGGGCTTCGGTCCCGGGTTCCGCCGTGGCATGCGGCACGGCATGGGCCGTGCGATGCGTGGCTTCGGTCCGGGTGGGCCGGGCTTCGGTCCGGGTGGGCCCGGCCTCGGCGGTCCGCGCGGTCCCCGGGGGCGTGGCGAGCGTTCCGGCCGGGGCGGCCGGCGGGGCAACGTCCGGGCCGCCGTCCTGGCGCTGCTGGCCGAGCAGCCCCGGCACGGCTATGCGATCATGACGGAGCTCGCCGAACGCAGTGGTGGCCTGTGGCGTCCGAGCCCTGGCTCGGTCTACCCCGTTCTGCAGCAGTTGCAGGACGAGGGGCTCGTGCTGGTGGAGGAGGCCGACGGGCGTCGCATCTTCACGCTGAGCGAGGCGGGTCGCGTCTACGTGGCGGAGCACCCTGACGAGACGGCCGAGCCGTGGCGGGTCGCGGAGACCGGCCCGATGCGGCGCGTGCAGTCCCTGATGTTCTCGGTGCAGGCGCTCGGCGCAGCCGCCGAACAGGTCGCCAGGCTCGGCGACGACGTGCAGGCCGCCCATGCGGTGGCCGCCCTCGACGAGGCCCGCAAGCGCCTCTACCGGATCCTCGCGGACTCGCCGGGGTCCGACTCGCTCGGGTCGGACTCGCCCGGTCCGGCCGGGCCCGCGGCGGACACCGAGTGAGACTCGGTGACCAGTCGAGACTCGTGAGCGCCCCGCGACGAACGTCCCGGGGCGGGGCTGTGGCCGGCGGAGCAGTCTGTCTGGTGGCGGCCCTGACCGGCTCACCCAGGCAAGTGACCGAAAGCCACTGACCGACCGTGCGGCTCCTCGGATCCGCTGGCGGCGAGGCGAAGGACCTGGCGGGTAACCGGTCGGGCCGCTTCCGCGCGACGGCTGGCTCCCACGCCGGGACGGTGAGGTGTCTGGGCTGACCGGCGTGGTGACTCCCGTCGGTGCGGCCATCGCCCGCTGGTGCGGCCATCGCCGGGGTGGCCACCGGGAGCGGCGGCCACGGTCCCCGCAGGGCTCCGCCGACCTCCTCGCGGACCTGCCTCAGCTCCTCGACCGCCCGGGCCGCGCCGCGCGGGGTCGGACCGCAGCTCCCTGGCTGGTGTCGGGCCGAAACGGCACGACCGCTTCGGCCGGGAGATCGCGGTGGGCCCCGGGAGCGGGCCCGCGGTCACGGCCTGGCTCGACGGCTCGTCGCCCAACCGGCTGGCAGGTGATCGGCTTCTTCGCCTACCCTCCTGGATGACGCCGTCCGCCCTCCTCGGCCGAAGCGGGCGGTGCGGCGGTCCGAGAACCTGGCTCACCCGGGATGCGAACCAGCCTCTCGAACGTTGTGGACGACGAGGGGCCGTGGCCCGCCGAACGACCGCTCAGAAGGGCGATGGCACCGTGCTGGATCCCAAGGATCTCTACGAGCTCGATTCCCGGCAGCCCGCGGAGGGCGAGCTGGGCGCGCCGGTGCTGGTGTACGTCCTGTCCGGCTTCATCGACGCCGGACACGCCGCGCGGCTCGCCTGCGACCACCTGCTGGCCGCCCTGGAGCACCGGGTCCTGGCTCGTTTCGACCTGGACCAGCTCTACGACTACCGGGCCCGCCGCCCCCCGCTCACCTTCGCAGGTGACCACTGGGAGAGTGTCGAGGTGCCCAAGCTCGAGCTGAGCCTGGTGCAGGACGGCGCGGGCCGGCCGTTCCTGATGCTCACCGGCCCCGAGCCGGACGTGCAGTGGGAACGGTTCATCGCCGCCGTGATGTCCCTCGCCGAGCACTTCGGGGTCCGGCTGGCGATCGGGCTGCACGCGATCCCGATGGCCGTGCCGCACACGCGGCCCGCCGGGATCACGGCTCACGCCTCCCGGGCGGAGCTCGTGGAGGGGTACACCCCATGGGTGGGCCGGGTTCAGGTCCCTGGCCACGTCACCGGCCTGCTCGAGCTGCGGATGGCCGAGGGGGGCAGGGACGCCGCGGGATTCGCCGTCCACGTGCCGCACTACCTCACCCAGACCGAATGGCCGGAGGCAGCCGCCGCCCTGGTGAAGGCGGTCGGGGCGCTCGGCACGCTGGAACTGCCCACCGAGGCGCTGGAGCGCGCCGCCGCGGAGATGCGCGCGGCGGTCAATGCGCAGATCCAGGAGCAGCCGGAGGTGGGGTCCGTCGTCCGGGCGCTGGAGGAGCAGTACGACGCGTTCATCGGATCGCGCGGGCGCTCGTTGCTGGCCAATGGTGCCAGTGAGCTGCCCACCGCCGACGAGCTGGGCGCCGAGCTGGAACGCTTCCTCGCGGAGGAGAACGAGCGTCGGGGGCGGGAGGGCTGACAGCCGCTCGTCGGGGACCGATTCCGAGCGAGCGCGCTCCGTACGTCATCACCCGGGAGCCGGTGGTCCGGTGGCGTACGTCCACTGAGTTCTCCCGGTGACCGCTGGAAGGAGCCGGTATGCGGATCGAGGCGCCGGCCAGGGCCGTGGTCTGGGCGTACGGCCGGTCCCGGTTCGGCGACGTCGCATCGCTGGCGTCCGACGACCTGCGTCGGGCGCGCCGGCCTCGCCCCGGCGCCGGGCCGGTCGGGCTGGTCGTCGGTCGCCGGGCGCGCGGCGTCCGGGTGCTGGACGCGAGTCTGCCGGGCGATGCCGGCCCGCTCCCGGTGCGGGTGTACTCGCCGGCGGACCCCGGGCCCATGCCGCTGCCGGTCGTCGTCCACTTCCACGGCGGCGGCTGGGCGATCGGGGACCATCGCTCGGCCGACTGGCTCTGCAGCGGGATCGCCGTCCGGTTGGGAGTCGTCGTGGCGAGCGTCGGGTACCGCCTCGCCCCGGAACACCCGGCGCCTGCCGCGGCGCTGGACTGCTTCGCGGCCACCCGGCACCTGGCCGTGCGGCCGGCGGCCCTCGGCGGCGGGCTGGAGGTCGATGCCGCGCGGATCGCGGTGATGGGTGACAGCGCGGGGGGCAACCTCGCCGCGGTCGTCGCGCTGCAGGCGCGGGACGCCGGGGGCCCGCGGCTCGCCGCGCAGGTGCTCATCTATCCCGGGACCGACGCCACGCTGGCGTCGCCGTCGCTGTACCGGCTCGCGGCCGGGCCGGCACTCACCCTGCGTGACATCCATGCCTATCTGCGGCACTACCTGGGCGAGGACGGCGACCCGCGCGACCCGCTGATCTCCCCGCTGCTGGCGCCGTCGCACGCGGGGCTCGCGCCGGCGCTGATCCAGACTGCGGAGCACGACCCCCTGGTGGACGACGGGTCGCGCTACGCGGCGGTGCTGCGCGCGGCCGGGGTGCCGGTCCGCTACACGTGCTATCTCGGGGCGATGCACGGGTACACGTCCGTGGCGGGGATCTCGCGGGTGGCGGCCCAGGCGCGGAGCGAGATCGAGGAGTACCTCGCGCTCGCCCTCGGGCTCCCCGCCCCGGTGCCGGGCCCGCAGGGCCGCCCGCTAGGCTAGGCCCCACCGCACCGGCGGGCCGCTGCCCGGGCGTGCGGCCTGCGTGCGATCACGTCCGGGGTACCCGGACCACCAGGGCGCGCGGCTCCACCCGCGCGACGAGCCGCGGTGCCGAGTCGAGGAGCTCCCCATCGACCTGCCGCGGCTGCGGCTCGAGCAGCCGGACCTCGACGTGCCGAGCCTGGTACCTGCTCATCCGATGGTCCGAGCGCCGGCGGTGCGTCAGGGCCCGGGCGAGCAGGATCAGCCAGTCGGCGACGCGCCGCGGGCAGACCAGGACGACGTCGAGGACGCCGTCGTCCGGCCGGGCGTCCGGCGCCAGCTCCAGCCCGGCGTGCAGCCGGCCGACGTTGCCGACGAGCACCGTGCGTGCCTGCGCCCGGAGGGGTGGCTCGCCGTCCAGGCGCAGGTCGACCTCGAGCCGGGCCCGGCGCATGCTCCGCAGCCCCCCGACGGCATAGGCGAGCCAGCCCAGGGCCACCTTGAGCTGCTCGGGCGCCGCGCGCATCATCGCCGCGTCGAGCCCGACCCCGGCCATGATCGCGAAGACCGTGCCGTCCTCCAGCCGGCCGACGTCGATGATGCGGTCCGCCCCGGTCAGCGCCGTCCGAACCGCCTCCCGAAGGCTCATCGGCAGGCCCAGGTTGCGGGCCAGCAGGTTGCCGGTGCCGAGCGGCAGGACGCCGAGGGGCACCCCCGTCCCCACCAGGCCTTCGGCGACGGCCCGGACCGTCCCGTCGCCGCCGGCCGCCAGGACCAGGCCCGCTCCGTCGCCGACCGCCTGTCGCGTCGGCCCCCGCCCGGGGTCCGCCGCCGAGGTGGACAGGACCACGGGCGGTGGCAGGTGGTGCTCGGCGCAGCGGTGGGTGATCCCGGCGGTGAGCCGGTCGACGTCGCTGATCCGCAGTGGGTTGACCACGAGCGCGACCCCGGTGCGGCCGGTCGCCGGGGGCTCGGCCGGGGCCGGTCGGGCGGCAAGATCACTCATGGGGTGGCTCCTGTCGGGGCGCGGGTCGGTGCGCCGGCCTGCCCGGTGGTGGCCGGTCGGGGTACGGTCCCAGGCCGCCAGACCGCCCCAGCCGGCCGCGACCAGGTCGGTGAGCAGCGCCGGTGGGGCGGGGAACGCGGCGATCACGAGCCCGGGCCGAGCGAGGTGGAACCACGATCACATGGTGACGGCGCGGTCGCCGCCGCACACCTTGACCTGCGCGACCCGCCGCCGCCTGCGCCGTCCGGGTGATCTCGAGTGGTGGTTGGTGCGACGGGTGTCCGATGGCCTCCAGCCCGGGCCGTCGGCGGCCGATGCGGGGGCATGGTTGTCGACGTCCTGGTCATCGCCCTGGTGGTGGGCGCGGTCTGGTGGTGGCGCAACGGCCCCCGGCAGGCTCGGCACGCCAGGGACGGCGGCGAGCCGGTCCCGCTGCTGCCCTACGAGGACCTCCCCCCGATCGGTGCCTTCGACCCGCTGCCCGCGGAGACACAGCTGGACGCCTACGTCGAGACGGGCCTCGCCCAGCTCGACGGTTACCTGACCGGGCGGGACACGAACGCCTGAGCGCTCCAGCCCGCCCACCGCTCACCCGCGGCCGGGTCGCGTGACGCCGGACCGGGCTCAGCCGGTGACCTGGAGCTGGCGCACGGTCGCCACCGTGTCGGCCTCGCTCGCGGGCTTGTCGGGCCGGTGCGCCAGCACCCGGGCGAACCGGAGCGCCATGCCCGCCGGGTAGCGCGGTGAGCTCTGCACGCCGTCGAAGGCGACCTCGACCACCAGTTCCGGACGCACGTCGACCTGCCAGCGGCCGCTGCGGACGGCGAGCCGTTGCAGGTGCTCGGTCTGCCAGACCAGCATCGCGTCGGTGAGTCCCTTGAACGTCTTGCCGAGCATCACGAAACCGCCCGGCTCGCCGTGGTCGCCGTCGGGGTCGCGCGCCCCGAGATGCAGGTTGGACAGGTACCCGGTGCGCCGGCCGTGCCCCCACTCGGCTGCCAGCACCACGAGGTCGAGCGTGATCCTGGGCTTGACCTTGATCCAGCCGATGCCGCGCCGGCCCATCGCGTACGGGGACGCCAGCGACTTGACGACAACCCCCTCGTGACCCTGGGCGCGAGCCCCGGCCGCGAACGCGGTCGCGGTCGCGATCGCCTCCTGGCCGTCTGCGGGGTCGACCAGATGGCGCGGCACGATGCGCTCCCGTGGGACGGCCGCCTCCAGGGCGAGCCGGCGTTCGTCCCCCGTCGCGTCGAGCAGGTCGGTGCCGTCGAGGTGCAGGACGTCGAAGAGCATCGTCGTCAGCGGTACCTCGGCGGCGGCCCCGGTGTCCCGGCGCGCCACCCGGGACGCCGTCACCTGGAACGGCTCCGGGCGCCCACCCGCCCGCAACACGATCGCCTCGCCGTCCAGGACCACCGATCGCACCGGGAGCGCCCGCGCTGCGGCGACCACCTCGGGCACCCGGTCAGTGATCTCGTCGAGGGTGCGGGTGAAGACGGCCACGTCGGAACCGTCGCGGTGCACCTGGATCCGAACGCCGTCGAGCTTCCACTCGACCGCAGCCGCCCCGGCACGAGCCAGCGCGGTGGCGAGGTCGGGGGCCGTCCCGGCGAGCATCGGGGCCAGCGGCCGGCCCACCCGCAGGCCGAATCCGGCCAGGTCGCCCGCACCGCCGGCGCCCAGCGCCGCGGCGACCGCAGCCAGGTCGCCGCTGAGCATGACCGCCCGGCGGACGGCGGCCGCCGGCACTCCATGGGCCGCCGCCACCGCCTCCAGCAGGAGTCCCGCCTGCGCGCCGTGTCTCAACTCGCCGGTGAGCAGCCCGGTGAGGAGCCGCTGTTCGCCGGCGGTCGCCACGGTCAGCAGGCCGAGGAGCAGGTCGCGCCGGGCCGCCTGTGACCCGGCACCCGCCGCGGCGGCGGCCCGCTCCAGCGCCGCGTCGACCGCGCGGACCGTCAACGTCGGGGCCGCGGCCGCGGGCGGCGGCTCGCGCAGGGAGGCCCAGCCAAGACCGGTTCGCCGTTGCCGGGTCGCCCCGGACAACCAGGTGACGACGACGGGCAGCTCGCCCGGATCGGCCTCGCGCAGGCACTGCGCCAGGAACTCGATCTTCGCCTTGCGACCCCCCGCGGCCGCCACCGCCTCGGACGTGGCCGCGACCCGCGCCAGGAGCATTCCGGGGCCCCCGGGCGGCACACCCGGGCGGCCCTCGCCCTCGCCGACCATCACCGCGCCCGACACGCGCACCCCGCCAGGTCCACGAGGATCACCCCACCGACGCCAGCGCGAACGGGAGCACCGCACCGGCCCCCGCCCTGCGCAGAGCCCGCCCGGCCACGGTCATGGTCCAGCGCGAGTCCACCAGGTCGTCCACCAGGAGCACCGGTGCATCAGCGAGCTCCACCAGCTCGTGCCGCATCGCCTCGGGGACGTCGAAGGCATCCCAGACCCCGGCGAGGCGGAACGCGCTGTTGCCGCCCGGCTCACCGTCCGGCCCCCCGCCCACCGGCCGCAGCGGTCCGAGCCAGCGCAGTCGGCCCACCTCGGCCAGGTGACGGGCCACCGACACGATGAGCCGTGCGCGGCGCCGGGACGGCACCGCGGCCACCGCGGCCGGCCGGCGGTCCCAGGGCCAGTCCCGCAACGCCGCGACGCAGGCCCGTAGCAGGGCCTCGTCGGCGGGCAGATCAGGCGCCGACGAGCCCAACCGGTCGGCGAGCCGACGACCCCAGCCCAGATCGGTCAGCCGCGCCACCACCCGGCCCTCGGCCACCTGCTCGTCGGCCGGGATCCGGCCCGAGGCGGGCACCTCCAGCCGGCGCATCCCGGTGGGCCACTGGCTGCGCGCGGGGACCGGTACGCCGACCCGCTCGAGTCGCTGCCGCGCGGTGTCCCGGACGGCGTCGGGGACGGTCTGCGGGTACCAGGGACCGGTGCACCGGTCGCAGCGCCCGCAGTCGGCCGCGGCCGGGTCGTCGAGGGCCTGCGCGAGGAACCGCATCCGGCAGCCCGGGGTGCGCAGGTAGGCCAGCATCGCGGTCGCCTCCGCCTCCCGGGCGGCGGCGACCCGGGTGTAACGCTCGACGTCGTACCTCCAGGGCCGGCCTGTCGCCGTCCAGCCACCGCGCACCCGTTGGACCGCGCCGTCGACGTCGAGCACCTTGAGCAACAGCTCCAGTCGGGTTCGCCGGACGTCTGTGACGGTCTCGAGCACCGCCGTCGACAGCGGCCCCGAGGCCGCCTGCAGCGCGCCGATCACCGCCTCGGCCTGGTCGGGCCGCGGCATCGAGCTCGTGGCGAAGTACCGCCAGATGTCCTGGTCCTCCGGTCCGGGCAGGAGCAGCACGTCGGCCCGGTCCGTCGCCCGGCCCGCCCGCCCGACCTGCTGGTAGTAGGCGACCGGTGACGAGGGGGCACCGAGGTGGACGACGAACCCGAGGTCAGGCTTGTCGAACCCCATCCCGAGCGCGCTCGTGGCGACCAGGGCCTTCACCCGGTTGCCGCGCAGAGCCTCCTCGGCGAGTTCGCGGTCGGCGGTGTCGGTGCGACCGGTGTAGGCGAGCACGGTGTGCCCGGCGGCGGCGAGCAGTTCGGCGGCGTCGTGGGCGGCGGACACCGTGAGGGCATACACGATGCCGCTGCCGGGCAGGGTGCCCAGGTGCGCCGCGAGCCAGGCGAGCCGCTCGTCGGGGCGCGGCAGCTCCAGCACGCCGAGGCGGAGGCTGACCCGGGCGAGCGGCCCGCGGTGGGTACTGACCTCACGGGCTGCCGCGCCCGCCGCCACCGCGCCCGCCGCCAGCTGCTCGGCGACGTCGGCGACGACGCGCGCGTTGGCGGTGGCGGTCGTGGCGAGGACCGGCGTGCCGGCGGGCAGCTCGGCGAGCAGGTCGTGGATCCGCCGGTAGTCGGGCCGGAAGTCGTGGCCCCAGTCGCTGATGCAGTGGGCCTCGTCGACGACGACGAGCCCGGACGACGACGCCAGCCGGGGCAGCGACTCGGCCCGGAAGCGCGGGTTGTTCAACCGCTCCGGGCTGACCAGGAGCACGTCGACCTCGTCGGCGGCCAGGGCAGCCGCGACCCCGGCCCACTCGTCGGCATTGGCCGAGTTCATCGTGACGGCGCGAACCCCGGCGCGGCTCGCCGCCGCGATCTGGTCGCGCATGAGGGCCAGCAGCGGCGAGACGATCAGGGTGGGGCCGGCCCCGGCCGCGCGCAGCAGGGCCGTCGCGACGAAGTAGACCGCGGACTTGCCCCAACCGGTGCGCTGCACGACGAGCACGCGCCGCCGATGCGCGACGAGGTCGGCGATCGCCTCCCACTGGCCGTCGCGGAAGTCTGCGTCGTCGCGCCCGACGAGGGCGCGCAACGCCCGCCGGGCCCGCTCGTGCAGCCCCGGCTCGGCCGGGGTCGCGAGCGGCGTGGTGAGGATCTGCGGTGTCGTCTCCATGATGGCGGCGACGTTACCCGCCACCCCCGACAGGATCCCGCGTCGTCCGCCCGTGGTGGTCGCGACGCCGTCCTGACCTGGCGAACCGCCTCAGCCCGGCAGCACGGCCTCGATCGCGGCGCGGAGGGCGGGGTCGGCGGGGTCCGTCTGAGGCCGGAACCGGCCCACCGGCTGCCCGTCCGGGGCGAGCAGGAACTTCTCGAAGTTCCACCGGACGTCGCCGCCCTCGCCGGCGGCGTCCTGGACCAGGGTCAGTCGCGCGTAGATCTCGTCCTGCCCCGGGCCGTTGACCTCGACCTTCGCGCTCATCGGGAAGGTGACGCCGTAGGTCGCCGAGCAGAACGAGGCGATCTCCTCGGCGGTACCCGGCTCCTGACCGGCGAACTGGTTGCACGGGAAGCCGACGACGGTGAACCCGCGCTCGCTGAGCTCCTCGTGCAGCGTCTCGAGCCCGGCGTACTGCGGGGTCAGCCCGCACCGACTGGCCACGTTGACGATCAGTGCGGCTCGGCCGCGGGTGAGACCGCCGAGCGTGGTGGTTTCACCGGACAGCGTGGTGACGGGCAGGTCGTGCAGGTCGCTCATGGCTGGTCTCCCGGGGTGGCGGTTGCGGACGGGGCCGCCAGGGCTGCGACGCGACCTGGTCCGTGGGGGTTCGTGCGGGTGAACCGTACCCGAGGACCGCCCCGGTCGCCCCGGTGGGCCTGGTTCGCTCCATGGCGTGACCACGCGGACGCGGGGAGCTCGGTGTCGGTCAGGCCTCGCTGACCCGGCCGCCCTCGACCGCGAGCCGGCGGGTGACGTGGACGGCGTCCAGCAGCCGCCGGTCGTGGCTGACCAGCAGCAGGGTGCCGGGGAAGCTGTCCAGGGCCTGCTCGAGCTGCTCGATCGCCGGCAGGTCGAGGTGGTTGGTGGGCTCGTCGAGCACGAGCAGGTTCACGCCGCGCGCCTGCAGCAGGGCGAGGCCGGCGCGGGTGCGCTCGCCCGGGGAGAGCGAGTCCGCGGGTCGGGTAACGTGCGCGGCCTTCAGCCCGTACTTGGCGAGCAGCGTGCGGACGTCGGCCTCGGGCCGGTCCGGTACCTCGTCGCCGAACGCCCGGAGCAAGGTCCGCTCCCCGGTGAACCGGGAACGGGCCTGGTCGATCTCGCCGACGACGACCGACGGGCCGAGGGTCGCCGTCCCCTCGTCCGGGGTGAGCCTGCCGAGCAGGACGGCGAGCAGGGTGCTCTTGCCCGACCCGTTCGGCCCGGTGATCGCGACGCGGTCGGCCCAGTCCACCTGCAGGTCCACCGGCCCCAGCCGGAACGACCCGCGCCGGACGACCACCCTGCGGGCGGTAGCCACCACCGTGCCGGGGCGCGGAGCAACCGCGATCTCCAGCTTCAGCCGCCACTCCTTGCGCGGCTCGTCGACGACCTCGAGCCGTTCGAGCAGGCGCTCGGTCTGGCGCGCCTTCGCCGCCTGTTTCTCGCTGCTCTCCCGCTGCCGGTTCCGCAGGATCTTGTCGGGGTCCTTGGCCTTGCGGACGGCGTTCCGCACACCCTTGTCCATCCACGCGCGCTGCATCCGGGCCCGCTCGGTCAGGGCGTCGACCCGGTCGGCGTACTCCTCGTACCGCTCCCGGGAGTGGCGGCGGGACACTTCCCGCTCCTCCAGGTAGGCGGCGTAGCCGCCGCCGTAGCCGGAGACCTGTTGCTGGGCGAGATCGAGTTCGACGACCCGGGTGACCGTCCTGGCCAGGAACTCCCGGTCATGGCTGACCACCACCACGCCGGCCCGCAGTCCCTCGACGAACCGTTCGAGCCGGTCCAGACCGTCCAGGTCCAGGTCGTTCGTCGGCTCGTCGAGGAGGAAGACGTCGTAGCGGGACAGCAGCAGTGACGCCAGCCCGGCCCGGGCGGCCTGCCCGCCGGACAGGGCGGACATCGGGCGGCCCAGGTCCACCCCGAGGCCGACGTCCGCGGCGACGGCGTCGGCGCGCTCGTCCAGGTCCGCGCCGCCGAGTGCGAGCCAGCGCTCGAGCGCGGTGGCGTAGGCGTCCCCGGCAGGGACGCCGTCGACCGGGCTGTCGTCGGCGAGAGCGTGGCTGGCGACGTCCATCGCGGCCTGCGCGTCCGCGACTCCGGTGCGCCGCCGCAGGAAGTCGAGCACCGACTCCCCGGGGCGCCGCTCGGGTTCCTGCGGCAGGTATCCGACGGTGGCCGCAGCGGGGGACCGCGCGACCTCCCCGTGGTCGGGCGTCGCCTGGCCGGCGAGCAGCCGGAGCAAGGTGGACTTGCCCGCGCCGTTCGCGCCGACCAGGCCGATCACGTCGTCCGGCGCGACGACCAGGTCGAGACCGGAGAACAGCGCCCGGTCGCCGTGCGCGGCGGCCAGGTCGTGGGCGACGAGAGTGGCACTCATGGTGCCCTCGACGCTACCGGGCCGGACGACGTCAGCGGGCGGGCGGGGTCGGCACCGGGCCGGACCGGCGGACGGCGGCGCGTGCCGCCCGCGTGCGCGCGGCCGGGGTCTCGGCGGGTGCGGCAGCGCTGAGCTCCCCGGCGTGCGCGAGACGGCGACGCGTGCCCGGAGCGTCCGGGGTCGCCGCGGGGATCCGTCCGTCGGCGGACCCGTCGTGCCCGCCCGCCACCCCGGTGCGCCGGGCCAGTTCCTCGACCTCCTCCGCGAGGTATCCGGCGAGCACCTCGACGTCGGGGACGAGGTCGCGGTCGGCCGTCAGGCCGAAGTGCAGGCCGCCGAGGTAGGAGAGCACCGTGATGTTGAGGCCCTGCCCGTCGGCGAGCGCCGACACCGGGTAGCTGGCCAGCAACCGGTGCCCGGCGAGGTAGAGCGGCAGGCTCGGTCCGGGCACGTTGGACACGAAGAGGTTGAACAGGCCGGCCCGTTCGAGCACGCGCAGCCGGGCGTTGGCGCGCATGGTCAGTCCCACCAGCGCCGGCATGGTGAACTGGTAGGCGTCGGCGAGCAGGGTGGCCGGCAGTGCGTCGTGCTGGTGCTTGGCGGCCGAGGTCGCTCGGTGCGCGATCCGCATCCGGGTCAGCGGGTCCGGCTCGTTGGTGGGCAGCGCGGCGAGCATCACCGAGATGCGGTTTCCGAAGGTCCCGTCGCCGCTCTTCGCCCCCTCGGACGCCGAGCTGCGCACCGACACCGGGACCGCGGCGACGAGCGGCTCGTCCGGCAACGCGTCATGGTCCGCGAGCCACCGCCGTAGCGCCCCCGCGCAGGCGGCCATCACGACGTCGTTCACCGTCAGCCCGGCGGCCGACTTGATGGCCCGGACGACGTCCAGCGACACCGACCGGAGCGCGATGCGCCGGTGAGGGGAGACGTTCCGGTTGAACGGCGTGGTCGGCGCCCGGCCCGCGGCGTGCCGCAGCGGCGGGCCGTCGCCGATCCCGAGGCCGCCCGGCAGCGCCTCCCCGCGGCGTGACCCCAGCGCCTCCTCGGCGAGGCGACCCGCCGCGCTGGTCACCAGGTCCGCTCCGGGAAAGTGCGGGAGCGCCAGTTGGAGCAGCACGGGTGCCGCCCGGACGACGTCCACCGCGAACCGGCCCGTCGTCATCGGAACCCCGCGCAGCGAGGCGGCCGTCCGGGCCAGCAGGGTGAGCGGCGCCGGCACCGGCTCGGAATGCCAGGGCGGCGCGGGCGGCAGGGGGCGGCCCTCCGGGCTGAGGTCGAGCAACGCCGCGGCGATCTCCTGGCCCCCGACGCCGTCGATCATCGCGTGGTGGATCTTGCCGTAGATGGCCGACCGGTCTCCCTCCAGCCCCTGGATCAGGTACATCTCCCACAGCGGCCTGGACCGGTCGAGTGTCCGGGCGTGGATGCGCGCCACCTGCTCCGCCAGTTGCTGCACGCTGCCGGGTGCGGGCAGCGCCAGCTCGCGGACGTGGAACTCCAGGTCGAAGTCGGGGTCCTCGACCCAGAACGGCTGGCCGAGGCCGAGCGGCACCTCGACGACCCGTCGACGCATCGGGGGCACGAGGTGGATCCGCTCGGCGATCAGGTCGGTCAGCGCCTCCAGCGTCAGCACCGAGCCGCCGGGCCCGGTCGCCTCGACCACGTGGATGCCGCCGACATGCCCGGTGCTCCGGGGGGTGTCGAGGGCGAGGAAGGCGGCATCCAGACCGGAGAGTTGCTCCATGGGGAGGGACGGTACGCCTGTCACCGCCCCCCGGAGCGCTCCGGGCCGGCGGGCTCAGTGCGTGTCGTGCACCGGGGCGCCCTTCGGCTGGCCGATCGCCTGCAGCACCTCGGCGAACCACGCCTGCTCGGTGTCGAACGCCTTGCCGCCCCGGATCCGCGGGAACTCGCACACCCGAAGGGTGTCGCCGGCCTCCTCGTCCTGCCCGACGACGCCGCTCTCCCCGCGCAGCGCCGCGTCGACCGCCAGGTCGGTGCACTGCCTGATCAGGGCCAGGTCCGCCGGGTTGGGCGCCGCCGAGCGGGCGAAGTAGCCGCTCTTCCAGGTCATGGTCTTCTCCGCGCCGAGGCGGGCGGCGAACTGTTTGCCGAACCAGGCACCCGGGTTGATCGTGTCCAGCTTGACGTGCCCGAAGGCGTCCCGGGCCGGCTCCTCGCCGGCCGCGACCAGCTCGGCGACTATCGAGTCCACGCCGGCGCCCTCGGACAGGAAGACGTTGACGCAGCCGAGCTCGTCCATCACGGCCTTGAGGCGCTGCGCCTCGGCCTCGATGTCGATGTCCAGCTCCGGTACGTAGACCGCGTGCACGTCCCACTTCCGCGACTCGTTGCCGAAGCCGGCGAACTCCCGGCCGAGGAGCCACCGGCGGTACTCGGCCGCGGTGGCGGCGGTCAACCAGCCGCAGTTGCGGCCCATCACCTCATGGATGATCAGCATCCTGGGGTTCGACGAGTGCTCCGAGATGATGTTCCGGGCGAAGATCGAGCTCTGCTCGGCCGCCGTCCACGCGCCGAGACTCTGCCGGATCGGGATGACGTCGTTGTCCACCGTCTTGGGCAGTCCGACCACGGTCAGCTCGTAGCCGTTCGTGTGCAGGTAAGCGGCGAGGTCGGCCGCGGTGGTGTTGGTGTCGTCGCCGCCGATCGTGTGCAGGACGTCGACGCCGTCGCGGGTGAGTTGCTCGGCCGCGACGTGCAGCGGGTCCTGCCCCTCCCGGACCAGGCCGCGCCGGACGCAGTCGGCCACGTTGGTCAGCTTCACCCGGCTGTTGCCGATCGGGCTCCCGCCGAAGCCGTGCAGCAGGTGGGCCCTGGCGCGCACCTGCGGCGTCACCGTCAGGTAGCGGCCGCCGAGCAGTCCGGCGTAGCCGTCGAGGTAGCCGATGATCTCGACCTCCGGCGCCACCTCGGTGTAGCGCTGGATGAGTCCGCCGACGGCGGAGGACAGGCACGGCGCGAGGCCGCCGGCGGTGAGCAGGGCGACACGACGAACGGGCATGACTTCGACTCCGAGGGGTCCGCGTCCGGGCTTCGGACGGCTGGCTGGTGGTCGTGCGAGGAGTGCACGACCACCCTAGACCCGCCCGCCCGGGCCCTCCCGGGACCACGCCCGCCAACCGTGATCATGATCGCGCCGGGTCAGCGGCACAACAGTGCGGCGGCGACCTCCGGCAGCGTCGACCCGCGCACCTCCGGCGGCTTCAGATGGGCCGGGTAGTGGTGGCCACGGCCCAGGAAGGCGCTGACGAGACCGGCCCGACGGGCGCCGTCCACGTCCCAGGGATGGACGGCGACCATCGCCGCGTCGTGCGGCTGGACGTTGGCGCGGTCGACGGCGTGGAGGTACGGCTCCGGGGCGGGCTTCCAGCGGCGCACGGGCTCGACGTCCAGCACCAGTTCGAAGCAGTCGCGCAGGCCGGCCCGGGCCAGCAGCATCTCGGTCAGGGCGGCGGAGGTGTTGGTGAGCGTGACGAGCCGGACGCCGGCCTCGGCCAGCCGGTGGATGCCGTCCGGGACGTCCCGGTGCACGTCGAGATGCCCGAACGCGGCCAGGACCTGCTCGGCCGCTTCCGCCGGATCGGCCTCGACGCCGCTCTCCCGGCGCAGCAGGTCGACGAGCAGCGACCGGCCGATCTCGGTGAACGTGGCGAAGTCGCCGACGGCCGCCAGGGCGATGCCGTCACGCAGCACGCCGGCGAGCCACAGGTCCACGGTGCCCGGCGGGGCGCCGACCGAGGAGCACCGGCGGCGCAGGGCCGCCAGGTCCGACAGGGTCTCGTTGACGTCGAAGACGACGACCAGCGGCGGGGCCACCTTCCCATGGTGCACAGCTGTCCCCTCGGGCGCTCGCCGGCGCGCCTGCACGGGCAGGATGGGCGACATGGTGTACCTGGCGGACGACGACCGCTACTCCACGATGACCTATCGACGGACCGGGCGTAGCGGCCTCCTGCTGCCCGCGATCTCGCTCGGGCTGTGGCACAACTTCGGCGACGACAAGCCGCTGGAGGTGCAGCGGCAGATCCTGCGCCGCGCCTTCGACCTCGGGATCACCCATGTCGACCTGGCGAACAACTACGGACCGCCGTACGGCTCGGCGGAGACGAACTTCGGCGGGCACTTCCGGGCCGACTTCCGGCCGTACCGGGACGAGCTGGTCATCTCTACCAAGGCAGGCTACGACATGTGGCCCGGGCCGTACGGCGAGTGGGGGTCGCGCAAGTACCTGCTCGCCAGCCTGGACCAGTCCCTGCGCCGGATGGGCCTGGACTACGTCGACATCTTCTACAGCCATCGCTTCGATCCCCGGACCCCCCTGGAGGAGACGATGGGTGCGCTGGACACCGCCGTCCGGTCGGGCCGTGCCCTCTACGCCGGCATCTCCTCGTACTCGCCCGAACGCACCCGGGAGGCCGCGGCCATCCTGCGCTCCCTGGGGACGCCGCTGCTCATCCACCAGCCCAGCTACTCCATGCTCAACCGGTGGATCGAGGGCGGCCTGCTCGAGGTGCTGGGGGAGGAGGGGATCGGGTGCATCGCGTTCTCGCCCCTGGCGCAGGGCGTGCTCACCGACCGCTACCTGAACGGGATTCCTGCCGGCTCCCGGGCCTGCCAGGGCACCTCCCTCGACCCCAGCAGCATCGACGAGAAGGTGATCGAGCACGTGCGGGCGCTCACCGCGATCGCGGCCGACCGTGGCCAGAGCCTGGCCCAGCTCGCCGTGAGCTGGGCGCTGCGTGACGAGCGGGTGACGTCGGTGCTGATCGGCGTGAGCAGTGTCGCCCAACTGGACGGCAACGTCGCAGCGGTGCACGCCCCGGCGTTCACCGACGGTGAGCTCGCCGCGATCGACGAACACGCCGTGGAGGTCGGGATCAACCTCTGGCGGGCCTCCAGCGACGGCTAGCCGGGGCGGCGCGCGGAGCCGGAGGCCGTCCGGCGAGCCTGCCCTCCGTCGCCGGGGTGGCCCGGCGCCCTCCCCGGTACTCTGCTGCGGACAGTCGGCATGGATCGGGCCTGCCGGGGGGTGCGGATGCTGGCAGAACCGGACGAGCACCGCCCCACGGACACCGGCGCGATGCCGCCACCCGCCGGGGCGATGCCACCTTCGGCGCGCCTGCCCGCCCCGGTCGAGGCGCTCGATCTTCGGGACCCGGCCGGGCGGGCGTGGTGGCTGTCGCTCTCGGCGTCCCGACGCCGTCCGCTGCTCGCGGCCGGTCACCGCCGGGCCTACACCCACGCCCTGGACTGGGCGACCGAACTGGTGGAGCAGGGGCGGATCGCGACCGCGCTGACCGTGCTGGACGACGTGCTGGCCGCGGCGGGAGGCACGCCGTTGGCCCGGGCGGACGTGCTGCGCGTGCTGCGCCGGGTCCGCCCCGGCCGGGGAGTGCCGGTGGACGGCGTGCGCGACCGCGCCGAGGCCACCCTCCGGGACGTCGAGGCGCGTCCGGAGCTGCTGCGCGTCGTCCCCGACCTGCTCCGACTGGTGGCCAGGGTCCTCTACGCGCTGGACGACGCCGACGGGGTGCTGAAGGTCGCCCGGCTGGCCCGGGACGAGGGGACGCGGCGGCCCCGGGGCTACGCGGAAGGTCCGCTGGAGCGGATCCGGGACGACATGACCCTGGTCACGCTGCTGGCCCACCCCGGCTATGCCGAGATCTTCAGCGGCCTGCCGCCGCCGGTCTTCACCGACGCCGAGGTCGCCGTCGGGATGTCCGAACGTGTCCGGCACGTCCGGCTGCGCCGTCCCCAGCGGCTGCCGGCCGGGATGGACCGGCTCACCGCCGTCGAGATCGTCGAGCTCGACGGCGCCGGCGACGCCTCGACCCTCGAGTGGCTCACCTGGCTGGCGGGCCGGCCCACCCTGCACACGCTGGAGCTCAGCGGCGCCGCCCAGCGGCTCGTCCAGGACGAGCGGTTGCTGGCCGCGCTGCTCGTCGCGCCCGGGCTGCGCCGGCTGCGGATCGGCTACCCCTCGGTGAACCCGTGGTCCATGCGCGCCCTGATGGCGGACCTGCGGGCGACCGGCGCGTCGCCACGGACCCGGCTGCTGCAACTCGCCCTGCTGCGCGCCGACATGGACTACGTGCTGGCGCGGGCCCGTACCGCGGACCTGGTCACCGCGCTGGACAGCCGGGTCGCGGGGGTCCGGGGTGCTGCCCTGCACGTGCTGGAGGGAGTGTTCGGCGCTCCCGTCGTCCGGTTCGCCGAGGGCGACGACGTGCTGGTCGCGGGCCGGCTCGAGGACGGCGGGCTGCTCACCGAGAGGTTGGCGCGGCGCGGCGTTCGGCTCAGTCGGGAGCGGGGGCCGCGCACCCGGCTCGCAGTGATCGCCGAGCGCCACGAGGGCGCCGCCCACGACCTCCTCGACGGCGACCTGCCGCTGATCTGCGAGGGCCAGTTGCGTGCGCTGCTGGACCGTCCTGCGGACGCCGGCCGGCCGCGGTCGGCCGGGGCCCGGCCCGAGGCGGGGGTGGCACCGGCCGCGCCGGGCATCGGCGACGCTCCGTCGGTCTCCCGGCACCTCGCCTCCACGGACGGGCCGGCCGTGGCACGGGTGTTGCAGCAGCTCGAGTCGAGCCGGGTGACTCGCGGCGTGTTCGAGGGTCTCATCGTGGTCGCCACCAACCCCCGGCTCGACCGTTCGCTGCGGCAGGCCGCGCGCCGGCTGCTGCTGCGCGACGCTCCCGGTGACCTGGTGGACGCCGCCGCGGACGTGGCCGAGATCGTTCGCGGGCTGGACCGGAACGGGTCGCTGTCCACCTGGGACCTGCAGGAGACCGGGATCGAGACCGATGGTCTGGTGGACGTGGTGGAGCTCGCCGTCCTGTTGCTGCGCGTGCGGTCGGCCCGCCGCCTGCACGTCGTCCATGCCGGCCTGGTCGAGGTGCCGCGGGCCGTGCTCGAGCTGACCGGCCTGCACCACCTGTCCCTGGCGGGCAACCGGCTGACCGGGCTGCCCGCCGGCCTGGCCGGCCTGGCCGGGCTCACCGGCCTGGACATCGGGCACAACGCCTTCACCGACCTGCCGCCCGTCGTCGGCCGGATGCGCCGGCTGCACCGACTGGACGTCGCCGCCGACGCGGGCCCGACCGGCGACCGGGCCGAGTGGCCCGGCCTGGCGCCCGCCCTGGCCGGGCTGCCCCTGTTGCGCGAGCTCACCCTGGACGGTCACCGGCTGCCGACCCTGCCCGCCGCGGTCCGTGGGATGGCGTCGCTGGAGCGGCTCTCGCTGTGCCGCGGGAGTCTCGGTGAGCTGCCGGACTGGCTGCCGGACCTGCCCCGACTCGGTTGGCTCTCGCTCGACGGCACCGCGGTCGACCGTCCGGAGGCGGCACGGGCGGTCCTGGCCGGACTGCGCACCCGGGGCGTCGCCGTCAGCGCCTGGCCGACCGAGCCCGGCTGACGGGCCTGGCGTTTCCCCGCCCGCCCGACGTCCGGTGGGTTGCGGCAGGATGGGGCCGTGGCCGAACAGCTCACTCCGCGGGCTTTGTCCGACGAGTACGTCGACTCCCTGGTCGCCCTGGACCCGGTCGTGGCCACCGAACTGGGCCTGCCCGAGGGTGCGGACCGGTTCGGAGACCTGTCCCCGGCCGGGCTCGCGGCACGCGCGGACCTCCGCGCCACGACCCTGCGGCGACTGGACGCGATCGAGAAGTCGCCCGCGGAGCTGGCCGGTGACGAGCGACGCTGCGCCCGGCTGCTGCGGGAGCGGCTGGAGGCCGAGCAGGCCCTGGCCGAGGCGGGGGACGAGCTACGCACCCTGAACATCCTGTTCTCGCCGGTGCAGCAGGCGCGGCTGGTATTCACCATGATGCCGGCCGGCACGGACGACGACTGGGCCGTGATCGCCCGGCGGGTGGCGGCCGTCCCGGGCATGCTCGAGGGGTACGTCGCCACCCTGTCGGAGGGTCGCCGGCGCCGGCTCCCGGTAGGTCCCGCCCAGGTGGACGCCGTGATCGCACAACTGGGCCAGTGGCTGGCGGCGGACGGTGGCCGCGGCTGGTACCACCACTTCGTCGCCGCCGGGCCGGAGGCGCTCCGGCACGACCTGGAGGCCGCGGCCGAGGCCGCCGACACCGCGATCGCGGACCTGCGCCGCTGGCTCGCGGACGAGTACGCGCCGTTC
>DATDMG010000146.1:0-7821 GCA_036518955.1 Kineosporiaceae bacterium | reverse complement strand
ACGCCGGTCCGCGCCCACTCCCTGGCAACGTCGACATCCGCCACGGCGACGCCCGCCTTGCGGCACAGACCTGAGGAGACGGCGTCGGAGAGGAAAGCAACGAGCGGTTCGGTGACCCGCTCGGGGCTGTGCAGGTACAGGACGTCCACATGATCCGTGCGCAAGCGAGCCAGGGACTCCCGCGCCGCTACCGTCAACGCGCCCACGTCCTCGACGCGGCCGTTGCCCGCTCGCCCTCGCAGTGCCTGCGACGCACGGCGCACGATCGGCAGCCGGGTCGCCATCATCCGCACGAACGGCTTGAGGGCTCGTGCGCCCGAGACCACGGCCGGCATCTCGTAGCCGACCTTGGTGCTGAGGCACACGCTGTCACGGCGGCTGGCCAGGGCGACGCCGAGCGCCCGCTCGGCGTCGCCCTGGCCGTAGATGTTGGCTGTGTCGAACGTGGTCACCCCGAGATCGAACGCGGCCTGCACGAAGCGGACCGCCTGCGCCTGGTCCAGCCCGCCGCCGGCAGAGCGCAACCGGCTGGTCCCGAGCGCGATCCGGGACGACGGCGTCCGCGAGGCGCAATCAGGCATCGGGGCAGACCCCTGGTCGATGCTCACTGCCGGCCGACATCCAGAGCCGACAACTCATGCTGAGTCATGATGTGGGCCAGTTGGGGTGTGAACACCTCGGCCTGCCAGCCGAGCTTGTTCTCGCACAGGCTCGGGTCACCGATCAGGGAGTCGACCTCCGTCGGGCGGAAGTAGCGCTCGTCGATGCGGACATGCCGCTCCCAGTCCAGGCCGACCGCCTCGAAGCAGAACTGGACGAAGTCCCGCACGGTGTACGCCGTCCCTGTCGCCACCACGTAGTCGCCCGGCTCGTCGTGTTGCAGCATGCGCCACATGGCGTTGACGTACTCCGGGGCGTAGCCCCAGTCGCGGACGGCGTCCAGGTTGCCCAGGTACAGGTAGTCCTGCTTGCCGGCGGCGATCCGGGCCGCCGCCATGGCGATCTTGCGAGTCACGAAGGTCTCGCCACGGCGGGGGCTCTCGTGGTTGAAGAGGATGCCGTTGACGGCGAACATCCCGTAGGCCTCGCGGTAGTTGCGGGTCATCCAGTAGCTGTAGACCTTCGCCGCGCCGTACGGGGAGCGCGGGTAGAAGGGGGTCTCCTCGTTCTGCGGCGGCGGCGACGCGCCGAACATCTCGGAGCTGGACGCCTGGTAGAACCGGCAGTTCAGGCCCACCATGCGGATCGCCTCGAGCAGCCGCGTCGTCCCCATGCCCGTCGTCAGGCCGGTGAACTCGGGCTCGTCGAACGAGACCTTCACGTGCGACTGGGCGGCGAGGTTGTAGACCTCGTCGGGCTGCACGGAGTCCAGGAGGGTGACGAGCCGCGAGGCGTCGGTGAGGTCGGCGTAGTGGAGGAAGAGCCTCGCGCTCGGGTCGTGCGGGTCCTGGTACAGGTGGTCTATCCGGCTCGTGTTGAACGTGCTCGCGCGGCGGATCAGGCCGTGGACGGCGTAGCCCTTCTCCAGCAGCAACTCCGCCAGATAGGAGCCGTCCTGACCTGTGATCCCCGTGATGAGCGCAGTCTTCGGCATCGCCTGGTGAACCCTCATCGCTGTCGGCGGCCTCACCCCGGAGCGCCGCGGCCGGTGGAGCGTCGCCCCCGCGAGCGCTGCTGGTCTGGATCGCGGGGCTCGTCGCCCCCGCGATGACTGGGAGTCTGGCACCAGCGTTGTGACGGCGCGTATTTGTAGAGCGACGCTCAGTGCTTTGGCGGACGATCTGCTCCCGCGTTCGGCCGATGCTCTCGAGGGGTTCCCGCGGCGCTCGTCGACCTCCCCGGGCCCCGGCTCGAGCACGGGCGCCGGCACGCCCCGGCCGCTGGAGTTCAGCCCGGACGGGCGCACCCTGGCCGCCGAGGTGGCGCCGACAACCCGGACACGACAGGGGGCGGCACCGGCTGACCGGTGGGTCAGCAGTGGGCGAGTCGGCTCGTGTCGAGAGGGCTCTGGTCGGTGGGGCTGGTGCCGAGCTGGTCAGGGGTGACGTCCCACCAGCCATAGCCGATCTGGACGGTGGAATGCTCGGCATTGGTGAAACTGACCCGCACCACCGACCGAGCGGGCGAGGTCGCGTCCGGGAACGGCGTGGTGGTGGTGCACCAGACCTGGACCTCCCGAGTGCCCGGGGCCAAGGGCGCGGTGGCGGGCCCCAAGGACATGCGGGCGCTTGCCCCGATGGCATAGGCGGTGGCGTTGAAGGAACACCCGGAACTGCCCGCCGACGCGCACCGCGCCAGCGCGGTGCCCCGGTAGTTGCCCGCCCCCAACAACACCCCCTGCTCCCAGATCGGCGAGGTGCACGACCACATCCCGGGCAGACACACCGGCGTCGGCGGCGGCGACGTCATCGGCAGACCCACACCGCCGCCGCCGACGACGTCATCCAACCTGCGCCGGGGCGAGCCGCCGGGCGGCGGAGCGGACGACGAGGACCCCTCCCCACTGATCACGCTCTGGATCCACTGCCGGTACTCCCACACCGGCAGTTGGTAGGCAAGGTAATAGCCAGGGCCGTAGAGGTTTCCCGTCCCGTTGACATGCTGATAGTTCCCATTCCCGCTATGGACGCCGATCAGGGACCCGTCGGCCCCGAACACCCCACTCCCCGAATCACCAGACTGGACCGCCAGATTGAGGACCAGTGGGTCGATCCCAGCCGGGAAGAATATATGAAACAAGGGGTACTGCGATCGGAAAACCTCCGCGTTCTCGCGGGCGACCGGGTCGTAGACCGTCCCGGTGCCATATCTCAGGACAGTCCCGTCCGGCCCCCACCCCGGCAGTGTCGCCATGGTGCCGCGGGCCGGTGCCGCGCTGGCCAGATCATGAACGATGACGGTGCCCTCGGGAACCGACTCCGACAGGTGGGCCAGCACGAGGTCTCCCCCGCTGGGCGGGAACACGAACCTGTCGACCGTCCGCAGGTTCGTCCGGTCACCGGGATCGCTGGAACCGGTCACCGTGCCGAAACGGATCGTGTAAGCGCTCGGGGTGCCAGGGTGATCGAGCTGGTGGCCGGCGAACAGGACCCAGTCACGGCTGACCAGCGTCCCGCCGCCATCGAACACACCGTTCTCGTACACGATCACCTGGCCGGGGTTGACGTCAGCGTTCGGACCGTCCACCGCCCACCCGGGAGCCAACGGCACACCCGCCACCCACGCCGACACCACCACCACACCGACCAACAGGCCGCGACCCGCGAACCGCCGGCGCAGCCGGACCGGTCCGGACCCGGTGCCACCCAGGCGCCCAGCAATACCGCTGAACCAAGCCTTGATCATCAGTACCCCCTGGAGAACAGTCACTCGCGGCAGCGGCCGCCGGTCAGCAGTGGGCGAGTCTGCTCGTATCGAGAGGGCTCTGGTCGGTGGGACTGGCACCGAGCTGGTCAGGGGTGACGTCCCACCAGCCGTAACCGATCTGCACAGTGGAATGCTCGGCATTGGTGAAACTCACCCGCACCACCGACCGGGCAGGCGAGGTCGCCTCCGGGAACGGCGTGGTGGTGGCGCACCAGACCTGGACCTCCCGTGTACCCGGCGCCAAGGGCGCAGTGGCGGGCCCCAAGGACATGCGGGCACTGGCACCGCCGGCATAGACGGTGCCCTTGAAGGAACACCCGGAACTGCCCACCGACCCACACCGCGCCAACGCCGTGCCCCGGTAATTGCCCGCCCCCAACAACACCCCCGGCTCCCCGATCGGTGAGGTGCACGACCTCATCCCGGGCAGACACACCGACGTCGGCGGCGGCGACGTCATCGGCAAGTCGCCACGCGCCCCACCGACGTCGTCCAACCTGCGCCGAGGCGAGCCGCCGGACGGCGGAGCGGACGACGAGGACCCCTCCCCACTGATCACACGCTGGATCCACCGCCGGAACACCCACACCGGCAACTCGTACGGAAGGACATAGGCAGGGCCGTAGAAGTTTCCCGTCCCATTGACGTGCTGATAACTCCCCGCCCCGCTATGGACACCGATCAGGGACCCATCGGCCCCGAACACCCCACTACCCGAATCACCGGACTGGGTCACCAGATTGAGGATCATCGGCTCGATCCCGACCGGGAAGAATTCACCAAAGCGGGGGTTCTCCGATCGGGACATGTCCGCGTTCTCGCGGGCGACCGGGTCGTAGACCGTCCCGGTGCCATACCTCAGGACAGTCCCGTCCGGCCCCCACCCCGCCAGTGTCGCCATGGTGCCGCGGGCCGGTGCCGCGCTGGCCAGATCATGGACGATGACGGTGCCCTCCGGAACCGGCTCGGCCAGGTGGGCCAGCACGATGTCTCCCCCCCTCTCCGGGGACGCGAACCGGTCGATCGTCCGCAGGTTCGTCCGGTCATGGGGGTCGCTGGAACCGGTCACCGTGCCGAAGCGGATCGTGTAAGCGCTCGGGGTGCCAGGGTGATCGAGCTGGTGGGCGGTGAGCAGGACCCAGTCACGGCTGACCAGCGTCCCGCTGCCATCGAACTGACCGTTCTCGTACACGATCACCTGGCCGGGGTTGGCGTCGGCGTTCGGACCGTCCACCGCCCACCCGGGAGCCACCGGCACACCGGCCACCCACGCCGACACCACCACCACCACGCCCACCAGCAAGCCGCGACCCGGGAACCGCCGGCGCAGCCGGACCGGTCCGGGCCCAGCGGCACCCAAGTGCCCAGCGGCACCGCTGAGCCGAGCCTTGATCATCGGTACTCCCTGGAGAACAGTCACTACGGCAGTGGCCGCAGACGATCAACCTGACCGGCGGGGTCAGCAGCGGGCGAGTCGGCTCGTGTCGAGAGGGGTCTGGTCGGTGGGGCTGGTGCCGAGCTGGTCAGGGGTGACGTCCCACCAGCCGTAGCCGATCTGCACAGTGGAATGCTCGGCATTGGTGAAACTCACCCGCACCACCGACCGGGCAGGCGAAGCCGCATCCGGGAACGACGTGGTCGTGGTGCACCAGACCTGCACCTCCCGAGTACCCGGCGCCAACGGCGCATCCGCAGGCCCCAGCGACATCCGCGCACTGGCACCGCCGGCATAGACGGTGCCCTTGAAGGAACACCCGGAACTGCCCACCGACGCACACCGCGCCAACGCCGTGCCCCGGTAATTGCCCGCCCCCAACAACACCCCCTGCTCCCAGATCGGCGAGGTGCACGACGTCATCCCGGGCAGACACACCGACGTCGGCGGCGGCGACGTCATCGGCAGGTCCCCACGCGCCCCACCGACGTCGTCCAGCCTGCGCCGGGGCGAGCCGCCGGGCGGCGGAGCGGACGACGAGGACCCCTCCCCGCTGATCACACGCTGGATCCACCGCCGGAACACCCACACCGGCAGCTCGTAGGGAAGGAGATAGCCAGGGCCGTAGAGGTTTCCCGTCCCGTTGACGTGCTGATAACTCCCCGTCCCGCTATGGACACCGATCAGGGACCCGTCGGCCCCGAACACCCCACTCCCCGAATCACCGACACCAGTCCTCAGATTGAGGACCATCGGGTCGATCCCGGCCGGGAATAATGCACGAAAGATGCCGTTCTCCGATCGGTACACGTCCGCGTTCTCGCGGGCCACCGGGTCGTAGACCGTCCCGACGCCATATCTCAGGACAGTCCCGTCCGGCCCCCACCCCGGCAGTACCGCCATGGTGCCGCGGGCCGGTGCCGCGCTGGCCAGATCGTGAGCGATGAGGGTGGCGCCCTCGGGAACCGGCTCCGACAGGTGGGCCAGCACGAGGTCTCCCCCGGTGGGCGGGGGCACGAACCTGTCGATCGTCCGCAGGTTCGTCCGGTCATGAGGGTCATGGGAACCGGTCACCGTGCCGAAGCGGATCGTGTAGGCGCTCGGGGTGTCCCGGTATTCGAGCTGGTGGGCGGTGAGCAGGACCCAGTCACGGCTGACCAGCGTCCCGCTGCCATCGAACTCACCGTTCTCGTACACGATCACCTGGCCGGGGTTGACGCGAGCGGCCTGGCCGTCCACCGCCCACCCGGGAGCCAGCGGCACACCGGCCACCCACGCCGACACCACCACCACACCGACCAACAGGCCGCGACCCGCGAACCGCCGGCGCAGCCGGACCGGTCCGGACCCGGTGCCACCCAGGCGCCCAGCAATACCGCTGAACCAAGCCTTGATCATCGGTACTCCCTGGAACAGTCGCTCGCGGCAACGGCCGCCGGTCAGCAGTGGGCGAGTCTGCTCGTATCGAGAGGGCTCTGGTCGGTGGGACTGATGCCGAGTTGGTCAGGGGTGACGTCCCACCAGCCGTAACCGATCTGGACGGTGGAATGCTCGGCATTGGTGAAACTGACCCGCACCACCGACCGGGCAGGCGAGGTCGCCTCCGGGAACGGCGTCGTCGTGGCGCACCAGACCTGCACCTCCCGAGTACCCGGCGCCGACGGCGCATCCGCAGACCCCAGCGACATCCGCGCACTGGCACCACCGGCATAGACGGTGCCCTTGAAGGAACACCCGGACCCACCCGCCGACGCACACCGCGCCAACGCCGTGCCCCGGTAATTGCCCGCCCCCAACAACACCCCCTGCTCCCAGATCGGCGAAGTGCACGACCTCATCCCGGGCAGACACACCGACGTCGGCGGCGGCGACGTCATCGGCAAGTCGCCACGCGCCCCACCGGCAGCGTCCAGCCTGCGCCGGGGCGAGCCGCCGGGCGGCGGCGGAGCGGACGACGAGGACCCCTCCCCACTGATCACACTCTGGATCCACCGCCGGTACACCCACACCGGCAGCTCGTAGGGAAGGAGATAGTCAGGGCCGTAGAAGTTTCCCGTCCCGTTGGCGTGCCGATAGTTCACCCTCCCGTAATGGACGCCGATCAGGGACCCGTCGGCCCCGAACACCCCGCTCCCCGAATCACCAGAATCACTCATCAGATTGAGGACCATCGGCTCCACCCCGACCGGGAAATCCTCACCAAAGGAAGGGTCATGCGATCGGACCAGATCCGCGTTCTCGCGGGCGACCGGGTCGTAGACCGTCCCGATGCCGTATCTCAGCACAGTGCCGTCCGGCCCCCATCCCACCAGTACCGCCGTGGCGCCGGGGGCCGGTGCCGCGCTGGCCAGCTCGTGAGCGATGACGGTGCCCTCGGGAACCGGCTCCGCCAGGTGGGCCAGCACGAGGTCTCCCCCGCTGCGCGGGAACGCGAACCTGTCGATCGTCCGCAGGTTCGTCCGGTCACGGGGATCGTTGGAATCGGTCACCGTGCCGAAACGGATCGTGTAAACGCGCGGGGTGTCCGTGAGGGGGACTTCGTGGGCGGTGAGGAGGACCCAGTCACGGCTGACCAGCGTCCCACCGCCCACGACCACACCGTGCAGGTACACGATCACCTGGGCGGGGTTGGCGTGAATGTTCGGGCCGTCCACCGCCCACCCGGGAGCCAACGGCACACCGGCCACCCACGCCGACACCACCACCACACCCACCAACAGGCCAAGACCCCCGAACCGCCGACGCAGCCGGACCGGCCCGGACCCAGCACCACGCAAGCGCCCAGCAATACCCCTGAGCCGAGCCATGATCATCGGTACTCCCTGGAACAGTCACTCGCGGTGGTGGCCGCCGGTCAACAGTGCGCGAGTCGGCTCGTGTCGAGAGGGGTCTGGTCGGTGGGACTGGTGCCGAGCTGGTCAGGGGTGACGTCCCACCAGCCGTAGCCGATCTGCACAGTGGAATGCTCGGCATTGGTGAAACTCACCCGCACCACCGACCGGGCAGGCGAAGCCGCATCC
>DATDMG010000145.1:0-2461 GCA_036518955.1 Kineosporiaceae bacterium | reverse complement strand
CGGCTCGACCGGCGGCGCGGACGACAACCGCTTCCCCCGCACCGTCACCGCCGTCGACGCGCTGGTCGCGGCACGGCGGTTCACCGAGGCGACGCAGTTGGCCTGGTCCACTCTGGCGCTCCCCGCCGTCCCCGGGGAGTGCGCCGGCCGGATGCACCTCGTGCTGGCCTCGGTGCTGCTGATGAGCGGCTACCCGGAACAGGCCGTCACCGAGGCGACGGTGACCCTGACCGATCGTGAGCTGCCCAACGCACTGTGGGACGCGGCACAGGTGACCAGGCTGCAGGCGCTGACGATCCTGGAGGACACGTCGCGCGTCCAGGAGGCCGCGGAGGAGGTCCTGGCCGGAGGGGAACGTCCGGGCGGTGACACCGCCCTGGCCGCGGCGGTCCTGGCGCTCGCCTGGGTGGCGTGGGACCAGGGACAGATCGCCGTCGCGCTGGGCCATGTCCGCGCCGCGGTGGTCCGGGCGGACCGTGGCCATGCGGACGGGATCCACCCCCGGCTCTCGCTGGCGACGATGCTGACGGCGTTGGGCGAGTTCGACGACGCCGCGACGGCCCTGGACCGAGCGGCCGAGGAGGACGTCCTGGCCGCCGACCTGACGTGCTGGTTGGCTCCGTCGCTGTTCATGGCCCGCCTGGACATGGCCACCGGGCGGTTGGACGCCGCACGTGCCCAGGTCGACGAGACCCTGGCCCTGGGGAACGGTCTCGGCCTGCGGCTCCTCGTACCGCTGGCGCTCGCGACGATGGCGCAGATCGCGGTGCTCCGCGGGGACCTACGGGAGGTCGGCGCGTACGTGGACCGGTGCCGGCACGAGTGCCGGCAGCCGCGGACGCGTCTGGGCGCCGCGGCGGCGGCCTGGTCGCAGGCTCACCTGGCGTCCCGCGCCGACGGGCGGGCAGCCGCGCCGGAGGAGCTGGACGAACTCTCGGCGTGGGTCCTCACCCGGCCGATGCTGCTCGTCGAGGAACCGGCCGGGGCCGCCGTGCTGATCCGCGCGGCGGTCGCGGCCGGCCGGGACGATCTCGTCACGCCGATCGTCGCCGCTGCCGAGCGGCTGGCTCTCGGCAACGGCGGGTTCCCCGTGATCGCGGCGTCGGCCACGCACGCGCGCGGGCTGACGGACCGGGACGCGCGCCTGCTGAGGCAGGCGGCGGACGCCTACCGCCATCCGTGGGCGGTCGCCTCCGCCTGGGAGGACGCGGGAACGGTCGCCCTGTCCGCCGCCGACGTGGACCGTGACGGAGCGCGGGATGCCTTCGAGCGTGCGTTGACGGCGTACCAACGGGCGGGTGCCGAGCGGGACGCCGCGCGGGTCCGATCGCGCCTGCGCGGACTGGGTTTCCGCAACCGCACCTGGACCCGCGTGGACCGGCCGGAAGCCGGCTGGCCGAGCCTGACCGACACCGAACGTCGAGTGGCCTGCATCGTCGCCGAGGGACTGACCAACGTGCAGGTCGCCGAACGGATGTTCCTGTCCCGGCACACGGTCGACTTCCATCTGCGCCAGATCTTCCGCAAACTCGGTATCCGCTCGCGGGTCGAGCTCACCCGGCTGGTCGTGGAACACGCCCGGGACCCTGACGGCTCATGAGCGTCGGCCGGACGTCGGGGACTCTCCGGGACCGGACGCCGTGGACCGCTGGCGGCGGTCACCCACGGGCCCAGCCGGGGTCGTGGCGGGAGCGCCGGGATGAGTCTGCGCGGACTCAGATCCCCCGGCACTCCGAACACCACCAGCACACACGGCGGCGCGGTCGATCGCGCCTCGAAGCCGCTGAGCGGAGGCTTCACGGTCGTCGCAGCACTCGCCACGGGTCCATGCTGTGGACGCCGTCGCGGCGTCACGCCACGCGAGCTCGTAGGATCCGGGTCGGCAGGGTCGGCCGTCGTCCAGACGGTCCCGGTCGCCGCCGGCCCGGCGGTCAAAGGCCCGGGTCGAGGTCCTTGGCGAAGGCAAGCGCACCCTCCGGCGCTTCGTCCGGGTCGCCCTCCCGGGCGTACCCGAGCGCGAGCACCGTCGAGAACCGGATCACCATCGCGCCGTCGCAGCAGGTCACCGCGGCTGGTCAGCCCCCTCCCTGCTCCTCGAACGTCAGTGCCTGATCCTCGATCTCGCCGGATATGACACGTCATCGATCGCGCTTCGGGAGCACTGTCCCGGTGGTGATCAGTTGCCGGGCGGCGGAGGCGATGTGGTCGGCGTCGATCTCGGCCCAGGCGAGGAGTTCGTCGGTCGTTCCGGAAGTGGGCATGCCGCGGACGGCGAGGTGTGTAAGGGACAGAGTCGAGGTTCCGGCGGCGAGCAGGCTGTCGGTGACGGCTGAGCCGAGTCCGCCTTCGGGATGGTGGTCCTCAGCGACGACGATGCGCCCGGAGGTGGCTCCAGCTGCTGCGGACAGGGTGACGCCGTCGATCGGCTTCACGGAGTAGCAGTCGATGACGCGGGCCCGGA
>DATDMG010000144.1:0-7801 GCA_036518955.1 Kineosporiaceae bacterium | reverse complement strand
TGGCTCGACCGGCTCGTCGGGCACCCGGGCGCGACGCTGGAGGTCGTCCAGCGCCGGCTGCGGATCGCGGACGGCGCGCTGCCGGCCGCCGCGACCGCCACCCGCGGCCCGAACATCGAAGCGATCAAGGCCCGGGCGGCCGCCGCCCCGGAGCCGCTCGCGCCGGAACGCCAGCCGATGACAGTGACACGGGTCCCGGCGCCGACCGCCGCCCCGGCAGCCGAGGCACCGGCGGCCGGTGACCCGGTGACCGACACGGTCCTCGACATCGTCGCCGAGCTGACCGGCTACCCACCGGAACTGCTCGACCTCGACCTGGACCTGGAGGCCGACCTCGGTGTCGACACCGTCAAGCAGGCCGAGGTCTTCGCCGCCGTCCGGGAGAAGTTCGACGTCGAACGCGCCCCCAACCTGCGGCTGCGGGACTTCCCCACCCTGACCCACGTGATCGGCTGGGTCCGCACCAAGACCGGCCTCACCGCCCCCACCACCACCCCGGCAGCCGAAGCGGCGCAGGACGTCGCACCCGCCCCGGCAGCCGAAGCGGCGCAGGACGTCGCACCCGCCGAGGCACCGGCGGCCGGTGACCCGGTGACCGACACGGTCCTCGACATCGTGGCCGAGCTGACCGGCTACCCACCGGAACTGCTCGACCTCGACCTGGACCTGGAGGCCGACCTCGGCGTCGACACCGTCAAGCAGGCCGAGGTCTTCGCCGCCGTCCGGGAGAAGTTCGACGTCGAACGCGACCCCAACCTGCAACTGCGGGACTTCCCCACGCTGACCCACGTGATCGGCTGGGTCCGCACCAAGACCGGCCTCACCGCCCCCACCACCGCAACCACAGCGACAGCGACGGCACCTGGCGAGGCGCCGGCCGAGGTGCCCGCGGCCCGACCGGCCGCGATCGCCCCGACCGTCCTCGGCGACCTGGACGCCGTCGACACGCTGCCGCGTCGGGTCCCGGTGCCGGTGCTGCGGCCGGACCTCGACCGCTGCGTCCCGACGGGCGTCCAGCTCGGCGAGGGCAGCCGCGTCGTGGTCATGCTGGACGAGGGCGGCGTCGGGCACGCGCTCGTCAAGCGGCTGGCCAGAGCGCAGGTCACCGTGCTGCCGATCGAGCCCGGCACCGCGACCGACGAGCTCCTCGCCCAACTGTCCGGATGGGTCGCGGCCGGCGGCGTCCAGGGCGTCTACTGGCTGCCGGGGCTGGACGACGAGGGCCCGCACGACTTCGACCTCGCCGTCTGGCGCGAGGCCCTGCGGCGCCGCGTCAAGGCGCTCTACGCCACCATGCGCACGCTGTACGACCAGGCGCCATTCCTGGTCACCGCGACCCGGCTCGGCGGCTACCACGGCTACGACGCGGCGGGTGCGACCGCGCCGATGGGCGGTGCCGTGACCGGTTTCGCCAAGTCCTACCAGAAGGAGAAGCCCGAGACCCTGGTCAAGGCCATCGACCTGCCGGCGAGCCGGAAGACGGCGGCGATCGCGGACATCCTCGTCGAGGAGACCCTGCGTGACCCGGGGGTGGTCGAGATCGGCCGGGCGGATGACAGCCGCTGGGGAGTGGCCCTGTCGGAGCGGCCGTTCCCGGCGCGGGCGGACGACGGCGCGATCGTCGGCGAGGGGATCACCCTGGGCGCGGACAGCGTCGTGGTGGTCACCGGCGCCGCCGGGAGCATCGTCTCGGCGATCACCGCAGACCTGGCGGCAGTGGGTGGCGGCACCTTCCACCTGCTCGACCTGACCCCGGCCCCGAACCCGGACGACGAGGACCTGCGGCGCTTCGGCACCGACAAGGAGGGCCTGAAGAAGGATCTCGCCGCCCGGCTCAAGGACCGCGGGGAGCGGCCGACCCCCGTCCTGATCGAGCGGGAACTGGCCGGCATCGAGCGCCGGGTCTCGGCCCTCGCCGCCATCCAGGCGGTCGAGCAGGCGGGCGGGGTCGCGCGCTACCACAGCGTGGATCTCACCGATCCCGATGCGGTTGCCGAGGTCGTCGACGTCGTCCGGCGTGACCACGGCCGGATCGACGTCCTGCTGCACGCCGCCGGGCTGGAGATCAGCCGGAACCTGCCGGAGAAGGAGCCGCGCGAGTTCGACCTGGTCTTCGACGTCAAGAGCGACGGGTGGTTCAACCTCACCCGGGCCGCGATGGACCTGCCGGTCGGTGCGACGGTGGTGTTCAGTTCGGTGGCAGGCAGGTTCGGCAACCAGGGTCAGACCGACTACAGCGCCGCGAACGACCTCCTCTGCAAGATCACCAGCAACCTGCGCCGGAGCGGCCGGACCCGCGGCCTGGCCCTCGACTGGACGGCGTGGGGCGGCATCGGGATGGCCACCCGTGGCTCCATTCCGAAGATCATGGAAGCGGCCGGCGTCCAGATGCTGCCGCCGGAGGCCGGGGTGGCGTGGATCCGCCGGGAGCTGCTGTCGACCCCGTTCCGCGGCGAGGTCGTGGTGGCGGGACGACTCGGCCTGATGGCGGCCGAGAAGCACCCGACGGGCGGGCTGGACGTCACCCGCCTCGACCTCTCCCACGCCGGCCCGATGGTCGGTGAGGTCGTCGCGGACGGTGTCCACGACGGGCTGGTCGTCCGCACCACGCTCGACCCGAAGGAGCAGCCGTTCCTCGACGACCACCGGATCGACGGGACCCCGCTCCTGCCCGGCGTGATGGGGATCGAGGCCTTCGTGGAGGTCGCCAAGCTGCTCGCCGGCGAGCGGTACGCGGTCGCCGTCGAGGACGTCGTGTTCCACGCGCCGTTCAAGTTCTACCGGGACGAGCCGCGCACCCTCACCGTCACCGCGCTCCTCGTGCCGGACGGCGACGACCTCCTCGCCGAGTGCCGGCTGACCGGCGAGCGGACCCTGCACGGCAGCGCGGCACCGCAGGTGACCGTGCACTTCACCGGGCGGGTCCGGCTGGCGGCGCAGGCACCGCAAGGCCAGAGCCGCGAGGTACCGGCGCACGCGGACAGCTCCATCGGCCCCGACCTGGTGTACCGGTTCTACTTCCACGGACCGGCGTACCAGGTGGTGGGTGAGGCGTGGCGCGCCAACGGCGCCGCGGTGGCCAGGTTGGCCGAGGACCTGCCGGCCGATCACGTCCCGGGCGAGCAGCCGACCGCGATCGGGCCGCGGCTGGTGGAGCTCTGCTTCCAGACGGCCGGGCTCTACGAGGCCGGGACGACCGGAACACTGGCCCTGCCGGCCGGCATCCAGCGCCTCGACCTGCTGGCCCCGGCGGCGGGACCGGGGGCCGGGCCGCTGGTGGCGGTCGCCGGCCGGGCGGAGCACGGCTTCGACTGTGCCGTGCTCGGTGCGGACGGCCGCGTGGTGCTCCGTCTCGACGGGTACCGCACCTCACCGATGCCGGCACCCCTGGCCGACGACATCGCCGTCCCGCTGCACGAGGTGATGGCCGGCTGACCCGTCGGGTCGGGCCCGCGGCCCTCCCGCTGACCATGCCCCCGCATGGTCAGCGGGAGGGCCGGCAGGGCGGCTCAGCAGGTGATCGGCTGGGTCAGCCAGCTGTGGACGGGCACCGCGGTCGACAGGTCCGCGGTCGCCCCGGCCAGCACGCCCGGGGGCTCCCCGGGGCGGTCGTAGGCGACGGTCAGCACGAAGACGCCGTCCCGGCGCCACCAGCCGGGAAAGCAGCGCCCCGAAGGCTCGCGGACCTCCAGCGGCGACCAGCCGTCGGTGCGCAACAGCTCGCCGGGCTCGGTCAGCCGGACCTCCACCGACCGGGTGTCGGCGCGTAGTCCGGTGCGAAGGATCTTGAGTGCGCTCTCCTTCGCCGACCAGAACAGGTTCGCGGCCACGTACCGGGCCTGCCCGGCCGGCAGGGACCGCACGTGCGCGGACTCGTCCGCGGTGAAGAAGTCCTGGACGAACCCGTCGCTGCGCGGCTCGACGAGCTCCAGGTCCACCCCGACGGTCGCCGGGCCGTCGCCGGCGCCCGCCCGGTCGCTCACCAGGCACACCGCCCATCCGGCCCGGTCGGTGAGGGAGATGTCGACGTCGAGCGGTTCGCCGTCCAGCTGGACGTAGGGCGCTCCCCCACGGTGGTTGAGGATCTCGATCGTGGCGAGCCGCTCGGCGCTGGCCTCGAGCCCGGCGACCGCCGCGACGGCATGCTTGCCCGCCCAACGCCGTAGCCGGTACTCGGTCCGTCGCTTGGTGAACCGCAACCCCGCCAGCCGGGCTCGTTCCGCGGGCGCCAGCCACGCGTCGCCCACCGGCATCTCCTGCTCCCCGCGAGCGAGCCAGCGCATCTGTTCAGGGTGCCCGCTCCGGACTGCGCCCGGGGAGGCCCAACGGTCCTTGACATCCGGCCGCCATGTCCTCCTGTTACGCCGGACGCCCACAGGTAACGGTCACGTGAAAGGTGGGCCGTCGGGGGGCCTGCGCTGATCCACGGGACGGGCGAGGTTCGAAAGACGTGCCAGGATCGGAGAATGGTCGTGCAGGTCTCGGTGGGACGGCCTCGACTGGCCCCACGCCGGCGCGAGGGTACGACCGCACGGGAGGAGATCCTCGACGCGGCGGCGGAGCTCTTCAGCGAGCACGGGTACGCCGCGACGTCCACCCGTGCCATCGCGATGGCGGTGGGGATCAAGCAGGCCTCGCTGTACTACCACTTCGCCAGCAAGGAGCAGATCCTCGCCGAGCTCCTGGAGGGCACGGTCATCCCCTCGCTGGACGCCGCGGACGCCCTCGCCGCGAGCGGCGAGCCGGTCGAGGCTCGGCTCTGGGCACTCGCGGCGTTCGACGTCCGGCTCCTCTGCTCCGGCCGCTGGAACATCGGCGCGCTGTACCTGATGCCGGAGTCGCGGTCGGCGCGGTTCGCCGGCTTCCACGCCCAGCGCGTGCAGCTGCGCGCGGCGTACGCGGACCTGGTCGGCGCCGGGGCCGGTCAGGGGGCGTTCAACTGTGACGACGTCACGCTCGCCGCGGACCTGGTCTTCGGGCTGGTCGAATCGGTGGTGCCGGTGCGCGCCGACCGCGGCCGGCTGGACGCCGAGGTCGTGGCGCCGATGGTCGCCGACGGGTGCCTCCGGCTACTGGCTGTGCCAGGTCGACGCTCGGCTGCGACCCGGCGGCGTGCCGAGAGGTTGCTCGCCACGCTCTGACCCGCCCGGGGGCCTGCACGTGCATCGGCACGGTCAACGTCGCGTTTCGAGGAACTGTTCGACCGATCAAGGACTGCATCTGCCTCCGGTGGGAGGCTTGGACAGTGCTCGCACTCTGGGACAATTCCGATTTTCGGTGCCTATGGCTCGGTCAACTCGCCTCGGTGCTGGGCACCTGGCTCCTCGTGGTCGCGGTGCCGTTGCACGTGTACGACCGCACCGGGTCGACCGCAGCGACCGGCGCCACCTTCATCGCCGAGACCTTCCCGGCGCTGGTCCTCGGACCGGCCGCCGGTGTCCTCGTCGACCGGCACGACCGGGTCCGGGTGATGATCTGGGCGGACCTCGTCCGGGCCGCGGCAGTGCTCAGCATGCTCCTCGCCTGCGCAGGGGGGGCGCTCTGGGTGCTGTTCCTCGCGATCCTGATCGAGAACAGCGCCGCGCAGCTGTTCCGGCCGGCCCGGCAGGCACTCATCCCGGCCATCGTCGCGCCCCGGCAGAACCTGGCCGACGCGAACGCCATGTTCGCGATGATCGACGGCATCGTCCGCATGGTCGGGTCGGTACTCGGAGGGTTGCTGTACCTGACGATCGGTTTCCAATGGCTGGTGGTGCTGAACGCCGCGAGCTACCTGGTCTCGGTGCTGGCGTGCCACCGGGTGCGCCACCACCAGGCACCCCCGCGTCCCGTCGCCCGGGCCGGCCTCGCGGACGGCCTGGCCGAACTGCGGACCGGTCTGCACCACGTGCTGACCATCGGCCCGCTGCGCCGCCTGCTCCGGGTCACCGCGGTCTTCTACCTCTCCAACGGCGCCGTCACCGCGCTGCTGGTGCCCTACGCCCGGAGCGTCCTGCGGGTGGGTGCGGAGTCCTTCGGCTACCTGCTCGCGGCACTCGGCGTCGGCTACGTCGTGGGCACCCTCGTCGCCCGCTCCGTGATCGAACGGTTGTCCGCGGAGAGGGCGGTGCTCGCCAGCGTCGCACTGCTCGGCGCGGCGTACCTGCTGGCGTTCCAGTCGGTGAGCTACCCGGCCACGCTGGCCGGGTTCGCGACGGCAGGCGCGCCCGCCGTCGTCCTCCTGGTCGCCGTCCCGACGGAGTACCAGCGCCGGACGCCGAACCCGCTGCTCGGGCGGGTCGCCGCCGCGTTCCTGACGGTCGAGATGGCGGTGTCGGTCACCGGGGCGGCGGTGGGCAGCCTGCTGGCCCCGCGGATAGGCGTGGTACCAGTGATCGACGTCGCGCTGCTGGCGCTGGCGACCCTCGGCCTGACCCTGCCGCGCCGGCCCCTGCGGTGGCGCCTCCTCACGCCGTGGGTCAGGGCGGAGGAGTGACACCGGCCGCTGCCGCGGACCCCTGCCGGCGGCGGCCCGCATCCGCCCGGTGCGCGGCCAGCACTACGGCGGCCAGCAGCAGCGCCACGGCGCCGGACACCGCGAGCGGCCACCGGCCGTGACCGCCGCCGGCGTCCCAGGCGACTCCGGCCCAGATCCCGGCCGCGAGGGTGGCCAGGCCGGCCAGTCCCTGCAGGAATCCCTGCCCGGCGCTCTGGCTCGCCTCGCCCAGCAACCGGCTCGCCCACGCCTTGCCGACGCCGTCCGTGCAGCCGGCGTACAGGCCGTAGACGGCCATCAGGACCCACGCCGCGGTGTGATCGGAGGTCACGGCGAGCCCGAGGTAGCCGAGCGCGAAGAACAGTACACCGGCGGCGAAGACCGGCGCGGGGCCGAACCGGTCCGCGAACGCACCTGCCGGCAGGCTGGCCAGCGCGTAGACGGCGTTGTAGAGCACGTACGCCAGGACGACGGCCGGCAGCGCGAAGCCGATCTGCCCCAGCCTCAGCAGCACCAGTGCGTCCGGGAAGTTCACCAGCGCGAACCCGGTCACCAGGGCCACCACCCGCCAGTAGGGCCGGCCGAGCCCGGCCGGTGGGTGCAGGACCGAGCGCAGCACGGCGAGCGGACGGGTCGGGCCGGGTTCCGGCCGCGGCCGGCGCTCGTCCCGGGCCAGCGCCACCAGCAGCACACTGAGAACGGCCGGCACCACCGCCACCGCCAGCACCGGCCGGATCCGCCCCGCGAAACCGTGGTACGCGGCCAGGCCGAGCAGCGGGCCGATGACGGCACCGGTCGTGTCCGCGGTGCGGTGCACACCGAACACGCGCCCCCGCTGATTCACCGGGACGCCGTCGACGAGCATCGCGTCCCGCGGGGCGCCGCGCAGACCCTTGCCGAGCCGGTCGACCGCTCGGCCGGAGGCCACGAGCGGCCACGCCGGCGCGAGGGCGACCAGAAGCTTGCCCAGCGCTGCGAGCCCGTACCCCACCCCGACGAGCCGGCGCCGCGGGTAGTGCCGCACCAGCCCGCCGGCAGCGAGCTTGGTCAGCGACGCGGCACCCTCGGCGACCCCTTCCACCAGGCCGACCACGGCGGCCGGGGCCCCGAGCGTGCCGGTGAGGAAGATCGGCAGGATCGGGTAGAGCAGCTCGCTCGCGGCGTCCTGCATCAGCGAGACCACACTCAGCACGACCACGTTGCGTGTCAGCCAGGACACTCGCATCCGCTCGGACGTCATCCCGGCAGTCTGCCCGACCGCCGGCGCGGCCCCAGCCGCCCGCCCGGCAGCGCCCGGCGCGGGGGCCGGCGGATCCGTTCGGGCAG
>DATDMG010000143.1:0-4227 GCA_036518955.1 Kineosporiaceae bacterium | reverse complement strand
GATCTACGAGGTGGACTTCAAGGGCTTCTCCTACGGGTTCCGGCCGGGGCGCAAGCCCCACGACGCGCTGGACGCGCTGGCGGCCGGACTGACCAGCAGGAGAGTGAACTGGGTGCTGGACGCGGATCTCCGCGACTTCTTGGATGCATGGTCACACTGCTCCTGTCGGTGTTTGGGGGGGTCAGAACAGGCCTTGTTGGGGCGGGGATACGTTGATGCGTAAGCCTTTTCGGCGTCCGGTGGTGACGTGGACGGCTTGGAGTTCGCCGCGCTTGACACGCTGCAAGACGGTCTGCCGGGAGATACCGAGGGCTTTGGTGGCGTCTTGCATGACGAGCCACCCGTCGGGGGCTGTGTCGACGAACAGGGCGCGCAGGTTGGGGGTGAGCCGGATCCGCCAGGGGGCACCGGGGGTGTCCTGTTCGGCGGGGATGAACCCGTCGTTGATCCACCGGTGCAGGGTGGAGGGGGCGGTGCCCAGGGTCTTGGCGGCGTCGGCCACGGTGAGCAGGTCTCCCTCCGCTGTGCGGGCGTGGGGTTGGTAGGCGGGGATGTCCCGGTGGTAGCGCAGTGACTGGACCCTACTGGCGGTGTACGACAGTCCGCGGGCGGTGCGCTTGCCCTGCCGGTTGAGGATCCCGGCGATCACCGCGTCGGGGTGGTGGACGGCCAGCCGGCGGATCAAGTCGATGGTGTCGTCGCTGGTGCGGATGGCGGGTTGGGCGCGGCGCATCGTCAGGGTCAGGTCGCTGGTGGCGCCGCCTTTCCAGCGCAGCAGCAGGTCAGCCTGCCCGGCGCCGGGGCTGCGGGTGATGGTGATGACGACCTCCTCCAGCAGGGCGTGCAGCAGTTGCTTGCGGTCCTTGTCCGTGGTGGTCGGGGCGTCCCAGACCGAGGGCAGGTCGCTGGCCAGGGCCAGCACCTGGGACCGTTCGTCGGGTGTGAGGGGGGCGGGCCGGCGTCGGCGGCGCTGCTCGAGAGCATCTTCGGTGGCTGCGAGGGCGGTGAGGGCTTTCTCCCAGTCGGCTTCCAGGCCGCGGGCGACCAGCCGGTTGTCCGGGTCGACGGCCCGGTAGCGGCGTTCGGCGCGGGAGGCCTCGTAGCGGGCGCGTTCGACCTCGCGGGCGTGCTGGGCCAGGACGGTCTCGTGGCCGTGTTCCAGGTCCTCCGCCGCGGCCAGGGCCGCTTCCAGAGCGGCTGGTGCCATCGCGTCCAGGACCGCTTGGGCGACGGCGGTGTCGATCCCGGCTCCGCCGGTGGTCAGGTGCCGCACGCCCTTGCCGTCGACGAGCTCGGCGGTGCCGTTGCAGTAGTAGCCCGGTTTCGACTTGGTCTTGCCCTGGTAGAACACCGCCAGCTTGCGGCCGCAGGTGGCGCAGACGGCCAGGCCCTGCAGCAGGGCACAGCCTTCGCGGACGGCGCCGGTGCCGGCCGCGTGCCGCTCGGGGCGGATGTTGGTCCTGATGCGTTCCTGGTTGGCCAGGTAGGTGTCCCAGTCGATGTAGCCGGTGTGGTGGCCGGGGATGCACACCTGCCACTGGTCGCGGGGCAGCAGGTGCCGGGAGACGTGCACCGTCCCGTCCGGATCGATGCGCCGTCGCTGGGCGGTACGGCCGTAGACGTAGGCACCGGCGTAGGCGGGGTGGGTCAGCACGGTGTGCACCGCGTGGTAGGTCGGGGCGACCCAGGTGATCTCGCCCAGGTCGTGCATGTAGACCACCGGCATCAGGGGGAACTTCAGGCCCTGCTCGCGCAGCCACAGCCAGGTGGCCCGGACCGACCCGGCGACCGCGAACCGTTCGAAGATCGCGGCGATGACCCCGCGGACGGCCTCGTCGGGGTGCAACTGGACCCGGCCGGGGTCGTCTCGGCCGCGGGGGTCGGTCCAGACCAGTCCGACCGGCAGGGCCCGTTGCAGTTCCCCGCGGGAGGCCTTGGAGGCGATCCCGCCGGCCAGCCTGGCCCGCAGGATGTGGATCTCACATTCCGACATCGTGCCCTTCATCCCCAGCACCAGGCGATCGTTGAACTGCCCGGGATGGTAGAGGCCATCGGCGTCGCCGATCAGGGTGTCGGTCATCCCGGCCAGGTCCAGCAGCCGGTACCAGTCGGCGTTGTTGCGGGCCAGCCGGGAACACTCCAACGCCAGCACGATCCCGACCTGGCCGAGCGCGACCATCGCGGTGACCTGCGCGAACCCCGACCGGCCCGCCGTCGAGGTGCCGGACACGCCCAGGTCCTCGTCGATCACCCTGACCGCGGCCCGGGGCCAGCCCCAGGCCACCGCCCGTTCGGCCAGGTCGTACTGGCGCACGGTGGACTCCCGGTTGTGCTCGACCTGGGCCAGCGTCGACTGCCGGACATACACGATCGCGGCCCGCTGCAGATGCCCAGGCCGAATCTTGGGGTGCTCACTCATCCCCGGCCTCCGTGATCAGCGGCTTCGCGGCCTGGGCGATCATCCCGGCCAGGATCGTGATCGCCTCGCCGGTGCGGGTCTCGGGCAGCACCCCCGGCAGGCTGGCCCGAGACGGGGGAACCTGGTCGAGAAGCAGGCACAGCTGGACCGGGGTGGTCTGTCGGATACTCGTTGGGGCGGGCTGCACAGTCGTCCTCCTCGCACGGTGACGTCTGTGCAGCCTGTTCCTGTTCGCCTCGCGCCGGTGAGGCGAACGCGGCAACCAGCCGCGTCACCGCCAGGAGGTCCTCCGCGGTGGCCAGCGTGGCGCAGAACGCCCCAGCCGCCTCAGGTTCGGCGCTGGTCCACGCCGCCGGCATCAGCGTCTTGCCCCCGCCGGGCAGCACCACCAGGAGCACGACCTGGCCCCGGCGCCGCATCCGGCCCAGCACCGGCAGCCGCTGCCCGGCCAGCGGATGACGTGCCCGGGTCACCGTCACCGTCTGCCCGACGCTCACCACCACACCGCTCCAGGGCCGTGGCCGGTGGAGGTCTCCACCGCGGCCACCACCAGCGCGACGGTCGGTGCATCCAGCCCGCCCAACGCGTCCCGCAGATCGACCGGCACGCCCTCGGCCAGGCTCGCGGCGATCGCCAGGACCTGACGCTCACCGTCCGAGCACGCCAGCCGGCCCGCGCCGACGGCAGCCGTCCAGTCCACGAACGCCAGCCCACGCCCGGTCATCTCCTCGACATAGACCTCGACGAACCGCTCCAGGAAATCCTCACGCCGCAGCCAGAACCGGTGCCCGATCAGCAGTTCGACCGCCGCCACCAGACACGGCACGCCCTGCGCGCACGCCCTCAGCGCCGCCGCAAGGTCTTCGAAGCGGGTAGTAAGTCGGGGCTTCCTTTGGGTCACTTGACCATGAAATAATGGTCCGGACCCTGTCGGAAGAGATCCATGACAATCGGTTTCTGCGGCTCATCAAACAGATGCTGAAAGCCGGGTACCTGGAGGACTGGCGATATCATCAAACGCTGAGCGGCTGTCCGCAAGGTGGGGTGGCATCGCCAATTCTATCCAACATCTACCTGCATAAGTTGGATGTCTATGTCGAAACAGTTCTGATTCCGCAATACACCCGAGGGAAGCATCGGAAACCCAACCCAGAATATGTGAGGAAAAGGAGTCAGTACCGGCGGGCACGAGAACGTGGCGACCGGGCCAAGGCCCAGAACCTGCGCCGCCAACTGCATCAACTCCCCTCGGGCGACCCGCAAGACCCCGGGTACCGTCGGCTGCGCTACTCCAGGTACGCCGACGATCATATCCTGGGGTTCACCGGACCGAAGGCCGAAGCCGAGGCCATCAAGGGCCAGTTGGAGCGGTTCCTGCGTGACGACCTTGCGCTCGAACTCAACCCAGAAAAGACACTGGTCACGCACGCCCGTACCCGGGCGGCGCGCTACCTCGGCTACGAGATCACCGTCCAGCACTGCGACACGAAGGTCACCCGGGGCCGCCGCGCGGCCAACGGAACCATTACACTGCGGGTACCACTGGACGTGCTCAAGACCAAGTGTGCCCCTTATCGGCGCCATGGTAAACCCTGGCACCGGTCGAGACTGCAGAACCTTGACGACTACGACATCGTCCAGACCTACGCAGCCGAATACAGGGGCATCGTCGGCTACTATCGACTCGCCGGGGACGTCTGGCGCCTAGAGAAAGTACACTGGCACGCAATGACGTCCATGCTCAAGACTTTGGCCGCGAAGCACAAATCCACCGTGTCAAAGATGGCAGATAAACACCAAGCCAAGAT
>DATDMG010000142.1:0-12525 GCA_036518955.1 Kineosporiaceae bacterium | reverse complement strand
CTCGCCGGGGGATCGGTCCCGGTGCGACCCTGGCGGCACGGGGTGGCCGTCGGTGGAACTCTACACGTTGTAGAAATGCTCCTCAGGATGAGCGTAGGCTCGCTCGTGCCGTCGTGGACACGGCCGGACAGAGTCACTGACAAAATGCGCCGGAGGAGTTGCCTACCATGTCGAACAGTTGGCTGCCCAGGTGGCTCGACGTCGTGTGCACCGTCATTTTCCTGGTCATTCTCGTGGCGCACGCGGTCCATGCCCTCGGCGTGCGCGGCCGCTCCCGGCCGTGGCACGGCGTCCACGTCCCGATGGCGCTCGGCATGCTGGACATGTTCTGGCCGGCCGACGAGATGCCGGTCCCGGCGACCCCCGGGAAGGTCACCTTCGCGGTGGCCGCGGTCGGCGCGCTAGGGGCCACGGCGTGGTTCTCGCGGGGCGAGCGGGGCATGTCGTGGCCCTGGCTGATCGCGGCCGTCGACCTGGGGGCGATGGCCTATATGTTCGAGATGATGGAGTCCAAGAACGCGGTGGTGACCGTGCTGCTCGCGGCCTGGTTCCTCGTCGAGGCCGCCGGATGGGCGAGCGGTCGGCTGTCCACTGTCGCCGAGCGGGAGGCCCTCAGCCTCGCCGCCGAGCATGACGGGGTGGTGAGCGACGCGGGCCGGGGGCCGGACGTCGCCACCGACCGGTCGCCCGTGACTGTGCTCGCGGTTCGGCGGCAGGGCGCGTACACCCGGAGTGTCCGGCTGAGCCTGGTCGTGATGGCTCTCGGTATGGCGTACATGCTGCTGGCGATGCAGTACGGGACGGCGGCGATGTCGATGCCCTCCAGGCCGATGCCGATGTGATGCCGACCGCGCGCATCCAGTGGCTTCTCTACAGGTTGTAGTATTCCGGTGGCGTAGTGACCGGACGGAGGCGGACCCGATGGTAGAACGACGACGTCCCGGAGCCCTGGAGTCGAGCGTCATCCGGATTCTCTGGGACGCCGGCCGCCCGCTGAGCGCCACCGAGGTGCACCGGGCCTTTCCCCCCGCCGGGGCACCGGCGTTCACGACCGTCCTCACCGTGCTGCAGCGGCTGGAGGCCAAGCAGCGCGTCACCCGATCGGTGTCCGACAACGGCACATTGGTCTTCGCAGCCCGCCAGTCGGAGTCGGGTCACGCCGCGGAGACGATGCTGGCGGCCCTGCTCGCCACGCAGGACCGCAGCGCCGCCCTGCTGCGCTTCGCCGGCAGCCTCGAGGCCGAGGACGTCGACGTCCTGCGACGTGCACTCGGCGAGGCGGACGGCCCGGGGACGCCGGAGTAGGGCGCGGTGCGTGTCGTCCTGATGCTGCTGGCCGTCGCGGCCGTGCTGGCGGCGGGCGTCCCGGCGTATCTGGTGAGAGCTCGCTGGCGTACCCGGCACCCCGCGCTGGCGCTGAGCCTGTGGTGCGCGGCCTACCTGGGAGGGCTGGGGAGCCTGGCGGCCAGTCTGGTGCGGGCGCTTGCGGTCGGGCTGGCTCAGCCTGGTCCTGCGGCCGGTACGGATGCCCACCTGCAGGGGCCGACGTCTCCCTATCCGCAGGGGCCGACGAGCGCCGTCGTCTTCTGCTGGGCCGGTCTGGTGGCCGTCGGAGCCCTGGCATCGCTGGCGCTGACCCGAGGTGAACCGCTGACCGACGACCACCGGCGCACCGTCGCGCTGTTCACCGTGTTGGCGGGCGCTGCGGCGTACCGCACCGAGCGGCGGGCCGGGGTGGAGGTGAGCTACGTCGAGAGCGACCGGCCGCTGGCCGTGAGCCTGCCGGGTCGCACGCCGAGGGTCGTCGTCACGTCCCGGTTGGAGGACGCGCTGACCACGGGAGAGTTGCGTGCGGTGATCGAACACGAGCGGGCCCACCTGGCGCGGCGGCACGGGTGGATCGCGCGGCTGGCCCGGTTCAACGTCAGCTGCACGCCGGCCCTGCCCGGGGCACGTCAGCTGGACCGGTCGACGCGGCTGCTGGTGGAACTGATCGCCGACGACGTCGCCGCGCGGGTCTGCGGGCGGGCGGACCTCGCCCGCGCGCTGACGGCGATGGCCGCACTCACCGAGGACCCCGGCCTGCTGCTGCGCGCCCGCCGGGTGGCCGCCCCGTCCGGAGCGGCACCCGGGGCTCGCCGTCCGATGCCGGCCCGCTCTGCGGGCAGTCACCCGACTGGCCGGCGAGGTCCGTCCGGCGTCGGCCGCCGCGCTGGGACCCACCGGCGCGGCGGACCGCCCTCGGGACGGGGGCATGTCCTGATGCCCGTGCCGGCTGCACCGCCGGCGGGGTCACCGCCTGCTACCGACGCCGAACCGGCCGCGCCGGCACCGGTATCCCGGGCGAGGCTTGCGGTCGCCGTCGGTGGCCTGGCCCTGGTGCCCGCAGCCTCGGCCGTGACGGTGCTGGCCCTGGGCGCGTCCCGCTATGCCGTGATCGCTTCGGACGACCCCGGGCGGGTCACCGCGACGACCGCTGCCGTCGGCCGCGGCCTCGCGCAGGTCGCGGCCGTGGTGTGCGTCGGCGCTCTGGTCGTCACCGTGCTGCTCACGCCACGCCGGGGGCGCGACCGGGCGGTCGTGGAGGAGTTCGGGACGATGAGCATCGTCCGCGGCGCCGCCCTGGCCTGGGCGGGAGTCGCGGGGGCGCTCGTGCTCGTGGACGCCGCCGACGGCAACGGACAACCGCTGCGGCGACTGCTCGACCCGGGTGGGGCGATCCTCCTCACGCAGGGCGACCGACCGCGGGCCTGGACCGTCGTGCTGATGTGCGCTCTCGTCATCGTGATGACCGCGACGTTCTCTCGGGCGTGGCCGGCGGCGGCTGCGCTGCTGGGGGTGGCCGCGGTGGGCGTGCTCGCGGTGCCGCTGGTGGAGCACGTCCTGGTCGGGCCGAACCATGATTTCGCGGGGGATGCCACGATCGTGGCGACCCCGGCGACGACGGCCTGGCTGGGGGCCACTGTGGTCCTGTCCCTGCGCCGGGACCGGCTGTCGCCCGGGTTGGTTCGCCGCTACACGCGGCTGGCTCTGGTGTGCTGGCCCGTGACGGTCGCCGGTCAGGTGGTGGTGGCCGCGGTCGAGACCGAGGGGTCACCGCGTCTGGGGACCGCCACCGGGCGGCTGTTCGCGGTGCAGTTCGTGCTCCTGGCGGCGCTCGGGCTGACGGGCCTGCGCTGGTGGCGGGCCGGGGACCGGTCCGATCCGGACCGCACCGAGCGCTTTCTGCGTGCCGCGGCGCTGCTGGGCGCCGGGTACCTCGCCGTCGACGTGGCCCTGACCCGGATCCCCCCGCCGCAGTACTTCGTGCCGACGTCGATCGCCCAGGGCTACCTCGGGTACGACGTCGCGGCGCCACCGGGCCCGGCGACGTTGGCCCTCGGCTGGCGGGTCAACCTGCTGTTCGTGGTGCTCGCCGTGACCGCGATCGGTGGCTACTACCTGGCGGGGTCGCGTCGCCTGCGGGGCGCTGCGCCGTGGCCGCGGGGCCGGACCGCCGCCTGGGTCCTCGGCTGGGTGGTCGCCGCCGTCACCACGTGCTCGGGCGTCGGCCGGTACGCGGGGGCGTCGTTCAGCGTGCACATGGCGCTGCACATGAGCCTGACCATGGTCGTGCCGGCCTTGCTCGTGCTCGGGGCACCGGTCACGCTCGCCCTCCGGGCGCTGCCCGCGCGCCCGACGTCCGAGCCCGCCGGCGTCCGCGAGGCGGTGACGGCGCTGCTCGCCTGGGGCCCGGTCCGCCACCTGTCGCACCCGGTGCACGCCCTGGTCGCTTACACCGCCTCGTACTACGTGCTGTACTTCACCGACATCTTCGACCGGGCCAGCCGGTACCACTGGGCGCACGTGGTGATGAACCTGGAGTTCCTCGCCGTCGGCTACCTCTTCTTCGGCCTGATCATGGGAACCGACCCGCCACCGCGACCGGTCCCGCCCCTCGGGCGGCTCGGGCTCGTCCTGGCCGGGATGCCGTTCCACGCCTTCTTCGGCGTCCTGCTCATGACCACGCACCAGGTCGTCGCGCAGACGTTCTACCGGTACTTGCAGTCCGAGGTGTCGTGGATCACCGATCTGCCCCACGACCAGTACGTGGGTGGGGCGGTCGCGCTGGCCGCGGGGGAGGTACCGCTGACGTTCGCCCTGGTCGTGCTGCTGGTGCAGTGGTCACGCCAGGACCGCCGGGTGGATCCGTCGCACGACGGGCCGGGCGCCACCGAGCCGGACGCCTACCGGGACCTGATGGCGCATCTGGCCCGTCGCGCCGCCGTCGGGAGCGAGGCCGACATCACCGTCCCAGTGCCGTCCACCGCGGGACCTGCCGAGCCCGATCCACGACAGGGAGCGGAATGACCGTCGAACGACTCCAGGGGACGCCGTCCGTGGACGTGGACGGGGACGCAGGCCCGGCGCCGGGCCTGGAACTGAGCATCGGTGGGATGACCTGTGCTGCCTGCGCCGCCCGGGTGGAGCGGGTGCTCAACAAGCTCGACGGGGTGCAGGCCAGCGTGAACTTCGCGATCGAGCGTGCCTTCGTGACCGGGCTCGCGCCCCGTGATGCCGGGGTGGCCGTCCACGCGGTGGAACGGGCGGGGTACACCGCCACCGTCCGCGTCCCGCAGGACGACGACACCTGGACGGCGCGGGCCACCGCCGTCCGGCTGTCGGTGCTACGGCGCCGCCTCGCAGTGGCCGCGCTGCTGACCGTCCCGCTCTGCGACCTGACGATCATGCTGGCGCTCGTTCCCGGCCTGCGGTTCCCTGGCTGGGAGTGGTTGTGCGTCCTGCTCGCCGTGCCCGTCGTCACCTGGGCCGCCTGGCCGTTCCACCGGGCCACCCTGCACAACCTGCGGCGCGGGGCCATGAGCATGGACACGTTGGTGTCCCTGGGGGCGGTGGTCTCCTTCGGCTGGGCCCTGTACACGATGCTCGTCGACCCGGCGACCGCTGCCGGGTACTGGCTCGGTTTCGGGACCACGCCCGCGGGCGCCAACTCGATCTACCTCGACGTGGCGGCCGGGATGGTCACCTTCCAGCTCGGCGGCCGCTACTTCGAGACGCGCTCCCGCCGTCACGCCGGGGACGTTCTGCACGCGATCGGCAACCTGGCCGTCCAACAGGCGCGGGTGGAGCGTTCCGGCATCGAGGAGGTGGTGCCGGTGGCGCACCTGCGTCGTGGCGACCTCCTCGTCGTGCTGCCGGGCGAGCGCCTCGCCGCGGATGGGACGGTGGCCGCGGGCCGGTCCACGGTGGACACCAGCGCCATGACGGGTGAGGCCGTGCCCGCGGACGTCGGGCCGGGCAGCACGGTCGTCGGCGGCACGGTCAACCTGGCCGCGCGGCTCGTCGTCCGCGCGGACGCCGTCGGGCCGCACACCCGGCTGGCCCAGATGGCCGTGATGGCCGAGGAGGCGCAGCGGCACAAGGCGCGCGTGCAGCGGTTCGCCGACCGGGTGTCGAGCGTGTTCGTCCCGTCCGTCGTCGTGCTCGCCGCGCTCGTCGCCGTCGGGTGGCTGCTGGCCGGCGCCCCGGCCGGGCAGGCCGTCAGCAACGGTATCGCCGTCCTGATCATCGCCTGCCCGTGCGCCTTGGGGCTGGCGACCCCGACGGCGCTGATGGTGGGCGTCGGGCGCGGCAGCCAGCTCGGGATCCTGATCAAGAGCCAGGAGGCGCTGGAGGCCAGCGGCACCATCGACACCGTCGTCCTGGACAAGACCGGAACGGTTACCACCGGCGCCCTGCGCGTGGCGGAGGTGATGCCCAACAGCGGTCGGAGCCGGGACCAGGTTCTGTCCATGGCGGCCTCGGTCGAGTCCGGATCGGAGCACGCTGTGGCCGCGGCGGTGGTTCGTGCCGCCCGGGCCGAGCGGGTGCCCATCCGACCCGTCCACGGGTCCACCGCGCTGCCCGGCCTGGGAACGAGCGGCGAGGTCGACGGGCGGCAGGTGCTGGTCGGTAACCCGCGGCTGCTGGCCGAGCGCGCGATCGAGCCGGACGCCGCGACCAGGACGCAGGTGGACCGGATCCAGCAGGACGGCATGACCGCCGTCCTGCTCGCCGTGGACGGCGCCTGTTGGGGCGTGATCGGGTTGAGCGACACCGTCAAGGACTCGGCCCGTCCCGCCGTCGAGCACCTGCGCGGCTTGGGGCTGCGGACCGTCCTGCTGACCGGGGACGGCGAGGCGTGCGCCGGGGCCGTGGGCCGGTCGATCGGGGTCGACGAGGTGATCGCCGAGGTCCTGCCGGCGGACAAGGCCCAGGTGATCCGCGACCTGCAGCGTCAGGGGCACCGGGTCGCCATGGTGGGTGACGGGATCAACGATTCCGCCGCGCTGGCCACCGCGAACCTCGGCTTGGCCGTGGTGAAGGGCACCGACATCGCGATGAAGTCGGCGGACGTCATCCTGGTCCGTGAGGACCTGCGGGTGATCGTCGACGCCGTGCAGCTGTCGCGCCGGACGCTGCGGACGATCCGTGGCAACCTGGCCTGGGCCTTCGGGTACAACGTCGCGGCGATCCCGATCGCCGCGGCCGGGTTGCTCAACCCTCTGATCGCCGCGGCTGCGATGTCCCTGTCGTCCACGCTGGTCGTCTCCAACAGCCTGCGCCTGCGCGGGTTCGAGCCGGCGACCGGGTCGTCGGCCGGCAGCAGCGGGACGTAGGACCCCCGTCGCGACCCGCGTGGCAGGCGAACACTTCGACCATGGTTGCTTCGACCGCCGTTGAAGTGAACCGCCCGCGGGCTGGGTCGCTGGGAACCGAGGCGGCCGCCGCGTTGCTGGCGGTGGTGGCCGACCCGAACCGGTTGGCGGTCCTGCAGGCCCTCACGGCGGGCACGACCTGCGTATGCCGGTTGCAGGAGCAGGTGCCGATCGCGGCGAACCTGCTCAGCTATCACCTGAAGGTGCTGCGCGAGGCCGGCCTGATCGCCAGTACGAAGCGGGGCCGCTGGGTCGACTACCGCCTCGCCGACGGCGCCCTGGACCGACTGCACGCAGCCCTGCCCGCGCCCGCCGCCGGGTCCGCCACCGATCCCGTCGTGGACGGTGCCCGGCGATGAGCGTGCTGCACCTGGACGCGCGGACCACCTCCCGGCGCCGGCTGGTGGGCCTGGTCGTCGGCGCGGCGGTGGCGTGGGCGGTGGCGTACTGGGTCAACGGTCTGGTTTGGGACCGGCTGGTCTTCGACGTGCTCGGCTGGAGCCGGGACGACCGGGTGGCCGTGTCGGTGCACTTCTTCGTCTACGACACCGTCAAGATCGGTCTGCTGTTGACCGGGATCATCTTCGTGGTCACCTTCGCCCGCTCCTACCTGAGCGTGGAACGGACCCGGGCCCTGTTGGGCGGGCGGCGCGAGGGGATCGGGAACGTGATGGCCGCCGGGCTGGGGGTGGCGACCCCGTTCTGCTCGTGCAGCGCGGTGCCGGCGTTCATCGGGTTCGTCGCGGCCGGGGTGCCGATCGGGGTGACCCTGTCGTTCCTGATCGCCTCGCCGCTGGTGAACGAGGTCGCGGTTGGGCTGCTGGTGAGCATGTTCGGGGTGCGGATCGCGGTCCTCTACATCGGCGCCGGCCTGGTGGTGGCGATCGTGGCCGGCTGGGTGCTGGGGCGCCTGGGGGTGCAGCGGTGGGTCGAGCCGTTCGTGTTCGAGACCCGTCTGCACGGCCGGGTCGTCGACCCCAGCGCCGGCCTGACCCTGGTCGAGCGGGTCCAGGTCGCGGCCGAGGAGGTCCGCACGATCCTGCGGAAGATCTGGCCCTACCTGCTGGTCGGCATCGCCCTCGGCGCGGTCATCCACGGCTGGGCCCCGCAGGACCTGTTCACCCGGTACGCCGGCCCCGGCAACCCGTTCGCGGTGCTGGTGGCCGTCGGGATCGGAGTGCCGCTGTACTCCAACGCCGCCGGCGTCATGCCGCTGGTGGAGGCCCTGCACGACAAGGGCCTGCCGATGGGCACTCTGCTGGCATTCATGATGAGCGTCGTGGCGCTGTCCCTGCCGGAGCTGATCCTGCTGCGCCGGGTGCTCAAGCCCCCGCTGCTGGCCGCGTTCGTCGCCGTCACTGCGACCGGGATCATCGCCGTCGGCTACCTGTTCAACGCCGTCCTGACCTGAACCACCCTCTAGACCCGACCCGAAGGGATGACCCCGTGATCGTCAAGGTGCTCGGCCCCGGCTGTGCCAACTGCCACAACCTGGAGAAGGCCACCCGAACCGCCCTGGCCGACCTCGGCTGGGACGCCACCGTGGAGAAGGTCACCGACTACGCCGCCATCGCCGGCTACGGCGTCATGCGCACCCCTGCCCTCGTCATCGACGAGACCGTCGTGCTCTCCGGCCGGGTCCCCACCGCCGCCCAGGTCCGCGACCTGCTCACCGCCTCCACCCATACGGCGTCGGGCGGGTCTGAACCGGACCGATGAACTGGACCGATCAAGCCCGATGGTGCGCGGTGGGCGCAGGTCTACCCGCTGCGGCGGGGGCGGTAGCTGCCCGGTGGCCTGACGCACCGCCCTCACGTCGGAGTGCACGTAGCGCTGCAGGGTGCGCAAGCTCTCGCGCCGGGTTCTCAACCATGATCACGATGGCATCGGCATCGGCATCGTCGAGGTGGGTGAGGACGGAGCGGTGCACCTGGTGCAGCCGCGGGCCGTTGCCGTGGTCGGTCAGCATCACCCGGGCGCGGTCGTAGCCCAGGCAGTCCCGGGCGGGGTCGGGGCAGAGGTCCGGTCCGTCGATGGTGACCCGCCGGCGTCGAGGCCGGCCAGGAAGCGCTCGGCGTCCGGGGCGGCCGCGCAGTCGCTTTCGGCGGCGGTGACCGCCTGCCGGTACCGGTGGTCGACGAGGTCCCCGCAGGCGAAGGCTCCGGGGACGTCGGTGGCGGTGGTGGGGTGCGCGACCCGGATGTACCCGGCCGCGTCCAGGGCGACCTGGCCGGCGACCAGTGCGCTGCGCGGCTCGTGGCCGACGGCCACGAAGACTCCGGTGACGGCCAGCCTGGAGTCCGTGCCGGTCACCGTGTCGCGCAGGTGCAGTCCGGTCACCGAGCCGTCGCCCAGGACGTCGACGACCTGGCTGTTCCAGCGGACGGTCAGCTTCGGGTCGGCGAAGGCACGCTCCTGCATGATCTTCGAGGCGCGCAGGGTGCCGCGTCGGTGGACGAGCGTCACGGAGCGGGCGAACCGGGTGAGGAAGGTGGCCTCCTGGACGGCGGAGTCGCCGCCGCCAACGACGGCGACGTCCTGGTCCAGAGCCGCGGCGGTCAGGACGGTCACGGCGATTCCGGCGGTGCGATAGGGCGCGTTCACGGTTGTGGTGCCTCCAGGTGATCCAATGGAGCAGTAACGGGCTGGGTCCCCGCCGAGACTCCCGTACACGGCGCAGCATGCCTGATCGAGAACCCGCGGGCGGCCCGGCGCGGGCGCCGTCGTCCGCTCCGGGGTCAGGAGGCGGTGATGGGCCTCGCCGGCCCTGCGCCCATCCGGTGATCCCGCCGGTGAGGCCCAGGGCCTCCTGTCGGCGTCACGCCGTCGCCGACGCCCCCGATAGTACCCCATGGGGTATATGTTGGGTCTATGCCCAGCGTCGGCGTCCACGAAGGCGGACAGCACGGCGCCGAGGCCGAACGACTCGTCGTCCGGGTGGGCGACCACCGCCAGCGGGCGCTCCCAACCGGGCAGTGACGCGGACCTGGCCCGAGGGCTGGGCATGGTCGGCGATGTCATGGCCCCTCCTCTCCATGGTCGGTTCAGGGCTGGTCGGGTGGCTCGGGTCCTGCGGTCCGCACCGGGGGCGGGGTGTCCGGGGCCGTGGGCTGGCCGTCCCCGGACACCCCGGGAACCCGTCAGGCGGTGACGGGCTCGTGCATGGCCTGCCAGGCGGCGTACCCGCCGAGCAGGTCGGAGACGTCGTCGCGGCCGGCGTGGCGCAGGTAGCTGGCGGCGACGCTGGAGCGCCACCCGCCGGCGCAGTGGACGACGACCGGGCCGCCGGTGGGGATCTCGTCGATGCGGCGGCGCAGTTCGGCCAGCGGGATGTGCAGGGAGCCGGGGATGCGGCCGGCCTCGCGCTCGCCGATGTTGCGAACGTCGAGCACCACCGGGGCCGTGGGGTCGTCGACGTCCACGGTCAGCTCGGCCAGCTGTGCCGGGGTGAGGCGGCTGGCCTGCTCCACCCGGTCCTGCCGGGCCAGGAACGCGGCCTCGGGGTCGGGGACGTACCCGGCGACCGTGTCGAAGCCGATCCGGGCCAGCCGCACGGCCACCTCGGCCTGGCGGCCCTCGGGGGCGATGACGACGACCTCGGTGTCGGGCGACAGGACCATGCCGGCGGTCTCGGCGAACCGGCCGTCGGCCGGGACGTTGAGCGAGCCGGCCAGGTGTCCGGCGGCGAAGTCGGGGGCCGGTCGGGTGTCCAGGACGACGGTCCCGCGAGCCAGGGCGGCCTCCAGCGCCGCGTCATCGAGTGCGGGGACGTCGCGGTCGGTGTCCAGGACGTCGCGCTGCTTGCGGTTGAGGATCGCGTCGTAGCCGAAGTACTCCGGTGCCGACGGTTGGCCGGCGGTGACCAGGGCGAGGAACTGCTCCTGGCCCATGGGCTGGCAGGCGTAGTTGAGCAGGCGCTGCTGGCCGATCGTGGACTGCCGCTCGGTGGACAGGTTCTTGCCGCACGCCGAGCCGGCGCCGTGCGCGGGGAACACCCGGACGGCGTCCGGCAACCCCATGAGCTTGTGCTGGATCGTGTCGTACAGCTGGCGGCCGAGCTGGTCGGCCGTGACGCCGATGGAGGCGAGCAGGTCGGGGCGGCCGACGTCGCCGATGAACAGGGCGTCACCGGTGAGGACGCCGTAGGCGACGGCGTCGTCGGCGTGCTCGTACACCAGGACGCTGATCGATTCTGGGGTGTGGCCGGGGGTCTCGATGATCTGCAGGACGACGTCGCCGAGCGGGAGGCGCTCGCCGTCGGCCAGGGCACGGGTCTCGAACTCGGCCTGTGCCCCGCGGCCGTAGCCGATCCAGGCGCCGGTCGCCCTGGCCAGTTCGAGGTGGCCGGACAGGAAGTCGGCGTGGAAGTGCGTGTTGATCACCCCGGCGATCCGCAGGCCCTGGGCGGCGGCGTCGTCCAGGTACTCCTGGATGTCGCGGCGCGGGTCCACGATCACGGCCTGCCCGGTGGAGGTGTCGCCGATGAGGTAGGAGGCCTGGGAGAGGCAGTCGAGGTAGTACTGGGTGAAGACCATCGTGGACGGGCGGGTGGTGTTCGGGGTGGTGGGTGCGGACATGGGTGTCTCCTGACGGCTCGATCGTCCCGAGGCGACGCTCGGGCGCGAAGGGTCGGTCGACGGGGTCAACCATAAACCCCTGGGGGGTATATTTCGGGGGACTTTCGGCCCGGTTCCCGACGGCGATGCTCCATGCGGTCCGGGCGAGCAGGGCGGCCGCGGCCGCCACGAGGAGCCAGGGCAGAACGGTGGCGCGGACGGAGTGGGGGAGTTGCTCGACGACGACCAGGCCGGCGACGGCGAGAACCCCGATGCCGAAGCCGCGGCGGAGCGCGGCGGCGTCGATCCGTCCGGTGAGGCGGCTGCCGGTCAGGCTGCCGGCGACCGCCGAGGCCGTGACGGCCAGGGTCAGGCCCCACGGCAGGCTCGACCCGGCCAGGTGGCCGGCGAGCCCGGCGGCGGACTGCATGGCGATGACGACGAGCGAGGTGCCGACCGCGGTGCGCATGGGCAGTCCGGCCACCAGGACCAGGGCAGGGACGACGGCGAAGCCGCCGCCGGCGCCGACGAATCCGGTCGCCAGGCCCACGCCGACGCCGAGAGCGACCGCCGGCAGGACGTGCAGCTCCTCTCGGTGCTCGCCACCCCCCCGGCGGCCGCGGATCATGCCGATGGCCGCGGCGACCATGAGCGCGGCGAAGGATGACAGCAGCACGTCGCCGGACACGGACACAGCGAGGCGTCCGCCGAGGTAGGCGCCGGCCATGCCGGCGACGCCGAACACTGCGCCGGTGCGCCAGCGCACGCGCTCTTCGTGGGCGTGTGGCACCAGGGCGACGATGCTGGTGACGCCAACGATGAACAGCGAGCCCGTGGCGGCCTGGTGCGGGGTCCACCCCGCGACGTAGACCAGCAGCGGCACCGACAGCACCGACCCGCCCCCGCCCAGCAGGCCGAGGGAGACCCCGACCCCGAAGGTCAGGGCGATCGTCAGCGCGGTGAGCACGACCGGTCCCTCCGCTCGTCGAGCTCGCCGAGCAGGGCCGGGGTGACGCCGGGGACGTGCCCTGTGACGTGCTCGGTCGGTGGGGTGCTGGATGTCATGTCTCCTCCTGTGCCTCCCGGATGGATCTCGACGCCACCATCCCTGGAGCGAGACGCCGTGGTCCTATGAGTCCGGATGTACGTACATTAGGCAGAGACGTTAGCTTGCGCAAGAGATACCCATGGGGGTATCACTGTGATGTCGATCCACTCTGCGGAGGTAGCCATGACCGAGCAGCACCGCGTGCTGGTGTTCACCCCCCGGA
>DATDMG010000141.1:0-12714 GCA_036518955.1 Kineosporiaceae bacterium | reverse complement strand
CGCGTGCGAGCGGCGGACGACCCGCTCGTGGAAGGCCCGCACCAGCATCCACGTCGCCACCGCACCGATGGGCAGGTTGACGAAGAAGATCCACCGCCACGACAGGTACTCGGAGAAGAGCCCTCCGGTGGTCGGGCCGATCACCGACGACGCGCCCCACACGCTCGCGATGTAGCCCTGGACGCGGGCCCGCTCCTCGACCGTGTAGAGGTCCCCGATGATGGTGATGGTGATCGGCTGGACGGCTCCCGCGCCGATCCCCTGGACCGCCCGGGCGACGATGAGCACCGACATGCTCGGCGCCGCCCCGCAGAGCACCGAGCCGAGGAGGAACCCGCCGATCCCGAGCAGGAGCATCGGCCGCCGCCCGACGACATCGGCGAACCGGCCGTAGAGGGGCACCGTTGCCGCCTGGGTGAGCAGGTAGCCGGAGAACAGCCAGGGGAAGTCGGTGAACCCGCCGATGTCCCGGACGACGGAGGGGACGGTGGTCGCGATGATCGTCCCGTCGATCGCGACCAGGCCGGTGGTGAGCATCAGGGCGAGCAGCACCGGACCACGCTCGGAGCGCAGCCCGACCGCCCGCGGCGCCACCGCGGCGATCGGCGGCTCAGCCGGCATCGAGCCCCTGGCCCGCCAGGTAGGCGTCCGCCTCGATCTCGACCAGCAGGCCGGGCTCGATCAGCCCGCTCACCTCCACCATGGTCGTCGCCGGGCGGATCGCGCCGAAGACCTCGCCGTGCGCCCGGCCGACGTCCGGCCAGCGGGAGATGTCGGTGACGAAGATCCGGGTCCGGACGACGTCGTCGAGCCGCGCGCCCACCTCGGCCAGTGCGGCGGCGACGCGGCGCAGGGCCTCGCGGGTCTGCTCGGCGACGTCGTCGCCGCCGACCGGGCCGGCGGCGGCCGCCGCCGTCGTCCCGGAGACCGCCACCCAGGGCCCGACCCGGACGGCACGCGAGTACCCGACGACCGGCTCCCACACCGCACCGGACCCGACCCGCACCCGCTCGCTCATGGCTGTCACGGTAATCGCCGCCCCCGTCGCCCGGGCAGTGGGGGCCCGCCTCCACGCGTCCGCCGGTGACCGTGTTGGTGGCGGGGGTTGCCGGGCGGGCTCCCACGGGAGACCGTGATCCAAGCCGTCGCCCTCGCGTCCCCGGGAGCCCTTGCCGCCGTGTCCAGCCACCTCTCGCCGCCGCAGCCCGGCGGCCCCGCTCCGCGCCGCCGCCGGATCGGACCACGGGCGGCCGGCCTGCTGCTCGGACTCGGCGCCCTGATCTGGGCGCTGCTGTGGACGACGGTGGCCTGGGCCGTGTGGCAGAACGGCGTCGACGACCGCCACCTGACGGAGCAGGGGCGGCCGGCGACCGGCGTCGTGGCGGGCGTCGTCCACACCGCTGCGGACAAGCTCGGCTACTGCCGACAGGTGCTGCGGGTCACCTCCCGGGCCGGCGGCGGCAGCCTGACGGTCCCGGCGACGCGCCCGTGCACCGACCTGTGGCAGCCGGGGGACCCGATCCGGATCATGCTGGACGGCGAGGATCCGCCGCGCGCGGTGGTGGCCACGGAGGCACTGGACCGGGTGGCCACGCACGCCCTGCCCGTGCTCGTGGTGGCGCTGTCGGCCGTGCTCGCCGGATACCCGCTCGGCCAATGGGCGGCCCGGCGCGACAGCCGGGCCGCGCCGACGTGAGGTCGGGCCCCTCCGCGGTCCCTCGGCCGGGCCCCACCCGCGGACCTCGCCGACGGGTCACGGCACGAAGACGGTCCGGATGCAGCCGTCCTTCTTGTTCTTGAACAGCTCGTAGCCGTACGGCCCGTCGTCCAGCGGCAAGGTGTGGGTCGCCAGATACTCGGTGACGATCTCGCCCCGCTCCATCCGCTCCAGCAGCATCGGGAGGTAGCGCGGGGCGTGCATCTGCGCCCCCCGGACGGTGAGTGACTTGTTCATCAGCGCGCCGAGCGGGAACTTGTCCACCACCCCGGCGAACCCGCCCAGCACGAAGACGGACCCACCCTTGCGGCAGCTCTGGATCGCCTCGCGGACGGCGGTCGGCCGGTCGCCCTGCAGCCGAAGCTGTCGCTTCACCTGGTCGTACACAGGGTCTGGCCAGCTGCTGTGCGCCTGGATGCCGACCGCCTCGATGCACACGTCCGGGCCCCGCCCGCCGCTGCGATCGAGCAGTTCGCCGGGGACGTCGTCCCGGTCGTAGTTGAGCGTCTCGCACCCGAGCATGCACGCCGCCGCCTCCAGCCGGTAGTCGAACCGGTCCACGATGATCACTTGGCCGGCGCCCAGGAGCTCGGCGGCCCGGGCCGCCATCTGGCCGACGGCGCCGGCTCCCCAGACCGCGACCACGTCGCCACCGGTGACTCCGCCGAGGTCGGCGCCGGTCCAGCCGGTCGAGACCGCGTCGGAGGCGAACACGGCTCGCTCGTCGCTGACCCCGTCGGGGATGCGGACGGCGCCGACGTCCGCGAACGGGACACGGACGAACTCGGCATGGCTGCCGGCGTTGCCGCCCATCGCGCGGGAGGAGCCGAAGCAGCCGCCGGGCGCGAAACCCCACAGGGCCTCGGCGATCGCGGGACAGGTGTTGGTGTTGTCGCAGCAGGAGAACAACCCCTGGTGGCAGTACCAGCAGCGGCCGCACGCGATGAAGGAGCTGACCACGACGCGATCGCCCGGCCGGTGGTTGCGGACCTGCGGACCGACCTCCACCACCTCGCCGACGAATTCATGGCCGATGACGTCGCCGCGCTCCACGCTCGGGACGTACCCGGCGAGCAGGTGCAGGTCAGAGCCGCAGGTGACGGTCCGGGTCACCTTGACGATCATGTCCTCGGGGTCGATCAGCTGCGGGTCGGGCACGGTCTGGAGGCTCAGCGCGTCGGCGCCCACCCAGCACAGCGCCTTCACCGCCGGCCCCCGTCCTGCCGATGGGACGTCGTCGCGCGCGGCGGCGCGTCCGGCGTCGGCCAGGTCGTGGTCGGCCAGGTCGTGGTCGGCCGGTCCGGGCTGGGCACGAAGCCGATCTCGGCGAGGGCCCGCACCTCACGCAGCGCGGCGCGGACCGCGCTCGCCGCGTCCTGCCCGCCCCTGCCGTCCCCGGCGTCCGGGCCGACGAGACGGACGTGCACCTGCGAGCCCCGGTCCGCCGGTGCCGGCCGGACGGTGACCTGGACGGCGTCGCCGAAGCGGTCCAGCGGAGCCAGCGCCGGGGCGCCGGGCAGCAACTGCTCCGGCGGCACGGTGACGGTCAGCGTGTGGACGTCGCGGGCCGCTCCGCGGCGCGCGGGCGGGCCGGAGGTGGCACGACGTCGGGCGGCGTCCACGCCGTCCAGGGCCATCCGCGCGGCCGCCGCGGTCATCGTCACGGCCACCCCCAGGCGGACCTTGCTCAGCTGGCTCACTGCTGCTCCCTCGTGGTGCGGGCACGCCGGGTCGTTCCCGGCATCTCCGCCCTCATGCCCACGGGGGGGCCGGTGATGCCGACCGGACCGGACCAACTGGGCGAACCCGGCAGCGGCCGCACCGGCCGCACCGGCCGCACCGGCCCCACCGGGCGCGTCGCCGCCGTCGCCGCGTGCCGTGCCCTGGGCATGGTCCTGACGCAGGAGCGGCAGCCGTGGGCCTGGCACTGGTCCGAGACGCGTGGTGAGCCGTCGCGGGCCACGTGATCGGGACGTGTCCGCTGAGCCGGAGGGAGCGTGGGCCCGTGGCTGTGCGGGCATCTTGGTCGCGGGAGCCGGCACGGCGGTGGCGCTGGGCCGGCCGCGGGGTACAAGCGCTCGCTCGCGAAGGGCCACCCCACCGACGACATCGCGCGGGAGCGGCTGGCCCGGTTCGAGGCGGCCCCGCCGTTCAGCGCGCGCGGACGAGATCCTCGGTCGAGTGGGTGTCCCCCCGATGGCTGAGCCGACGCCACCAGCGCCGCAGGAACCACGGCCGGTGCTCACCGGCCTCGGTGTCGGTGGTGGCCTCGGTGTCGAGGGTGGCCTGGGTGTCGGTGGTGGCCTCGGTGTCGAGGGTGGCCTGGGTGTCGGCGGTGGCCTGGGTGTCGCTGGTGGCCTGGGTGTCGGCGGTGGCCTGGGTGTCGGCGGTGGCCTCGGTGTCGGCGGTGGCCTCGGTGTCGGTCGCCGTCCTGGCGGTCGCGCCGTCGGCGGTCGCCTCGCCCGACCGCGGTGACGCCGTCGCGGCGCGGGCTGCGTCCATGATCGGGAGCGACTGGGTGTCCGTCAGGTCCACTACGGAGTTGTCCTCGCCGAGCCCGTTCGGGACGTAGTCGTCGGCGGCCCAGTCGTTCTCCCAACGCTGCCCGTCCAGCAGGTAGCGGAAGCGCCAACGGTCGCCGGGTGGGAGAGCGATCTCGGTGCGGAAGCTGCCGTCGCCCAGGCGGTGCAGCGGGTGGATGTGTTCGGCCCAGCCGTTGAAGTCGCCGCACACGCTGACCGTCCTGGCGGAGACCGCCGCCGGCAGCTCGAAGGCCACCAGCACCGTGCCGTCCTCGAACCTGCGCTTGTCCACGTCACTCCTCCGCGTCGCGCACCACGTCATCGGCGGGCCGGCGCGCGGGCGCGCGGAGCCAGGGGCGGCAAGGGACATCCCGACGGACGCCTGCTACGGCCGGCCCGGCCGCGCTTCACGCTACCGGCTCCGGCGGCCCCCGCAGGTGCGGATCGACCGTCCGGCACCGAGCCGTAACACGCAGGCGACGGCGCCCGGCGGTCGCGCGCCGCGCGTTCACCCGTTTGCCTCCGCGGGCTGCGCGGTCGGATGCCGATCGGACGGGTGTCGGGCGGTGCGGTGGGCGCGCCGTCCGTGCGCGACGGCAGTGGCCGCGACGACACCGGGTGAGCGGGTCACCCGATCCGCGGGCGCCCGTGCAGGCGGCACCGGCGGTGCCGTCTCAAGCGGTTTTGGTGCCGGGTCGACCTTCTGGGAGCACGCATCCGTCCGCCGGTTCGGCGGACGGATCTCCCCGCCCGCAAGGAGACGCTGTGCCCGGTCCACGCCGGCTCACCCGCGCCGCGCACCAACCCGAGGCGCCCGTGCCCGAGGCGCCCGAACCCGGCGCCGGTCTCGCCCGTTCGGCGTCAGCCGGCGCCGTCCGCCGGCCTCGGCCACCGCTGCGTTCCGCCGTCCTGCTCGCCGTGCTCGGCGGAGCCCTGGCCGCCGGCGCGGTGGAATCGGCGTCCGCGTCGGTCCGGCCGGCGGGGCCGCTCGGAGCGGGTGCGACGGTGTCCGCCCGGTCGACCGCGTCGCCGCGGTCGACCACGGGTGAGCCCGCGGGAGACGCGGCCCCACCCGTCGCGCCGGGGCCGGCGGTCCCGGACGGCCTCCCCGCGGGGATCGAGGACGCCTCGCCGTACCTGCAGCAGGTCTCCTGCGATCCGGTCGCCAAGCCCGGCACGCTCGCCCTCGCCCACCTGCTCATCACGACCTACCCGGGCACGTCGGCGGGGATCACCCGGGCCTGCGGTGCCGACGGGTTCGCCAGCGAGCACTACGAGGGTCGGGCGCTGGACTGGATGACCTCCGTCCGGGACCCGCAGGGGGCCGCCCGAGCCCAGGCCTTCCTCAGCTGGCTGCTCGCACCGGACGCGGCCGACCGCCCGTTCGCCCTCGCCCGGCGCCTCGGGGTGATGTACGTGATCTGGGACGACCGGATCTGGGGCGCGTACGCGGCGTCCGCGGGCTGGCGGCCGTACTCCCGGTGCGCGGAGCACCCGGAACCGGCCTGGGACACCTCCTGTCACCGGGACCACGTCCACATCTCACTGTCCTGGGCGGGTGCCCTGGGCCGGACCTCGTTCTGGACGCGCCGGGTCGCCGCCGTGGACTACGGTCCGTGCCGGCCGGCGGACCTCAACTGGGCTCCGCCCTACGGCGGCCCGAACCCGGTGCGGTGCCCCGGGTATGCCACCGTCACCGCCGCGGCCGGGTCGTCCGCACTCGTCGCGGCGATCACCCGGTACTCGGGAGCAACCGTGGGCCGGGGCGCGACCGGGCCGGTCGTCGCCGCGGTCCAGCAGGCACTGGGCGTCGCCGCCGACGGCGCGTTCGGGCCGCTGACCGCAGCCGCCGTGGCCGCGTTCCGGGCGGCCCACGCGCTGCCCGCCGGGTCCGGGATGGACGCCGTGGCGTGGCGCGCCCTGCTCGCCGCGGCGTCCGCGGCCACCGCCCCGCGACCGAACCCGCCCGCCTCGACCCCCGCCGCCGCGTCGTCCGGGGACGTCGCCCCCCGCCCGACCCCCGCGTCGCCGACCCCCGCAGGCCCCCCGCTCGGCTACGGGTCGACCGGCGCCGCGGTCCGGGCGCTGCAGCGGGCCTTGCAGGTGACGCCGGTCAGCGGGTGGTTCGGCCCGGTGACCCGGGCCGCCGTGATCCGGTTTCAGCGGGCCCGTGGGCTGCCCGCGACCGGCGTCGTGGACGGCGCGACCTGGCAGGCGCTGCGCGCCTGGGCGACCGGGTCGGGCGAGTCCTCCCGCCCGAGCCGCCCACTCATCCTTAACCCTCGTTGACCTGGCATATACCTGGCGCTGACCCGCGGGTAGTGCCAACATCGCGACGATCGCGCCCATGGGTTCGATGCGCGGGTCGTCGCGGCAGAAGGCGCTTGGCTCCCTCGCCGTCGCCGCCGGCGGCTTCACCGCCGGTGGCCTGGTGATGGCCCTCAGCCTGTCCGTCCTGGACGGTGCGGGCCGCGACGTACGCGTCGTGCTCCAGGACGACCTCCCGGCGGCCGGCAGGACGCCCGCTGCACCTGTGCCGAGCGCCGCTCCGACGACCAGGACCGCCCCGCACCGGCCGGCTGAGGGCACGACCTCGGCGGGGTCGACGAGGACGACCGGCCTGCCCCGGCGGGTCGCCGCGCCCACCCGGGTCGGGTCGACCCCGAGGCGGACGGCCGCCACGCGGCCCCCGGCGGTCAGGAGCACCGGCTCCTGACCGCTCCGGTCGGGCGCCGGCCGGCTGGAGCGCCCCTCCGCCGGAGACCGCCCGGACCGCGACCAGCAGGACATCCGGGCGATGGACGTTACGCCGGGCTCGATCTCCCGTCCGCCAGATCGCTGATCAGGGGCACCGACGCGGGCTCCGCCGCGGCCGCCGCCGGCCGGTAGGCCGACATCCATCCCGCGACCAGTGCGATCCGGTCCCGGTGGCTGTCGTCGCCGATGACGACGGGGGCCTCGTTGTACGGCACCGCGTCCGAGGAGCGCCGGAGCTTGATGTAGAGGTTGGACGCCTCGATGGCGTAGCGCTCCATGTCGTCCTGGAGCGCGCCGATCACGGTGATGTTGCGGTCCCGGCCGATCCGCTCGAACAGGGCGACCGCCTCCCGCCGGTGCTGCTTGCCGAGGTTGCGCCCCAGCTCGTCGAGGATGAGCAGCAGCGGCCGGTCGTGGCCACCGGCCAGCGCCGCGGCGCAGACCAGCTTCACCGCCTTCTCGTCCATCTGCGCGGTGTTGCCGCGGAGGCTGTAGCCGGACATCCGCTGGCCCTCGGCGCGCCGCCACATCGGGGTGACCGTCCACCGCCAGGGCTTGTCCGGCTCCGTCGGCGGCTCCGGCTCCGGGCAGACCAGGCCGGCGCCGTAACCGCCGTACTCCCGGTCCAACCGGTCGAACTCCTCCCCGACGCGCGACAGCCTGGCCTGGATCCCCTGTGCCAGGACGGCACGGTAGGCGACGCACGACTCCCGCGCCTCCGCCAGCCCGGCGCGGGCGACGGCGAGGTCCTGGCCGCGTCGGGCCCGCTGGGCGTCGATGAGCTCCTGGTCGTGGGCGTCCTGCTGGGCGCTCAGGGTCAGGTGGGTGTGCAGCGCCCGGATCAGGTCGGGGACGGCGGCGACCTTCGACTCGCTGCCGAGCCGCCGCCACCGCTGCTCGACCAGGATCGTCCGCAGCTCCGCGGGCATCTCCTCGGCCGGGGTGTCGTCGGGGAAGCACCGGCGAGCCACGTCGTCCAGATGGGCGCAGGTCTCGGCGTTCCACTCGGCCGTCGACCGGCCCTGGTCCGTCTCCGGCAGGGCGAGCACGTGCTCCCGGGCAGCGGCCACGGTCGCGCCCCAGACCGCCTCCCGCCCCGGCAGGTCGAGCCGGGACAGCTCCTCACCCAGCCGCCCGGCCAGATCCTCGGCCTGGCGCAGGTCCTCCCTCAACCGGGCGACGTCGGCCTTGAGGGACTGCAGCCGGTCCGCGCGTGCCTTCCGGTCGCCGAGCGCCTCGGTGTGCGCGACCTCGGCCGCCTGCAGCGCCGGCCGGAGCCGTTCGCGGTCCGCGTCCAGCTGGGCGGCCACGTCGCGGAGCTGCTCGATCTGCTGCCCGACGTCCACGGCCCGGGTCGCCGCCGCTGCCGCCGCCACCCGGTCCGTCGCCGTCTGCAACCGGGCACGGGCCTGGGTCAGCTCCCGGTCGAGCCCCTCCAGCAGCGCGGACGCGCGGTGGTGGCGGTCCCGGGCGAGGGCGACCCGGGCGCTGCGGCCGGTGAGCGGTGCCTGCGACCCGCCCAGGACGACGACCCCGGCCGCCTGGTCCACGCAGGTGGTGTCCGCGCCGGAACGCTGGGCGAGGGCGCGCAGGAACGTCGTCAGCGGGAACCTGTCGTCGGTCACTCCGGGGAGGGCGCCGTCCTCCGCGTCCGGATCCGCCCGTGCGCCCGACCGGGCGCCGGCATCCGCGGCGTCGGCCGGTCCGCTCTCCGCGGCGTCGGCGTCCGACTCGTCGGCCAGCACGAGGACGGCGCCGGGCAGCCCGTCCAGGGCCTTGTGAGCCGCCTGGGCGTCCGAGGCGCGGACGGCGACGGCCGACCGGTAGAGCCGCAGCCGGGGCTCCCACACCGCACGCTGGGCGGCGTCGACGTCGAGGACGTCGAACAGCCCCACCGCCGGGATCCCGGCCGCCACCAGCGCGGCCAGCTCCTGCGCGGCCAGGTCGTCGCCGGTCTGCGCGGCGGCGAGCTGTTCGGCCGCCTGCCGCTGCTCGGCCGACGCGGCGCCGCGCTCGGCGAGCAGGGCCTCCAGCCGCTGGCGGGCGGCGTCGAGCTCGGCACCGGCCCGCTGCTGGTCGCGCCCGTCCGCGCCGCGGGCCTGCTCGGTGAGCTCGCGCAGCTGCGCGGCGAGCTCGTCCAGCTTCTCCAGGGACCGTTGGGCTCGGGTGTCGACGTCGCGCTCCTGCTCGCGCCGGGCGCGCCACGCCTCCTCGGTCACCCGGAACCGGTGCTGGAACTCCTCGTCGTCCGCGAGGGTGCGCGACCGCTCCTCGAGCTCGGCGATGCGTTCGCGGCGCTCGGTGCGGGCGGCGTCCAGCTCGCGCAGCGCCTGCCGGATCTCCTCGGTGCGGGCGACGCCGTCCAGCAGGTGCCGCCCGCAGCGGGACTGCCAGGCGTCGCGGGCGGCCCGGAGCACGCCGCGGGCCGCTTCCCGGCGGGCGATGCCCTGCTCGACGACCACCATCTCCGCCTGCCAACGCGCCAGCTCCTCCTCGGCCGCGAGGACCTCGCTGCGGCGACTGTGCTCCGCTGAGCGGAGGGCCTGCTCCTGCTCGAGCTCGCGGTCCAGGCCGGTGAGGGTGGAGAGGGCGTCGAAGATCCGCGCCGGGCTGAGCTCGTTCAGGGGCTGGGCCAGCAGGTTGGCCGTCGGCGCGGAGCGCACGGAGGTCGACAGGAAGGACACGCACCGCACCCGGCCGCCGTACAGGACCGACGCCAGCCGGCCGGCGTGGATGTCGTCGCGGCCGTTGCTGGTGGGCAGTGCGTCCCACAGGTCGTGGACGCCGGCCGCCCGCTCGGCGTCGTTCGTCCCGGACGGCACGTGCAGGCCGGTCGTCCAGCGCAGGCTGAGGTAGGGTGCCTTCCGGTTGATCCGCAGCCACACCGACAGGGCGCCACCGGCGAGCTCTTCGACCGTGGTCGCGGCCGGGTCCGCGAACACCCCGATCACGTAGCCGCGGTCGGCGTTCGCCCAGCGGTTCTCCTGGGCCGCCAGCTCCGCGGTGAACAGCAGCTCCGCGGCCCCGGGCGCGCCGCCGGCCAGCCGCCACTGCTCGTCCGCGTGCAGCAGGCTGAGGGCCGCGATGAAGGAGGACTTGCCGGCGCCGTTGGAGTCTTTCGGGCCCTGGCCGGCCACCGTGACGAGGCCGCGATGCGTCAGCGGTACCGGGTGCGCGGAGAGCCGGGAGATGTCGACCATCTGGACGCCGACGAGCACCCGCCCGCCGACGAGGTCCTGCGGCACGCCGTGGTCGGTCACGAGGCGGAGGTCCCTTCGGTGTGCGGGGTATCGGTGTGCGGGGTATCGGTGTGCTTCGGCCGGCGGGCTCGGACGGCCGCCGCCAACGGCGTGTCGGGCGCCGCCGCCAGTACCAGCTCCTCCTGCAGCCGGCGGCGTGCGGCCGGGGTGAGGCGTTGCAGCTGCGGGCCCGGCAGGTAGGCCCCACCCTGCCCGGAGCCGCGACCCCGCTCCGGCACGAGCTGGACCAGCCCGGCGGCCCGCAGCCGGGCCAGCGCTGCGCGCACCTCGGTGCGGGGGAGTTGGGAGTACCGCTGCAGTTCCTCCAGCGGGGTCGCGTGGACCGAGGCCCAGGAGTCCCGGTCGAGGGCCCCCTGACTCCGGGGGATGGCCACCGAGTGCACCAGCACGAGCACGAGCACGGCGCGGTCCACCACGGGCAACCGCTGCCCGTCGCAGCGCAACAGCTCCGCCGCGACGTCGTCCCGGTACCCGCTGGTCCATTCCTGCGGTGCCGGCTGGACGAGGGTCCGGCCCAGGCCGGCGAGCAGGCGCTGCAGTGCTGCCCGCAGGGTGGCGTCGCGCAGCGCCAGCAACGTGGACTCCGGGACCGGGTGCGCCGCGTGCTCCACCGCCGCGAAGGCGGCCAGCACCTCGTCGCGGTGCCGGTCCGGCAGCTCGCCCAGGACCCGGTCGAAGGCAGGGTGGATGCCGCTCACGCGCCGACCTCGGCCGGGTCCGGGACGCCGTTGCCCGCCGCCCCGCTCACCGACGCCTCGCCCACCGCCGCCTCGCCCACCGCCGCCGGCATCTGCCGGTACATCTCCCGCAGCACGGTCAGGTCCGCCGCGCTCCACGACGCCACCCGCGGGCCGACCCGGACCAGCCGGGCCCGCTCGTCCCAGCTCACCCAGCCCGCGCCGTGCAGCCGCCGGACGGCGGCCACGGCCGCCCGCCGGAAGGCGCCCTCGTCCCGGTCGGCGTAGTGCCGGAACACCGAGGTGACCGCGGACCAGGGCGCGGGCACGCCCGGCCAGACCGGACCGGTCGGGTCCCTCCAGCAGCACCTCAGGACGGCCGCCAACAGCCGGGCGGTGTCATTGGGCTGCTCCACCAGCGGGCCGGCGAGGCCGAGTTCGGTGAGCGCTCCGCTGCCGCCCTGCTCCGGCGGGACGGCGACCAGCCACACCCCGGACGCGTCCGGCTCGCCGAGCCGAAGGAGCACGTCCGGCGCCACCGTGCCCGCCGGCACCCGCAGCGGGCCCCCGGCCCGGGCCCGGGCCCACCACAGGGCCGTCGGGTCGACGCTCACCACACCTCGCCGGAGCCGCCGGACCGGGCGCGCTCACCGGCGGGGGCCTCGGTCGCCCCGGTCCTCACGTCCGGGCGGCGCAGCACGCCGCCGGAAACCCACGGCACCCCGGCGGTCGGGTCGACCCGCAGGCCGTCGTCCCACGCCAGCTCCGCGTCGACGTCCGGGTGGTGGTGAGCGGCGGTGAGCCGGGCGAGCACCCGGCGGGCGGCCGTCCAGCCGTCCGGGGCGTCGAGCAGCTCCGCGACCGGGACAGCGCCCGGGCCGGAGAGCAGATCGTCGGCCAGGGTGCGCAGCTCGGCGACGTCGTCGGCCGGACGCTCGACCGGGACGGCGGCGGCGTCCGAGGCGGGACGCGGCGGGGGTGTCCGGGCCGCGGCCGGCTGTGGGCTGCTCGCCAGCGCGGCGACCAGGTCCTGGGGCGCGAACCAGGGGGCGGGCGCGTCGAAGAGCACGCCGTCGAGGACGGCGGCGAGCTGCTCGGCGTCCGCGGTGCGGGCGAAGGTGCGCCACGTCTCGACCGGCAGCAGGCCCAGGGCCCGGGTGGCGCCGGCCTGCTCGATCAGCCGCGCCGCCGCGGCGTCGCTGGCGTCGCCGTAGGCGGCCAGCGCGGTCCGCAGCGCGGCACACTCGCGGTCCAGCTCGGGCCAGCGGCCCAGGACCGCCGCGTGCACCTGCCGAGCCTGGTGGATCAGGCCGCGGTTGCCCCACAGCAGTTCGGCGTTCTCCCGGAGCTCCTCCACCGGGCTCGCCGACGCCAGCCCGGCGAGCTGGTTGGCCATCAGCCGGAACACCGTGACGAGCCGGTGGACGCAGGCCCGCCCGTCGTCCGCCCCGGCCGCCGGGCTGCGGACCTCGATCCCCTCCAGGGTGAGCAGCTGGTGCACCTCGCCCTGGCCGCCCTGCGCGGCCATCCGGCGCAGGAACAGCAGCATCACGTACGGCGCGAAGGCGGCCCGGTGGTATCGCTCGTGCGGCCGGTCGACGACCTTCGCGATCGCCCCGTACGAGCGCAGTACCTCGAACCGGCGCGCGACCAGGCGGGCGTCGGTGGGCCGGCAGGCGGCGGTGACCTGTTCGAGGGTGAGCCCGTCGGTGCCGGCGTCGGCGAAGGCGGCGAGGATGACCTCATCGGTGTCGAGATGCTCCAGATCCGTGATCATGGCG
>DATDMG010000140.1:0-6364 GCA_036518955.1 Kineosporiaceae bacterium | reverse complement strand
GTGTCGAACAGGGCACCGCGGCTGCCGGTGTTGGTCAGCGTGAAGGTCCCGCCGCTGATCTCGTCAGGTGTGATCTTGTTGGTGCGGGTGCGCTCCGCCAGATCCGTAATCTTGCGTGCCAGACCTGCGATGTTGAGATCCCCGGCGCCGTGGATGACCGGGACCAGGAGACCGCGATCGGTGTCCACCGCGATGCCGAGGTTCTCCTCGGCGTGGTGGACGATGTTGTCGCCGTCAATGCTCGCGTTGACCACGGGGTACTGCTTGAGGGCCTCGACCGCTGCCAGCGCCAGGAACGGCAGGAAGGAGAGCTTCACCCCTTCGCGGGCCTCGAACTCAGCCTTGGCCCGGGCCCGAAGCTTGGCGATCCGGGTGATGTCCACCTCGACGACCGTCGTCAGCTGCGCGGACACCTGCAGTGACTCGACCATCCGCTTGGCGATCACCTTACGGAGCCGGGACATCGGAACTGTCGTCCCGCGGAGCACCGACACAGTTGTCGGTGCGGCCCTCGGGATTGTGGCCTCGGCCTGACGGCTGGCCTCGGCCTGACGGCGGGCCTCGGCAGCCTTCGCTTCGGCCGCGTCAAGCACGTCCTGCTTCCGGATCCGCCCGCCGACGCCGGTCCCGGTCACTGTGGATAGATCGATGTCGTTGTCCGCGGCCAGTCGGCGTACGAGTGGGGTCACATACACCGTCAGGTTGGCCGGCGACGCTGCTCGGGCCGTCGGCACGGTCTGCGCCGGGGCCTGGGCCGTCGGCGCGATCGGCTGAGGCGGAGCGGGCGCCGGAGCGGCCCGGGGTGCGGGTGGTACCGGCGCTGTCGGAGCGGCCGCGGGAGCCGGCGGCGATGCGGGAGCCTGTGGAGGTGGGGGCGGTGACGAAGCGGGCACCGGAGCAGGCGCCCGCAGAGTCGGGGCGGACTCGGCCACGAGCGCCGGTGAGCCGGCGCCAGCTTCTCCCACGACCACCAGGTCGGCGCCAACGGCCACCGTTTCGTCCTCGCCGACCAGGATCTTCTGGATCACACCCGCCACAGGAGAGGGGATCTCCGTGTCCACCTTGTCCGTCGAGACCTCGAGCAACGGCTCGTCGACCTCGACGCTGTCACCCTCCTTCTTCAGCCAGCGCGTCACCGTCCCCTCGGAGACGCTCTCCCCGAGGGCAGGCATCTGGACCCGTGCCCCCTCGGCGGAGGTTGCGGCCTCAGCGTGCGTCGCGGCGGCGGGGCGTTCGGCATCCGTGGAGGGCGCTTCGGGCGGCGGACCGTCCGCGGCGGCAACCGGAGCGGCAGCGGGGGTGGCCGCTGGCGATGGCGTGGTTGCTGGTGAAGGCGCGGCCGCTGGCGAGGAAGGGGAGGCCGGTTCGGGGGCTGACTCAGCGGCGGGCACGGGGCTCTCGCTCCGAGCGGCGTCCGCCGGCGCCGAGCTGCCGGGTGTGCCGTTGCCGATCACGGCCAGTTCGGTGCCGACGGAGACGGTCTCGTCCTCGCCGACGAGGATCTTCTCGAGGACGCCGGCGACGGGCGAAGGGATCTCGGTGTCGACCTTGTCGGTCGAGACCTCGAGCAGGGGTTCGTCGAGCTCTACCCGGTCTCCCACCTGCTTCAGCCAGCGGGTGACCGTGCCCTCGCTCACGCTCTCGCCGAGGGCCGGCATCTGCACGGAGTCAGACATGTGTCTGCATTCTCCTTCGTCGCGCTCGTTCCGGCGCCGCGCCGGGATGCGGGTAAGTCTGTCGCGTGGGTCAGGCGTGGGTGTGCAAAGGCTTGCCGGCCAGCGCCAGATGGGCCTCGCCGAGCGCCTCGTTCTGGGTGGGGTGTGCGTGCACCAGTTGGGCGACCTCCTCCGAGAAGGCCTCCCAGTTCACGATGAGCTGTGCCTCGCCGATCTGCTCGCCCATCCTCGCGCCGACCATGTGGACACCGATCACCGGTCCGTCGACGCGCCGGACCAGCTTCACAAAGCCGGTCGTCGCGAGGATCTGGCTCTTTCCGTTCCCGCCGAGGTTGTACTCGTACGTCGTCACCGCGTCGGCGCCGAACTTCTCCCTGGCCTGTGCCTCGGTGAGGCCGACCGATGCGACCTCCGGATCGCAGTACGTGACCCGCGGGATGCCTGTCTCGTCGATCGGGGCGGGGCTCAGGCCCGCGATGTCCTCGGCAACGAAGATCCCCTGCTGGAACCCGCGGTGCGCCAGTTGCAGGCCAGGCACGATGTCACCGACGGCGTAGACCCCCGGAACGCTGGTCCGCAGCCGCTCGTCCGTTACTACGAAGCCGCGCTCCATCCGGACGCCGACCTCCTCGTACCCGAATCCGGTGGTGTTCGGGCCGCGGCCGACCGCGACCAGCAGAAGGTCCGCCTCGAGCCGTTCACCGGACTCGAGCGACACGGTCACCGCGTCCTCGGTTTGCGACGCCCCGGCGAACCGGACGCCGGTCTTGAAGTGAATCCTTCGCCTGCGGAACGCGCGCTCCAGGGCCGTGGAGCACGACTCGTCCTCGGCGGGCACCAGCCGGGCGAGGGCCTCCACGATCGTCACCTCGGCCCCGAAGGAACGCCAGACGCTGGCGAACTCGACGCCGATCACGCCACCGCCCAGGACGACGACGCGTTGCGGCACGTGATCGAGTTGCAGCGCCTGGTCGCTGGTGAGGATGCGCCCGCCGATGTCCAGACCCGGCAGCGAGCGGGCGGAGGAGCCGGTGCCGAGGACGATGTGGCGACCGTTCAGCCGCTGCCCGCCGGCTTCCACCGCATCGGCGGCCACGAGCCGGCCGGCCGCCTCGACGTAGGTGATGTTCCGGCCCTTCACCAGGCCCTGCAGGCCTTTGTGCAGCCGCCCGACCACGCCGTCCTTGTACTTGTTGACTCCCGCCATGTCGATGGACTCGAACGTCGCCCGGACGCCGAACTGTTCGCTCTCCCGCGCGGAATCGGCCACCTCGGCGGCGTGCAACAGGGCCTTGGTCGGGATGCATCCTCGGTGCAGGCAGGTGCCCCCCAGTTTGTCCCGCTCGACGAGGGCTACCGACAGCCCCAGTTCGGCGGCGCGCAGCGCGGTGGCGTACCCTCCACTGCCACCCCCGAGAACGACGACGTCGTGGACCTGGCCCGTGGCGGCTTCGGACACCTGTGCTCCCTCGCGACTGCGTTGTGTCGGTACCGGGGCATCATCCTTTCACTACCTCCGCCCCTTGACACGCCAGGTGGGAGCCGGTGCACGGTGAGGTGTCCCACCCCGAGGGCAGGTGGGCCTCACATCGCGACGAACGGGTTCACCGCGGCGCATCACCGACGAACCGGAGGCCGGGAACAACCTGCCACGGTTGGACGTCGTTCCGGCGGAGCCGCTATCGAAGGCCTCGGGGTCGGGCCCGGCTGGAGGGATCGATGGGACTGTTCGACCGCATCCGCCCTGCTGCGGTCCGCGCTGCCGCATCGGAGCGCGGACGGCGCACGGAGGAGGCTCGGGCCGTCCGCCATCACCTGCGGGAGTTCGTGCGGACCCGAGCAGGTGTGGAGGCCTACATCGAACCGGCGACAGCCGTTCTGCCTCCGACGGTGGTGCTCGTGGCGGCGTCCGGTGAGTGGACCCGTCGCCGGGTCATCGACGACGCTCTGGTCCGCGACCTCGGGATTCCGGTCTACGACGCCCGGCTGGTCGGCTATCCGGGCCGCATGCGGGAGTGGAACGCGAGTGTCCGGCGGGGCGAGCAGGAGCGCGGGCGGATCGACCCCTCCTGAGATCAGGACGGGCCGCCCCTCGTGGTCGGGTCAGCTCCGGGCCAGCCCATCGGTCGCGACGTCCTCGACGAACGCGAGCAGTGTCCGCACGGACACGCCGGTCCCACCGGTCGGAGTGTAGCCGTGCCCGGCTCCGGTGTTGAAGGCCGGCCCGGCGATGTCCAGGTGGGCCCAGGGCACCTTGGCCTGCTCGTTGCCGCCCACCCGCGCAGCGCGCTCCGGCACGAACTCGGCGAGGAAGAGCCCGGCCACAAGCATCCCGCCGAGTCGCTCGCCCATGTTCGCGATGTCGGCCACGCTCGAGTCCAGCGACGAGCGCAGCTCCGGCGGCAACGGCATCGGCCAGAACTGCTCGCCTGCCCGGTCCGCGACGCGATGGAGGCGGCCGCGAAGCCCGTCGTCGTTCGCCATGATCGCCGAGACCCGGTTCCCGAGCGCGACCATCTGGGCGCCGGTCAGCGTGGCCACGTCGATGATGACGTCAGGATCCTCCTCGCCCGCCGCGACGATGGCGTCGGCGAGGACGAGGCGCCCTTCGGCGTCGGTGTTCAGCACCTCGACGGTGCGGCCGCCGCGGATGGTGATCACATCCGAGGGGCGCTGGGCGGTCCCCGATGGCATGTTCTCCGCGATCGCCAGCCACCCGGTCACCCGAACCTGAAGGCCGAGCCGTGCCACCGCCACCACGGTCTGCATGACCGCCGCGGCGCCCGACATGTCGCTCTTCATCGTCTCCATCCCGGCGGCTGGCTTGATCGACAGGCCGCCGGAGTCGAACGTGATGCCCTTGCCGACGAACGCCAGGTGGGCTCGTGCTCCCGCCGGCGAGTAGTCGAGGCGGACGAGGCGGGGAGAGCGGGCCGACCCCTTGCCGACCCCGAGCAGGCCGCCGTACCCCCCGCGTTGGAGCTTCCGCTCGTCCAGCACCGTCGCCGAGACGGGCAGGTCGGCGACCGCGGCCACGGCCGCCTCGGCCAGGGCGGTCGGGTAGAGGTCGGCCGGTGCCGTGTTGACCAGGTCGCGAGCCGCGTTCACGGCGTCGGCGATGATCTCAGCCCGCGCCACGGCCTTCCTGACGTCAGCGCTGCGGGCGGAGGCTGTCAGCAGGATGACGGAACGGACCGGCTCCGTGGCCGGCGCGGCGGAGGTGACCCGGTAGCGGGCGAAGGTGTAGGCGCCGAGCAGGGCGCCCTCGGCGATGGCCCCGAGGGCCGTGGCGTCGGATGCCGGCAGCGCGAACGAGACGGTGCTCAGCCCGGTGAGCGAGCGAGCGGCCGCTCCGGCGGCCCGGCGCAGCGCCTCCGCCGGTACGTCGTCGTCTCCGCGGACCGGCCCGACACCGGTGAGGGCGATGACCGGTGCGGCGATCGCCCCACCGCTCGGCACCCGGTGCACCGAGTCGGCCGCGCCGGTGATCCCGAGCGGGCGCAGGGCCGATTGCAGGCTCGTGCGCAGCCCGTCCGGCAGGTCCCGTGCGCCCAGCAGCCGCGGCCCGGCCGTGCCGCCCCCGGATGCGACGGCGACGACGACGGCGTCGGCCTTGACCGAGGCCAGAGACTTGGCGGACAGGGTGAGGGAGGCCACGCGCAGATGGTAGCCAGCCACCGCACGTCACCCGACGGGGGGCGCGCGATGTGCCGTGGACGACGCGCGCTGCCGGGCTGTCCACTCCGCGCCAGCGCGGTCGGGATAGGTTGCCGCCATGACCCCAACCCGGCAGGCGGGGGAGAGCACGCCCCCCAGCGGCCCACGGCACACCCCCCTCTACGAGCGGCACGTCGCACTGGGAGCGAAGCTGGCCGATTTCGGCGGTTGGGAGATGCCGATCGAGTACCCCGGCGGCGGGGTGCTCAGGGAGCACGAGGCGGTCCGCTCGGAGGTCGGACTGTTCGACGTCAGTCACCTGGGCAAGCTGTCGATCCGTGGGCCCGGGGCGGCGGCCTTCGTGGATGCGACCCTGAGCAACTCCCTCGGCCGGATCTCGCCGGGCCGGGCGCAGTACACCCTTTGCCTGGACGACGCCACGGGTGGGGTCGTCGACGATCTCATAGCCTACCTTCGGGCCGACGACGACGTCCTGTTGGTCCCGAACGCCGCGAACTCCGCGGAGGTCGGCCGCCGGCTGGCTGCCGCGGCGCCGCCGGCGGTGACCGTCACGGACGAGCACGCCGACCTCGGCGTGCTCGCCGTGCAGGGACCACGCTCGGACGACGTCCTTGCGGACCTCGGCCTTCCGCACGGCCACGAGTACCTGAGCTTCGTCGACACGCAGTGGGCCGGCCAGCCGGTCGTCGTCTGCCGCACGGGATACACCGGTGAGCGGGGCTACGAACTGGTGCCGTCGGCCGCGGCGGCTCCGGCGCTCTGGGACGCTCTGCTCGCAAGGGTCATCGCGCGGGGCGGCGTCCCGGCCGGCCTGGGTGCCCGGGACACGTTGCGGACCGAGATGGGCTATCCGCTGCACGGTCACGAGCTCACTCTGCGGATCACCCCGGTGCAGGCGCGCCTCGGCTGGGCGGTGGGCTGGCGCAAGCCGGAGTTCTGGGGCCGGGCGGTCCTGATCACGGAGCGTGAGCGCGGTGCGGCCCGGCTCTCCTGGGGCTTGCTCGCGCTGG
>DATDMG010000139.1:0-39439 GCA_036518955.1 Kineosporiaceae bacterium | reverse complement strand
GGGGGGGCTCGTCGAGAGATCCGTCGTCGTCCAGCGGCTCGATCGGCTCCTGCCGTCCCCACCCGGCCCGGAGCGAGCGGGCGCGCAGCGAACGCCGCCGGGAGAGCAGCTCCTCCAGCCCACGCCGCTGGCCCTCGCCGGCGAGGCGGCGGCGCAGGGCCGTCGTCCCGACGACTCTCCGGAGGGAGAGCGGGGAGAAGCCGAGGCGGGCCAGGAACCGGTGCGCCTCTCGCGCACCCTGCGGCGCCCCGGCCAGTACCTGCTCAACGCCGTGTCGCTCGGCGATCGATGCGGTGAGCAGCAGCAGGGCGCGGGCGACGCCGCGACGCCGCATCGCCGGCAGCACGAAGAGTTGGTCGACATGGAGCCCCCCCGGGTCCGACAACAGGGCCGTGGACAGGCGCAGCACGGCGAACCCGGCCGCGGCGCCCTCGCAGCGACCGAGCAGCACGATCGCGTCGGACCCGGTGAGCGCCTCGAGCAGGCGCACCCGGAACTGCTCCAGCGGTGGCTGGGAGAGCGGGCGCCCTTGGCGGCCGACCTCCTCCCGCGCCAGCGACCAGAGCAGGACCAGATCGTCGACGTCGGCGGGGGTGGCTCTGCGCGCTTCGACCGGTGGACGTGGCACCCGAGCCTCCTGGAACCCATCGCGGCGGGGTGCCGCGGTACGGAAAGACCCTCCCCCGGTCGGCATCTGCGAGAGTACGACCTGCCCGGCGGCAGCCGGTAGGGGGTTGCAGATTCACGCCCGGATGCACGTGCAGGTACCCGGCGAGCGCTCGGCAACACGCTACGACACGCCGTGACATGCGAGGTCCGCCTCGCCAACGGCACGCCGCCTCGCCAACGGCACACCGCGACGCCAGGACGCCGGGATCCCCGCACCCGAGCGATCCGCGCACCCGAACCCGGGTGCGGGGATCACGGCACCGCCGTCCGGCCGGTCTCAGCCGCCCAGGTAGGCGCGGACGACCTCCTCGTCCCTGGCCAGCTCCCGGGCCGGGCCCTGCAGTTTGAGGGACCCGGACTCCAGGACGTAGGCGTAGTCCGCGATCCGCAAGGCGGCCAGAGCGTTCTGCTCCACGAGCAGGACCGTCGTACCCTGGCTGCGGATCGTCTGGATGGTGTCGAAGATCAGGTCGACCAGGACCGGGGCCAACCCCATCGACGGCTCGTCGAGCAGCAGGAGCTTGGGCTCACCCATCAGGGCCCGACCGACGGCGAGCATCTGCTGCTCACCGCCGGACATCGTGCCCGCCTTCTGGCTGACGCGCTCCTTGAGCCGTGGGAACAACGCCAGAACCCGGTCCAGGTCCTGCTGGATCGCGCGGTGGTCCTTGCGCAGGAAGGCCCCCAGCTCGAGGTTCTCCAGCACCGTCATCCGGGGGAAGATGCGCCGCCCCTCCGGTGAGTGGCAGATCCCCGACTCGACGATCTTGTGCCCCGGAATCGACGTGATCGACGTCCCCTGGAAGACCACGTCGCCCGAGCGCGGCCGGATCAGCCCGGAGATCGTCCGCAGCGTCGTCGACTTGCCGGCGCCGTTCGACCCGATCAGGGTGACGATCTCACCGGTCCGGACGCTGAGGGTCATGCCCTTCAGCGCGGCGATGTTGCCGTAGTACACGTACAGGTCCCGGATACCCAGCATCTCCGGGCCGGAGCGGCTCGACGCCGCCACCGGCTCGCTCGCCGCCGTCGTCACGCGTCCTCCCCGTAGCCGTGGGTTCCCGTCTTGCCGAGGTACGCCTCGACCACCCGTTCGTCGGCCTTGATGTCGTCCGGGAGGCCCTCGGCGATCTTCTCGCCGCGGTCGAGCACGGTCACCCGCTCGCTGACGCGCATCACCACGCTCATGTCGTGCTCGATCAGCAGGATCGACACCCCCCGCTCGTCCCGCACCCGGTGCACGAAGTCCACGAACCGGGCCGACTCCTGCGGGTTCATCCCCGCGGTCGGCTCGTCCAGGAGCAGGACCCTGGGGCGCAGCGCGAGCGCCCTGGCGACCTCCAGCCGCCGTTGGTCGCCGTAGGACAGGTTGCGGGCGTACTCGTCGGCGACGGGCCCGATCCCCACGAAGTCGAGCAACTCGCGGGCGTGCTCGCGACACTCCCGCTCCTCCCGCCGCTGGAACGACGTCCGCAACACGGTCCGGAAGATCCCCGACCGCATGTGCGAGTGCATCGCGACCAGAACGTTCTCCTCCGCCGTCATCAGGTTGAACAAGCGGATGTTCTGGAACGTCCGGGCCAGCCCCAGCGAGGCAATCTTGTGCGGGGGCATCCCGGTGACCTCCCGGTCACCGAGGACGACCCGACCACTCGTAGGCCGGTACAGCCCGGTGAGCACGTTGAAGAACGTGGTCTTGCCGGCACCGTTCGGCCCGATCAGGCTGACGATCCCGCGCTCGGGGATGGTGAAGGTGACGTCACTGACCGCGGTCAGACCGCCGAACGTGATGGTGATGTTCACCGCCGCCAGACTCAGTCTCTGATCCGTCGTGACGCTCATACCGGCTCGCCCTCCAGGTCGGCGCCCACGGACTCCAGTTCCCCGCGCTCGGGCTCCCGCAGCACCTGCCGCGTGCGGGTCTCCGGCAGCAGTCCCTCCCGGCGGAACAGCATCATCAGGATCAGGATCGCCCCGAAGATGAGGAAGTTGTACGACGGGAAGTTGATGTCGTGCCCGGTCACGCTGGTGATCGTGTTACCGAGCTCCTTCAACCCGTTGCCGTTGATCCACTGCAGCACGAGAGCACCGGTCAGGACCCCCCAGACGTTCCCCATCCCGCCCAGCACGACCATCGCGAGCAGGATGATGGACGACGAGAAGGCGAAGTCCTCGGCCGCCACCCCGCCGACCGCGCTCGTGTAGCAGACCCCGCCGATCCCGCCGATCGCGGCGCCGACGGCGTAGGCGGCCAGCTTGGTGCGCATCAGCGGGACGCCCATCATGCTCGCGGCCAGCTCGTCCTCGCGGATCGCCAGCCACGCCCGGCCCAACCTGCCCTCGCGGATCCGCAGCGAGACGAAGATCGCGAAGGCGGCGACCAGGGAGTAGACCAGGAACTTCAGCGCGTCGTCGAACGGGCCGAGCTCCGCCGGGATCTGCAGCACCCCGGACGACAGGTAGTGGAAGACGCCGGTGGGGATGGCGTCGATGGGAGTGATGCCCCGGGTGCCGTGCGAGAGGTCGAAGTGGTGGGCCCACGGGAGGTCGAGGTCGTCCGCGTTCTTGAAGAACTCCGGGATGATCTCACCGAAACCCAGGGTCACCAGGGCCAGGTAGTCGCTCTTCAGGCGCAGGGTCGGCGCCCCGATCAGGACACCCCACAGGGCGCAGTGCGCCGCCGCGATCACCAGGACGAACCAGAAGTTGATGTGGAACCCCGAGGCCTGGCCGACGGCGGGGTGCCCGAAGACGTTCACCTTCACCTGGGTGAAGAACCCGGACATGAACCAACCGGCGGTGTATCCGCCGATCGCCCAGAAGGCCACGTACCCCAGGTCCAGCAGGCCGGCGTAGCCGACGACGATGTTCAGGCCGATAGCCATGATCGCCCAGATGAGACACTGGTTGACGACGGTGAGCGGCAACCAGCGCTCGAAGAAGTCCGGCAACGCCCCGGACATGTTCGGCAGGATCCACTCGAAGAGGCTGAACACGAGGAGCACGGCGATCCCGAAACCGATCGGCCAGCCCTTGCCGGCAAGCCGGTTCCTGCTCGTCGTGCCGGGAGCCGGCGTGGCGGAGGTCACGGAGGCCATGGTCACACCTTCTCCGTCGTCGGCCTGCCCAGGATGCCCTCGGGCTTGAAGACCATCAGGAGGATCAGAATGGTGAAGACCACCGTCTGGGACCACTTCTGCCCGAAGGGCAGCACCCCGGCGTCGTTCACGCTCTGCACGATGCCGATCAGGAAGCCGCCGAGGACGGCGCCGTCGAGGCGGCCGATACCGCCGAGCACCGCAGCGGTGAACGCGTACAGCCCGAGCCGGAACCCGGCGTCCCAGCGGGTGTCCCCGATCGACTCGACCCACAGAACACCCGCCGCACCGGCCATCGCTCCGCCGAGGCCGAAGGTGAACGCGATGGTGCGGTCGACGTCGATGCCCATCAGCCGGGCGGCGTCCTGGTCCTGCGCGGTGGCGCGCATGGCCTTGCCCTGCCGGGTCTTCTGGACGATCCAGGTGAGCACGAGGAGCAGCGGAATGGTCACCGAAATGACGACGACGGTCGCCCACGAGATCTTCACGCCGCCGACGCTGAACCCCCGGTCACCGAAGATTCCGTTCCAGGTCTTCTGCCCGGAGCCGTTCGAGCGCAGCCCGCCCCACTGGTACACGAAGCTCAGGCCGACGGCGGTGATCAGCGGCGCCAGTTTCGGTGCCCGTCTCAGCCGCCGGTAGGCAAGTCGCTCGGCGGTGACGTTCAGGCTCGCCGCGGCGACCATCACGATGACCAGGCCGACCAGGACGAGCAGCACGCCGCCGACCGAGGCGGTGGTGACCCCGAAAACCGTGACGACGACGAAGGCCGCCAGCACGCTGGCGAGCATGAACAGGTCCCCGTGGCTGAAGTTAATCAGCTCGATGATGCCGTAGACGAGCGTGTACCCCAGGGCGATCAAGGCGTACAGCGAACCGTTGTTGACACCGTTGAGGAAGGCGTCGAAGAATCGCGCCGGCGACGCGACGGCCTTGTACAACAGATACAGGATCGCAACGGCGACGAGCGCCAGACCGAGACCACTTTCGGCGTGATCGCGCAGGGCTCTGAACGATCTGGTCTGGCCGGCTTCCACGGCTGTCTGACTCACAGGCACACCTTCCGGAAGAGATTGGCGACCTCGCCGAGGAAGCCCTGCCCTCCCCCGACGAGGTCGTCGATGTGGACTCGACTCCTTGCCTCGTGTCGTGCTGCTCGCCGTGCCTGGTTGTCGTGCTGCTCGGCGAACCGTGGCTGCCGGTACCACCGCCTACCGGCCCGCTCCGGGCGGGGGCCGGCGCTGACCCCGTGGTCAGCGGCCGTGGTCACTCGACCGCGACGGCCTTGAGGAAGGTCTCGGCGTTGCCCTTGACGACCTCAACGGTGATGTCCTTGACGTTGACGTCCCCCGTCTTGGGGTCGATCACCGTCTCCTTGCCGAGCACCGAGTCGGCCGCGCTGACGGTCACCCCGCTGCCGCCGAGGACGGCGTTGGTGACACTCTTCCGGGTGCCGTCGGACTTCTTGATCGCCTCAATGATGACCTGGACGGCGGCGACGCCGTAGAGCGCATAGCTGGACGCCGGGTCGCTACCGTACTTCGTCTTGTACGCGTCCAGCAGCTTGGCGCCCGGGCCGCCCTTGGCGCGCAGCTGGTCGGTGGAGAGGCCGGGGAACGTCAGGTACATCCCCTGGGACTCGGGCATCTTCACCATCTCCGGGTACCCGGTGAACCCGTCCGGGCCGAGCAGCTTGACCGCGGTGTTGTCACCGAGCACCGAGACCTTGTCCTTGATGAGCTGGCCACCGCCGTTGTCGAAGACTCCGGCCAGGTAGACCGCGTCGGCCCCGGCCGCCTTGATCTTCTGGAACAGCGCGGTGTAGTTCGTCGCCTTGGCGTCCCACGCCTCGTTCGCGATCACCGTGATCCCGGCCTTGGCGGACTCGGCAGCCACCTGCTTGGCGACACCCTGCCCGTACGTCTCGTTGTCGTTGAGCACGTACAGCTTCTTGATACCGAGGTCCTTCGACATGAAGGTCGCGGCCGCGGTGCCCTGGACGTCGTCCGTGGTCACCACGCGGGCGTAGTTGCGGCTGCCCTTGGGGTAGTACTTCTCCGGCTCACCGGCCTCCCAGGCCTTGGTGAGGCCAGGGTTGGTGTTCGCGTGCGAGACCATCAACAGCGGGCCGCTCGGGTCCTGGTCGAGGATGGGGACCTCGATCTTGGCGCACCCGGAGTTGTAGGTGCCCATGACCGCGACCTCGTCCTTGTTCTTGACGTGAGCGGTCGCGTTCGTCGAGCACTGGCCGCTGTCCCACTTGGCGGCGGCGGCCGTGGAGTCGTCGTACTTCTGCAGCTTGATCGTGTAATTGCCGGCCTTGTACCCGATTTGGCTCAGGTAGAGGTCGATCGCGTTGTTCGTCGACTCTGAGGCGTCCTTGGACGGCCCCTGCAGCGGGAGGTCCGTCGAGATGATCAGCGTCTTGCCGCCACCACCGCCCGAACCGCCCCCGCTGGAGCTCCCGCCGCACGCGGCCAGGCCCAAAGTCGCCACGGCGACGAGTGCCACGACCCGAATCGGCTTCGCCATGTCTACCTCTTCCCACGTCTTAGGAGTGCGCCTGGACCTGCTGTCCCGGCACCGACCGGACGCGAAACTACCACCGGCGTGAGCGCCCATGGATCGATCTCGAACCCGGCCCGGCCTCGGCTGCGCAACGATTCGGATACGCCGGATCCCCTTGACGCACAGCATCGCATGCAAGTTTGCATTCAAACTGCCGGAACGTTTCCACCGTGACACAGTTTTGTTTCGCTACTCAGAGTGAAACCGGGCGCACGCAAGAACGACCACGCCGACAACCGGCGCGGCCTGGAAGGAGGGCCTTCGGTTGTCGCGGGTGGGAGGGAGGCTGGTGGGCGGCGCGCCGTGGGTGCCAGTGCGGAACCACCAGCCCCGACACCTGCCTCGCCCGGCCGTGCGAGAACGCCAAGGCCCTGAGCCTGGGAGGGCCTCGGAGTCACGGGCCGTTGCGGGGGTGTGGCGCCGCGCGTCCGGGAGCACGCGGCCGAGCGGTCAACTCCCGGACGACGGCTGCTTGGCGCCGGACGGGGAGTCGGCGGCGGAGGCGATGATGGCGTTGGCCACCTCACGCATGGTCAGCCGCTTGTCCATCGAGGTCTTCTGGATCCACCGGAAGGCCTCGGGCTCGGTCATCTTGAACTTCGCCTGCAGCAAGCCTTTCGCCCGGTCGACCTGCTTGCGCGTCTCGAACCGGTCCGCCAGGTTCGCGACCTCGGCCTCCAACGCCGCGATCTCCGCGTGCCGGCTGAGCGCGATCTCCAGCGCGGGCAGCAGGTCGGCGGCCGAGAACGGCTTCACCACGTAGGCCATCGCCCCGGCGTCCCGGGCTCGCTCGACGAGTTCCCGCTGGGAGAAGGCGGTCAGCAGGACCACCGGCGCGATCCGCCCACCGGCGATCCGCTCGGCTGCCGAGATCCCGTCGAGAACGGGCATCTTGATGTCCATCACGACAAGGTCGGGCCGGTGTTCCTCGGCCAGCCGGACGGCCTCCTCGCCGTCGCCGGCCTCCCCCACGACCTCGTACCCCGCGTCGCTCAGCATCTCGACGATGTCGAGGCGGATGAGGGCCTCGTCCTCGGCGACGACGACGCGGCGGGCCGGGGTCGTCGCGGTCTCCCGATCGGTCACGAGACCCAGCGTAGTGACTCCCGTCGCCGGACCGCGCGTCGGGGACGCCGGGAGCACTGCCCTCCGGTGGACCCGACCACGACGAGGCCTCGCCGGACCCGCTACAGTCGCTCCTGCGCCGGGTTGGTGGAATCGGCAGACACAGCGCACTCAAAATGCGCCGCCGAGAGGCATGCGGGTTCGAGTCCCGCACCCGGCACCCTCCGCGGCATGGTGCGAACCGGCGGCCAGGGCCGCCGGTTCGTTGCGCTTCGTAGCGTTGACCGACCTCTCGGTAGGCATCGTGACGACGGGCGTGACGGTCCCGTCGTCGGTCAGGCGGATGATCCTTTGGGCCGGAGATCGCGTCGTCCATCGTCTGGTTCTCGCGCGCGGTCAGGCACCGATGAGGATCTTCAAGGTGCGGCGCAAGCGGTCGGTCCACCAGGCCCGTCGCTCGGGATCCCTCTGGTCGTAGCGGTCGAGGAGTTCCGGGTCCGGATCCGGTGGACCGGGCAGTACGGGGAGGAGACCGGAGCGCGGGACCAGGGACACCACGCCGGACACGGTGTCCCCCCGCAGCAGCGACAGCGTCCCCAGGCCGCAGGCATGATCCAGTCGTGGGAGGGCTCCGGCGAGGGCGAGTTGGGCGGCGAGTCCGACGCTGGTCTCCAGCGCGGAGGAGATCACGCAGGGCAGACCGGCCGCTTCTGCGACCGCCAGCGCACGGCGGACGCCGCCCAGCGGGGTGCACTTGATGACGGCGATGTCGGCGGCCCCGGCGACGGCGACCCGCATCGGGTCCTCGGCCCGGCGGATCGACTCGTCAGCGGCGATCGGGACGCTGACGCGGCGTCGGACGGCGGCCAGTTCCTCGATGGTGCGGCAGGGTTGCTCGACGTACTGCAGTCCCCCGGCTGCGGCGTCCATCGCGGCGATCTGGGCGATGGCGGTGCCGACGTCCCAGACGCCGTTCGCGTCGACCCGGACGACGCCGGTCGGGCCGAGGGCGTCCCGGACCGCCTCCAGCCGGGCCAGGTCTTCCGCGAGCGAGCCCGGGTGGTCGGCGACCTTGACCTTCGCCGTGGCACAGCCGGACGCGGTCACGACGGCGTGCGCCCGTGGTGGGTCGACGGCCGGGACCGTGGCGTTGATCGGGATCTGGTCCCGGACCGGTGCGGGCCAGCCGAGGACGGCAGCCTCCAGAGCGGTCAGCAGCCACCCGGCGGAGACCTCGTCGTCGTAGTCGGCGAACGGGCAGAACTCCCCCCACCCGGCCGGCCCCCGCAGGAGCAGCCCTTCCCGGACGGCGATGCCACGGAACCGGGCGGTCATGGGGATCGAGTAGAGCCGGGCGGCGTCGATGTCGACCTGCCGGGCGAAGTCGCGGATCTCCTCCGGCACGGCGGGCAGGTTCGATGGTCCGGTGCTCAGGGGCATCGCGGTCAGATCCTTGGGTCGAGGCCGGAGTCGGTCAGCAGCGGAGTTGCTCAGCTCGGACAGGGCCAGCAGATCACGTAGAGCGCCGTTCCCGCGGACGGGCCGGCGGTCGACGGGTTGGGCGTCCGGTCGCCTCCGCCGACCGGATGAGGCATGCCATAGTCCTGGGGGTGGGTCAACGGTTTCGAGCGGGCAGCCGTCGCCGCGGCGTCGTCCTGATCGGCATCGCGGCGGCGGTGCTGACGTCGTCCGCCTCCGCGCCCCCCGGCCTCGGCGCCTCGCCGACGGCGGGGGCGACGGGCCCCGGGCCCGCGGATCGCGGGCCGGCGCTGTCGGCAAGCACCCGGCCCGACGGCCCGGGCGCGCCGGGCCCGACCGGCCCGCCGGGGACGACGGTCGCGGCGGCCCGGCCGGCCACCGTTCAGGCGGCGTCCGCCTGGCAGGCGAGCATCGCCCGCACACTGCCCGCCGACCTGCCCCGCCCGGTGCTGAACGGCCCCTGCTCGCCGGCCGTGACTCCGGGCTGGCTGGCGGTGGAGAACCGCCGCCCCGGCACCCCGCTCTCGGTGGCGGACGGCGGTCTGCCGGGGTCGGACACCGTCGGGGTCACCGCCACCCGGTCCTCGGCCGGATGCGGCGACACCGTGGGGATCGCCGTGAGCGGCCCGCGGGACGAGTACACCGTGCACGCGTGGCGCGTCGGCTCCTACGGCGGTGCCGGAGCCCGCGTCACCTGGACCTCCCCCGCGTTCACGGCCGCACCGCAACCGGTGCCGCCCGGCGCGACCACGGTCGGCGCGGGACCCGGCTGGCACCCGTCGACCGAGATCACGATCACGGTCTCCTGGCTGCCCGGCCTGTACCTGCTCCAGGTCCGCTCCCTCCACCGACCGGGCCTCACCGGCTGGGTGCCGCTCACCGTGCGGGGTCCGGCCGTGGCCGCCGGCCGCGCACCGGCGGCGTACGTGGTCCCCACCCTCACCTGGGCGGCGTACAACCCCTACGGCGGGGCGAGCCTCTACCGGGCCGTGACCGGACCGGTAGCGGCCGCCGTCCAGCGCCGGGCCCGCGTGGTCGCACTCGCCCGCCCGCTGGTGGACGCCGGGCAGCACCAGGTCGCGGAATACACCGTGCCGCTGGTCCAGGCGGTCGAGGCAGCCGGCGTGGACGTCGACTACCTGACGGACACCGACGTCGACGCCTCCCCCAGCCTGCTCGCCGGACGCGCCGAGGTGGTCGTCGGATCGCATGCGGAGTACGCCACGACCCGCCTCTACGACACCCTCGAGGCCGTCCGGAACGCGGGCACGAACCTGGCCTTCCTCGGCGCGAATCAGCTCTACTGGCACGTGCTGCTCGTCCGGGGGGCGGACGGCACCCCGCAGGGCGTCCGGCTGTACCGGGTGCTCGCCGAGGACCCGGCCCGGCTGGCCACCCCGGACGACGTCACGATCCGCTGGCGGGACGCGCCCCTGGGCCGACCCGAGGCACTGCTCATCGGCGCGCAGTACCGCGGGCTCGGCGTGGCCGGCCCGGTGCTGCCCCTCGACCCCCCGGCGTGGACCGGCTGGACCGGCGGGACCCCGCTCCGGGCGGCGGCCTCCGGCGAGGTCGACGCGACGACGCCGACCGGGCCACCCGCCGTCCAGGTGCTGGCCAGGGGCACCACGCTGCGCGGTCGCGACTGGATCGACACCACCGCGACGTACTACGCGGCGCCCTCGGGCGCGGGCGTCGTCGACTCAGCGTCGATCGACACCGGCTGCCTGGCCCGGGGATCCTGCTCGGACCTGGCGGCGCCGGCGGCCACCCGCCAGGCGCTGGCCGGGTTCGTCGTCCGGGTGGTGAGCGCCTTCGGCACGCCCCGGTTCGGGGCGACCCACCCGGCCGACGCGGAGGCCGGCGGGCACCTCGGCGGTGCGGCCCTGGCCGCACGCTACGGTGCGGCCGCCACCGGACGTGCCACCAGACCGGCGGACGACTGACGGCCCGACGAGCGTCGGCCCGGGACGCCGGTCGGGACCACCGCGCCGGTCAGCGGGCCTCGCCGGTCAGCGGGCCTCGGGCAGGGTGTGGATCCGCAGGGTGTTCAGCGAGCCCGGGACACCGGGCGGCGAGCCGGCGACGATGACGACCCGGTCACCCGCGGCACACCGGCCGCTGAGCAGGAGCTGCTCCTCGACCTGGGCCACCATGTCGTCCGTGGTGCTGACCGGATCGGTGAGGAAGGTCTCGACCCCCCAGGTGAGCGCGAGCTGGGACCGCACGCAGGCCTCCGGCGTGAAGGCCACCAGCGGGATCCGGCAGCGCAGCCGGGACATCCGGCGCGCCGAGTCCCCGCTCTGGGTGAAGGCGACGAGGTAGTTGACGTCGAGCAACTCACCCACGGTGGCCGCGGCATAGGTGACCGCGCCGCCCTTCGTCGAGGGCCGCGTCCCCAGGGGTTGGATCTTGTCCAGCGCCTGCGTCTCGGTCGTCTCGATGATTCGCGACATCGTCCGAACGGCCTCGAGCGGATACTTCCCCACGCTGGTCTCACCCGAAAGCATGATCGCGTCCGCACCGTCCAGGACGGCATTGGCGCAGTCCGACGCCTCGGCCCGGGTCGGGCGCGGCAGCTGCATCATCGAGTCCAGCACCTGCGTCGCCACGATGACCGGCTTGGCCGCCCGGCGGGACAACTCGATCGCCCGCTTCTGCACCATCGGCACCTGCTCGAGCGGCAGCTCGACGCCCAGGTCACCGCGGGCGACCATGATGCCGTCGAAGGCGCGCACGATCTCCTCGAGGTTGTCGACCGCCTGCGGCTTCTCGATCTTCGCGATGACCGGGACCCGCTGGCCCTCCTCAGCCATGATCCGTCGGACGTGGTCCATGTCGGCGGCCGACCGGACGAACGAGAGCGCGATCATGTCGGCCCCCACCTGGAGGGCCCAGCGAAGGTCGGCCTCGTCCTTGTCGGACAGCGCCGGCACGCTCACCGCCACACCCGGCAGGTTCAGCCCCTTGTTGTTCGAGACCTCACCACCGATCTCGACCCGAGTGACCACCCGCGGTGGTTCCACCGCGGTCACCCGGAGCGCCACCTTGCCGTCGTCCACCAGGATGGTGTCGCCCACCCGGCAGTCCCCCGGCAGCCCCGGGTACGTGGTGGACACCAGCGAGGCGTCCCCCGGCACGGGCTCCGTCGTGATGGTGAAGACGTCGTCGTCATGCAACATCACCGGCCCGGACGCGAACGTCGCCAGCCGGATCTTGGGCCCCTGCAGGTCGACGAGGACGCCGACCGCTCGACCGCTCTCGTCACTGGCTTTGCGCACCTGCCGGTAACGCTCCTCGTGTTCCGCGTAGGAACCGTGGCTCAGGTTGAACCGGGCCACATCCATACCGGCCTCGACCAGCTCCCGGAGCCGACCGGACACGGCAGGACCGAGCGTACAGACGATCTTTGCGCGACGCATGATTCTTCCAGGTCCTTCGGTTCAGCGGGCCGCTGCCGGCCGGGCTGCCGGGCAGGGGTGGATCGCAGCCGGTCGCCGTTGACCTCCCACGCGCCAGGACGAGCTCGGGCGGGCCGGCCGGTGGCAACACCACCTCCCGCCCGCCGTCAGACCAGCAGCGGCCGTGCGGTCGGCGGAATGGGCGCTGGTAGAACGGTACTCCCCGTCAGCCATCGATCGACCGCTGCCGCGCAGGAACGCCCCTCGGCGATGGCCCAAACGATGAGTGACTGCCCACGCCCCGCGTCGCCGGCGGCGAAGACCCCCGGCACGGTCGAGGAGTAGTCGGCGTCCCGGCGGATGTTGCCACGGCCGTCGAGCTCGACCCCCAGCTGCTCGAGCAGCGGGCCGCGCTCCGGGCCGGTGAAGCCCATCGCCAGCAGCACCAGTTGCGCCGGGATCTCCCGCTCCGACCCCTCGACCGGCGTGAACCGCCCGTCGACGAGCTCCACCTCGACCAGCCGTAGGCCGCGCACGCGCCCCTCGTCGTCGCCGAGGAAGGCCTGGGTGCTGACCGAGTAGACCCGCTCGCCGCCCTCCTCGTGGGCACTGGAGACCCGGTAGATCATCGGATAGGTCGGCCAGGGCTGGCCGCTGGGCCGCTCGTCCGACGGCCGGGGCATGATCTCCAACTGGGTGACCGAGCGCGCGCCCTGCCGGAGCGCGGTGCCGAGGCAGTCGGCGCCGGTGTCGCCGCCGCCGATGACGACCACGTCCTTGCCGGTCGCGACGACCTGCTCCGCGTGGGGTGAGTGGGGTGAGCTGCCGCTGAGCCCCGGCCCGTACGCGCCGGCGCCCCGCGAGGCGGGGGACAGCAGATCACCGACGGAGGCCCGGTTCGCCGGAGGCAGGTAGTCCATCGCCTGCAGGATGCCCGCCAGATCCCGGCCCGGAACCGGCAGGTCTCGGGCTGCGGTGGCCCCGACGGCCAGGACGACGGCGTCGTACCGGTCGCGCAACTGGCGACCGGTGATGGCCCTTCCGACGTCGACCCCTGGCCGGAAGCGGGTACCCTCGGCCTCCATCTGGGCGAGGCGCCGATCCAGGTGGCGCTTCTCCATCTTGAACTCGGGGATCCCGTACCGCAGCAGTCCACCGATCCGGTCGGCGCGCTCGTAGACCGCCACGGTGTGCCCGGTCCGCGTCAGCTGTTGGGCCGCGGCCAGACCGGCGGGGCCGGAGCCGACCACCGCCACCGTCTTGCCGGTGAGCCGGTCGGGCGGCTGGGCCGCGACCCAACCCTCCTCGAACGCCCGGTCGATGATCGATACCTCCACCTGCTTGATGGTGACGGCGGGCTGGTTGATGCCCAGCACGCACGCCGTCTCGCACGGCGCGGGGCAGAGCCGGCCGGTGAACTCCGGGAAGTTGTTCGTGGCGTGCAGCCGCTCGATCGCCGCGCGCCAGTCACCGCGCCAGCTCAGGTCGTTCCACTCCGGGATCAGGTTGCCCAGCGGGCAGCCGTTGTGACAGAACGGGATGCCGCAATCCATGCAGCGGCCCGCCTGTCGGCGCAGGACCGCCTCGTCGCCCGGCTCGTACACCTCGCGCCAGTCCTGCAGCCGGACCGGGACCGGGCGACGGGCGGGCAGTTCGCGCTCCCGCCGGGTCAGGAAACCCTTCGGGTCAGCCATTCGAGGCCTCCATGATCCGTGTCCAGACCTCGTCCGAGTCGAGGTCGAGTCCTTCGCTCTCGGCCTGGCGCCGGACGCGCAGCACCCGGGCGTAGTCCCGGGGCAGGATCTTGGTGAAGCGCGTCCGGGTGGCCTCCCAGTCCTGGAGCAGCCGCCAGGCCAGCGCCGACTCGGTCTCCCGCCGGTGCCGGCTGACCAGGTCGAGGACGAGCGCGGCGTCCTCGTCGTCCAGCGGCCCGGTCTCGACGAGCTCGCGGTTGACCCGGATGGGACGCAGGTCCAGCACGTAGGCGGTGCCCCCGGACATGCCCGCCGCGAAGTTGCGCCCGGTGCGGCCCAGGACCACCACCGTCCCGCCGGTCATGTACTCGCAGCCGTGGTCACCCACACCCTCGACGACGGCCGTCGCACCTGAGTTGCGAACGCAGAACCGCTCGCCGACCTGGCCGCGGATGAACACCTCCCCGGACGTCGCGCCGTAGGCGACGACGTTGCCGGCGATGACGTTCTGCTCCGCGGCGAACCCGGCGGCCCGGTCCGGCCGGACGACGATGTGACCGCCCGACAGGCCCTTGGCCAGGTAGTCGTTCGCGTCCCCGAAGAGCCGCAGAGTGACGCCGCGCGGCACGAAGGCGCCGAAGGACTGGCCCGCCGAGCCGGTGAGGGTGATGTCGATCGTGCCGTCGGGCAGACCACCCTCCCCCCACCGCTTCGTCACCTCGTGGCCGAGCATGGTGCCGACGGTCCGGTTCACGTTGCGCACCGGCAACGTGATCCGGACCTGCTCGGCGCGCTCCAGGGCGTCTGCGGACAGTTCGATCAGGCTGTGGTCGAGGGCCTTTCCCAGGCCGTGGTCCTGCGCGCTCACGCATCGACGGGGGGATCCGCTCGGGACGGGCGGGGCGGCGAGGACCGGCGACAGGTCGAGCCCTGCGGCCTTCCAGTGGTCCACCGCCCGGGAGACGTCGAGCATCTCGACCTGGCCGATCGCCTCGTCCAGGCTGCGGAACCCGAGCCGGGCGAGGTACTCGCGCACCTCCTGCGCGATGAACTCGAAGAACGTGACGACGAACTCCGGCTTGCCGGAGAACCGCTGCCGCAGTTCCGGGTTCTGCGTCGCGACGCCGACGGGGCAGGTGTCGAGGTGGCAGACCCGCATCATCACGCAGCCGGACACCACCAGCGGCGCGGTGGCGAAGCCGTACTCCTCGGCTCCCAGCAGCGCGGCCACGACGACGTCCCGACCGGTCTTGAGCTGCCCGTCGGTCTGCACCACGATCCGGTCACGCAGGCCGTTGAGCATCAGGGTCTGCTGCGTCTCGGCCAACCCCAGTTCCCAGGGCGCGCCGGCGTGCTTCAGCGACGTCAGGGGGCTCGCCCCGGTGCCGCCGTCGTGCCCGGAGATCAGGACGACGTCGGCGTGCGCCTTGCTCACGCCCGCCGCGACCGTGCCGACCCCGACCTCGGCCACCAGCTTGACGTGGACCCGGGCGGCCGGATTGGAGTTCTTCAGGTCATGGATGAGCTGGGCCAGGTCCTCGATCGAGTAGATGTCGTGGTGCGGCGGCGGGGAGATCAGCCCGACGCCCGGGGTCGAGTGCCGCGTCCGGGCCACCCACGGGTACACCTTCTGCCCGGGTAGCTGACCGCCCTCGCCCGGCTTGGCGCCCTGGGCCATCTTGATCTGCAGATCGTCCGCGTGGGTGAGGTACATGCTGGTGACACCGAACCGGCCGGACGCCACCTGCTTGACGGCGCTGCGCCGGCGCGGGTCGAGCAGCCGCTCGACGTCCTCGCCGCCCTCGCCCGTGTTCGACCGGCCACCGAGGGTGTTCATCGCGATCGCCAGGGTCTCGTGCGCCTCCTTCGAGATGGAGCCGTACGACATCGCCCCGGTGTTGAACCGCTGGACGATCGACGCGACCGACTCGACCTCCTCGATCGGTACCGGCGGCCGGACGCCCTCGCGGAACCGGAACAGGCCGCGCAAGGTCATCAGCCGGGCCGACTGGTCGTCGATGCGCCGGGTGTACTCGCGGAAGACGTCCAGCCGCCGGTTGCGCGTCGAGTGCTGCAGCCGGAAGACCGTGTCCGGGTCGAACAGGTGCGGCTCCCCCTCCCGCCGCCACTGGTACTCACCGCCGGTCTCCAGCGTGCGGTGGGCGGGCATGATGCCGTCCGGCGGGTACGCCTTGGCGTGCCGCCGCGCCACCTCCTCGGCCAGCACGTCGATCGTGATCCCGCCGAGCTGGGACGTCGTCCCGGTGAAGTACTTGTCGACCAACTCCTGGCCCAGCCCCACGGCCTCGAACACCTGGGCACCGCGGTAGGAGCTGACCGTGGAGATGCCCATCTTGCTCATCACCTTCAGGACACCCTTGCCGAGCGCCTTGATGATGTTGCGCACCGCCTTCTCGGCGCTGGCCTCCCGGATCACTCCCGACCGCACCAGCTCCTCGGCACTCTCCATCGCCAGGTAGGGGTTGACGGCGGCGGCGCCGTACCCGATGAGGAGCGCCACGTGGTGCACCTCGCGCACGTCCCCGGCCTCGACGATCAGGCCGACCTGGGTCCGGGTCTTGGCCCGGATCAGGTGGTGGTGGACGGCGCCGGTGAGCAGCAGCGACGGAATCGGGGCGAGCTCGGCGGTGGAGTCCCGGTCGGACAGGACGACGAACCGGGCACCCCGTTCGATGGCCGCCGACACCTCCGCGCAGATGTGATCCAGCCGCTCCTTCAGGGCGGGGCCGCCACCGGCCACCCGGTACAGACCACGGACGATCACGGTGGCGTACCCGGGCAGGTCGCCGTCCGCGTTGATGTGGACGATCTTCGTCAGTTCGTCGTTGTCGATGACGGGGAAGTCGAGGACCAGCTGGCGACAATGCGCGGGGGTCGCGGACAGCAGGTTGGGCTCCGGGCCGATCGACGTCCCGAGGGACGTGACCAGCTCCTCCCGGATCGCGTCCAGCGGCGGGTTGGTGACCTGGGCGAACAGCTGGCTGAAGTAGTCGAACAGCAACCGGGGCCGGGTGGACAGGACGGCGATCGGAGTGTCGGTGCCCATCGAACCGATCGGTTCGGCGCCGGTCCGGGCCATCGGGGTGACCAGCACCCGCAGCTCCTCCTCGGTGAACCCGAAGGTCTGCTGGCGGCGGGCGACGGACTTGCTGGTGTGCACGACGTGTTCCCGTTCCGGCAGGTCGTGCAGGTAGATCCTGCCGGCGTGCAGCCACTCGTCGTACGGATGCTGCCCGGCGAGCTCACCCTTGATCTCCTCGTCGTCCACGATCCGCCCGTGGTCGGTGTCGACGAGGAACATCCGGCCGGGCTGCAGCCGCCCCTTGCGGACGACGGTCGCGGGGTCGAGGTCGAGCACGCCGACCTCGCTGGCGAGCACCACGAGACCGTCCTGCGTGACCCAGTACCGGGAGGGTCGCAGGCCGTTGCGGTCGAGGACCGCGCCGATCAGCGTCCCGTCGGTGAAGGTGATCGACGCGGGGCCGTCCCACGGCTCCATCAGCATGGAGTGGAACTCGTAGAACGCCCGCCGGGCCGGATCCATCTCGGCGTGGTTCTCCCACGCCTCCGGGATCATCATCAGGACGGCGTGCGGCAGTGAGCGCCCGCCGAGGTGGAGCAGTTCGAGCACCTCGTCGAAGCTGGCCGAATCGCTCGCGTCGGGCGTACAGATCGGGAACAACCTCCCGAGGTCGCCCGCGATCATGTCGCTGGCCAGCATGGTCTCCCGGGCACGCATCCAGTTCCGGTTGCCCTTGACAGTGTTGATCTCCCCGTTGTGGGCGATCAGCCGGAACGGGTGCGCCAGCGGCCAGCTCGGGAAGGTGTTCGTGGAGAACCGGGAGTGCACGATCGCCAGTTCGGTGGCGAACCGCCGGTCGGAGAGGTCGGGGAAGAAGGGCTCGAGCTGGCCGGTCGTGAGCATGCCCTTGTACACCAGGGTGCGCGCGGAGAGGCTCGGGAAGTAGACCCCGGCCTCCCGCTCGGCCCGCTTGCGCAGGCAGAACGCCATCCGCTCGAGCGCCAGCCCGACGACGGCACCACGCGGGGAGGCCACGAAGAGCTGCCGGAACCGCGGCATGCACGCCTGCGCGCTGGCCCCGACGAGGCCGGCGGTGGTGGGGACGTCGCGCCAGGCCAGGACGGACAGACCCTCCTCGCCCGCGATCCGCTCGACGGCGGCCTCGGCGCGGGCGGCCTCCACGTCGTCGTCGGGGAGGAAGGCGATCCCGACGGCGTAGGCTCCGCGGGGCGGCAGCTCCACCCCGCGCTCCTCGATGACCTCCCGCAGGAACAGGTCGGGCACCTGGGTGAGAATCCCCGCACCGTCACCGGTGTCGGTCTCGGAGCCGACGGCCCCCCGGTGCTCCAGGTTGCGCAGCGCCGTCAGGGCCAGATCGACGATGTCGTGGCCCGCCTCGCCTCGCATCGTGGCCACGAAGGCGACGCCGCACGCGTCATGCTCGTACTGACCTGTGTAGAGGCCGTTCGCGGCCGGCTGTGCCGAGAAGCGCCGGATAGGCGAGATCATGCGGGACACCTCGTCGTCGTCGTCGGCGTCGGCAGTCGACGCTCGGTCACTGGTGAAGTGTGATCGCCGGCTGACGGCGCCGGCTCGCGACGCCTACGGGGCCGCGATCCGGCCCGCGTGGGACGGCTGTGGCCCGCGTGGTGTTGGGGTCACTGTATCCGTTGAGGACACGTTCCCGAAACATGCCCGGCAGCAGTAATCAACCCCGATCTTGGGGCAGTTACTGCAGTTTGCGGACGTTGCTCCCAGGCTTCGACCTCCAGTGTATCCCGACTTCGGCCGGCCGTCGCTTTCGACGGCCGGCGACGCTGAGATCCCTCGCCGTCGAGCACTGATGCGCCCGGTCGTACCGCGGGGCGCCGGCCAGGTGCGGTCAACCGTCCCCGGCGCGGGACGAGGCAGGCTCCTGCTCGTCCGCAGCCTCGTTCCCGGGCTTCAGCGGCTCGCCCGGGGTCGGCCCGTCCGCGGGCCGGTTCTCGGCGGCCAGTGCCTCAGGCACCGAGTCAGCGGGCACCGGGCCGCCCGGCCCTTCCGGCCGCCGGCTGACCGGGCCGTCGGGCGCCGGCTTCGCGCGGTCGTCGGCCACCGGCTTCTCGGCCACCGGCTTCTCGGCCACCGGCTTCTCGACCACCGGCTTCTCGACCGACGACGTCCCCGAGAGCAAGGTCCCGAAGGCGGGCGCGTGGCTATCCGTTCGCCCGGGCGTCGACCCCTCGACATCGGATCCCCCACCCCCAGGACGCTCCTCGCCGGCGGCGGGACCCTCCAGATCCTCGAGCGCGTTGCCGGTCGTGGGTGCCTGGCCGGCCTGCCCTTCCTCGGCCTCGCCTCCCTTCGCCTCGACGTCCCGGCCGGTGGCCGGTGCCGCCGGACGGCCGCCGCGCATCACCACCGCCTCCCGGCCGGGGCGCAACCGGGTCGACACCAAGACCAGGACCAGCGCACCGACACCGACGATCATGCTGGTCCACAGGTTCAGCCGCAACCCCATGATCGTGTTCGCCGGGTCGACCCGAAGGGCCTCGATCCACCCCCGCCCCAGGGTGTAGAGCACCACGTACAGGCCGAACAGCCGACCATGGCCCAGCTTCCACCGGCGGTCCGCCAGGACCAGGGCGCCGGCCACGCCGCAGTCCCAGATCGACTCGTAGAGGAAGGTGGGATGGAAGGTCCCGAGCACGATCGGCTTGCCGTCCGGCCCGGCCACGGCGCGCCCGGCGCCCTGGTCCCACTCGTGGATCCGCAGTCCCCACGGCAGGGTCGTGCGGCCGCCGTACAGCTCGTTGTTGAACCAGTTGCCCCAGCGACCGATCGCTTGGGCCAGCACGATGCCGGGCGCCAACGCGTCGGCCATCGGGGGCAGCAGCACGCCGGCCCGGCGCGCGCCGATCCAGGCCCCGAGAGCACCGAGGGTGATCGCGCCCCAGATGCCCAGCCCGCCCTCCCAGATGTAGAGCGCGCGAACCGGGTGCCCACCGGCGCCGAAGTAGGGCTGCCAGGACGTCGCGACATGGTAGAGCCGGCCGCCGACGATCCCGAAGGGCACCGCCCAGACGGCGATGTCCAGGACGGCGCCGGGGCTGCCGCCGCGCTCGACCCACCGTCGCTCGCCGAACTGCACCGCGACGAGGATGCCCATCAGGATGCACAGGGCGTACGCCCGGACCGGAAGCGGACCGAGATACCAGACGCTCTGGGTCGGACTCGGGATCACGGCCGGCACCGTGGCGAGCGGGATCACCGGCCGCGGCCCTCACGGACTCCCGCCGACAGTGCCTCGGCCAGGCTTCGGACGGCGCGCGGCCCGGCCGCCGCGTCCGGCGCCTCGGTCAGCGCCCGGACGAACGCGGTTCCCACGATCACCCCGTCAGCGTAACCGGCGACCTGCGCGGCCTGCTCCCTGGTGGAGACGCCGAGGCCGACGCAGACCCGCGTGGCCCCGGCTGCCCGGGTGCGTTCGACGAGCCCCCGCGCTCCCGCTCCGACGCTCGCCCGGATCCCGGTCACCCCCATCGTCGACGCCGCGTACACCCAGCCGCGGCACGCGGCCACGGTCGAGGCCAGCCGAGCCGGGGTCGACGAGGGCGCCACCAGGAAGATCCGTTCCAGTCCGGTGGCCTCGCTGGCCGCGAGCCACCCGGCAGCTTCGTCCGGGATCAGGTCCGGGGTGATCAGGCCGGCGCCGCCGGCCGAGGCCAGGTCGCGGGCGAAGCGCTCGACCCCGTACCGGTCCACCGGGTTCCAGTACGTCATCACCAGCACCGGGGCCCCGTGGCCGCTGATCTTCTCGACGACCCCGAGGACGTCCCTGGTCCGGGTACCGCCGCGCAGCGCGGCGTCGACCGCGTGCTGGATGACCGGGCCGTCCATCAGCGGGTCCGAGTACGGCAGACCGAGCTCCACGACGTCGACCCCGCCGTCCACCATGGCCCGGACGGCGTCCACCGAACCGGCGACGTCCGGGAACCCGACAGGGAGGTAGCCGACCAGCGCCGCCCGCCCCTCGGCGGCCGACCGGTCGATCACGCCGGCGCTCGGCGAGCAGGCCGCCACCGTGCTCATGCGTCCCTCATCAGGTCAAAGTAGCGCGCCGCGGTGTCGACGTCCTTGTCACCACGCCCCGAGAGGCTGACCAGCACCACCCCGTCACGGCCCAGACGGCGACCCTCGCGCAGCGCCCCGGCGAGGGCGTGCGCGCTCTCGATCGCCGGGATGATCCCCTCGGCACGGCACAGCAGCCGGAACGCCTCCATCGCGTCCGCGTCGGTGACGGGCTCGTACCGGACCCGGCCGATCTCGTGCAGCCAGGCGTGCTCCGGCCCCACCCCGGGGTAGTCCAGGCCGGCGGAGATGGAGTGGGACTCGATCGTCTGGCCGTCCTCGTCCTGCAGGATGAAACTGCGGCTGCCGTGCAGGACACCTGGGTCACCGCCGGTGATGGACGACGCGTGCCGGCCCGTCTCGACGCCTTCGCCACCGGCCTCGAGCCCGAGCAGCTCGACACCGGGGTCGTCCAGGAACGCGTGGAAGATCCCGATCGCGTTCGAGCCACCACCGACGCAGGCGGTGACGACGTCCGGCAGCCGCCCCACGAGGTCGAGGACCTGCTGACGCGCCTCCACCCCGATCACCCGGTGGAAGTCGCGGACCATGGTCGGGAACGGGTGCGGCCCGGCGACCGTGCCGATCAGGTAGTGCGTGTGGTCGACGGTGGTGACCCAGTCGCGCATCGCTTCGTTCATCGCGTCCTTGAGGGTGCACGACCCGGTCGTCACCGGCACGACCTCGGCGCCGAGCAGCCGCATCCGGGCGACGTTGAGGGCCTGCCGCCGGGTGTCCTGCGCCCCCATGTAGACCACGCACTCCAGGCCCATCAGGGCGGCGGCCGTCGCGGTGGCCACGCCGTGCTGGCCGGCACCGGTCTCGGCGATGACCCGGCGCTTGCCCATCCGCACCGTGAGCAGCGCCTGGCCCAGGACATTGTTGATCTTGTGCGACCCGGTGTGGTTCAGGTCCTCCCGCTTGAGCAGCACGCGCGCCCCGCCGGCGTGCTCGGCGAAGCGCCGGGCCTCGGTCAGCAGGCTGGGCCGGCCGGAGTAGGTGCTGTGCAGACGGTCGAGCTCCGCGGCGAACGTGGGGTCGGTCCGCGCCGCGGCGTAGCCGGCCTCCAACTCCTCCAGCGCCGCGACCAGCGCCTCCGGCACGAACCGGCCACCGAACCGGCCGAAGTACGGGCCGTGGGCCTGGCTCAGGCGCGCCGGCACCGGCGAGGTCGGGGCAGTCATGGGCGCGCCTTGCGCAACGCCGGGTGCGCCCCGGCGGCCACCAGGTCGGCGACGGCGCCGCGCGGGTTGCCGCGGACGACGAGACTCTCCCCCACCAGCACGGCGTGCGCCCCCGCCCGGGCGAAGTCGAGGACGTCGTGCGGTCCTCGGACGCCGGACTCGGCCACCTTCACGATGCCGTCCGGGATGATCGGGGCGACCCGGGCGAACGTCGTCCGGTCCACCTCGAGGGTGCGCAGGTCGCGGCAGTTGACCCCGATGACCCGGGCTCCGGCGTCCACCGCGCGGGCCACCTCCTCGGCGTCGTGGACCTCGACCAGCGCCGTCATCCCGAGGGAGTGGACGCGCTCGACGAGCGAGATCAGCACCGGCTGGTCCAACGCCGCCACGATCAGCAGGACCAGGTCGGCGCCGTACGCCCGGGCCTCCCAGACCTGGTAGCTGGAGACGATGAAGTCCTTGCGCAGCAGCGGGATGTCGACCGCGGCCCGGACGGCGGCGAGGTCGGCCAGGCTGCCCCCGAACTTCCGCCGTTCGGTGAGTACGCTGATCACCCCGGCGCCGCCCGCCTCGTAGTCCTGGGCGAGGGAGGCGGGGTCGGCGATCGCGGCGAGCGCGCCCTTGCTCGGGCTGGACCTCTTCACCTCCGCGATGACCTTGACCGCGTCGCCGTCGCGCAGGGCGCCCTCCGCCGACAGGGCCGACGGCCGGACCTGCGCCATACGCTGCAGCTCCGCAAGGTCTGTCGTCTCCTGCCGAACCTGTAGATCCTCCCGCACACCGGCGATGATCTCATTGAGGACGGACACGAATCCCCCTGTCAGCGGCGGTCGGAACGTACCGATCCTACCGAGCGATGAGGGTCGCTCCGTCACCGGGGAGCGGGGAGGCCGGGCGGCCGGGACCTCGTGCGCGTCCTGTCAAGGACGCCGACGACGGACGTCAGGGGGCCAACCAGGTGAACCCCGGCAGGTTCCGCAGCACCGTGAACACGGCGAGCAGAGCGACAAGGCTCGAGGTCAGGGCCGGGGAGGGCAACCAGGTGGCGGTCCGGTCGAGCGCCCGACGGCGCACCCAGGCAAGGTACCCCCAGACGACGAACGGCAGCGCCAGCACGACGACCGGGTTACGGTGCAGCGCCAGCCCGGGTTCACCGTGGGTGAGCGCGTGCAGGGCGCGCAGCCCGCCACATCCCGGGCAGTACACCCCGGTCAGGGCCAGGGTGGGGCAGACCGGATAGTGCCCGGGCTGCTCCGGGTCGACCAGGGTGACCAGGAGGACACCGGCGGCACCCACCACCCCGACCAGGCCGGGGCCGAACAGCCGCCCCGCGACGGCCGCGACGGAGCCGGGGACGGCGGTCCCGACCGAACGGGACCACCACCGTCCCGGCGACGTCCGGCTGCTCACCACGCGTCCAACTGCTCACCGGGTGTTGACGACGAGGGTGTGGGCCGCCTTGTCGTGCCAGCCCTGCCGCCGCCCGGTGTTGTCGAAGAACGGGGAGAGCCACACCACGTACAGGCCGATCCCGCAGACGAAGGATCCGGCCACCTGGATCACGTATCGCACCCCCGAGGGCCCCCAGCCGGGGAGCTGGCCGTCGGCCTCCCGGACAACCTTGATCCCGACGGCCATCTTGCCCAGCGTGGCGCCCTTGATGGCGATCATCACGAACTCGTAGAGCACCCCGAACGCGAAGGCGATCACCCCCCAGACGGTGACGGCACCGATGAGGGTTCCCCCACCCGACGTCACCTGGCCGGTCGTCGGGTCCGTCTGCACGGTCGTGACCGCGCCGCCCACCAGGGCGAAGCCCAGGCCGGACACCACCACGATGGTGATGAAGTAGTCGATGACCCGAGCTCCGAAACGCTTGCCCATCGACGCCAGGTTCGCCGGGACGCCGACCGGCGCCCCGTACGGGGGCGCGGCGCCGTAGGACTGCGGGTAGGGTGCCGGGGTCCCGTAACCGGGCGGCGCACCGTAGGCGGGCGGCGCACCGTAGGCGGGCGGCGGGTTGTACGGGCCGCCCGAGGGCGGGAGCGACCCGTAGGGCTGCGCCGGGGGCTGCTGGCCGTACGGCGGTTGGCCGCCCGGAGGACCTCCTCCGTAGGGCGGGGGCAGCGGCGTCCCTTCGGACATGGAACCCTCCCCAAGCCAACGGCCCGGACGGTCCGGACCGGGGGCGCCCAGGCTATCCACATCCAAGGCCGGATCGCCGGTATCCGCGGCGATCATTTCGGCTCGTCCTACCAGGTGACGTGCGCGGGGAGGCGATCCAGGGCGTTCCGGGCGACCGGTGTCAGTGCCCCGGCTTGCCCGACACCCCGAAGCCCATCGCCGCGAGCACCTTGCCGGCCACCGCACCGAGGATCACGACGATGGCCGCGGCGACGAGGAGCGCAGGCCGGCCCACCACGACCGCGATCGTGCCGACCAGCGCCCCGAGGGCGATGATCGAGACCGACGTCCACGACGCCACGCTCTGGCCGTGGGCGTCGTGGTGGAGCGGGATCGGTGCCGGCTGCTTCTGAGCCATGGTTCTCCTTCCGGACGTGCCGCCATTCTGACAGGTCCGGGGCGGGCTGCCGGACCCGGCGGCGTGGTGTGGCCCACCGTCGCCGACGGCCTCAGCGCGCCCGCTCACCCGGCGCGGGGCCCTCGCCCTCGTCGGTCGGGTCCTCCCCCCGGCTGAGGGAGTCCCACTGGTCCAGCCTGCGGTCCCGCTCGGACGACGCCGAGGCGCGGGTTCGTCCGGCGAGCCCGGGCGGCGCGGGTCCGCCGGGCGGTGCGGGTTCGATCCCCGGTGGTGCGGGTTCGGTCCCCGGTGGTGCGGCGTCCACGTGACCACCGTCGCGCTCGTACCGCCGGGACGGGCCCGGCCAGCGCCGTCCGCGGACCACCCCGACCAACCCCCCGGTCGCGATCAGCAGTCCGCCCGCCGCGGAGGCCGCCGGCCAGGCCGTCACCCGCGCGTCGCCGCGGCTCTGCCCGACCGTGCCGGTGACGCGGGCGGCGGCCGGTGCCGCGACGCCCGCCGGGTCGTGCCACACCGGCACGGACAGGGCGGCGGCCGTCAGGCCGGCCGCCACCAGCAGGCCCGTCACCACCGCCCGGACCAGGCGGCCCGCCGTCAGCGCGACGACGATGCCCGCTGCCGCGACCAGGCCGACGGCCGCCGCGCCGGGCGCGGCGAGCCGGCCGTCGGCCCCCACCTGGAGCCTGCCGCCCGCGCCGGCCACCGTCACCGTGACCCAGTTCCGGCCGGTGGCGAGCACGACGAGTCCCGCGCCGACCAGGACGGCGAGCAGGGCCACGGCACGGGAGGTGGGCCCGGCTCGGCGATCAGGCCGGCCGGGCCCGGTCACGGCCGGCGCAGCGTCGCCGCCGTGGCGACCGCGCGGAGGACGGCGGCGGCCTTGTTCCGGCACTCGTCGTCCTCACGCTCGGGGATCGAGTCCGCGACGATGCCCGCACCGGCCTGGACGTGCGCCGTCCCGTCCCGGAGCAGCGCCGTCCGGATCGCGATCGCCAGATCGGAGTCGCCGGCCCAGTCGAAGTACCCCACGACCCCGCCGTACAGACCCCGGCGGACCGGCTCCAGCTCCTCGATCAGCTCCATCGCCCGCGGCTTCGGCGCGCCGGACAGGGTGCCGGCCGGAAAGGTGCTCTGCAGGACGTCGAAGGCGGTCCGGCCGGGGGCGAGGTCACCCTCGACCGTCGACACCAGGTGCATCACGTGGCTGTACCGCTCGACCTCCATGAACTGGACCACCTCGACGGTTCCGGGCGCGGACACCCGGCCCAGGTCGTTACGGGACAGGTCGACGAGCATCAGGTGCTCGGCCCGCTCCTTGGTGTCGGCGAGGAGCTCCTCGGCCAGGGCGACGTCCTCGGCCTCGGTCGCGCCGCGGCGGCGGGTGCCGGCGATCGGGTGCGTGATCACCCGGCCGCCGGTCACGGTGACCAGGGCCTCCGGGCTCGAGCCGACGACGTCGAGGCGCCCCCCGGAGGGGTCGGTGGTCCGGTAGAGGTACATGTAGGGGCTCGGGTTCGAGGCGCGGAGCACCCGGTAGACGTCCAGCGCGTCGGCCGGGCACTCCAGGTCGAACCGCTGGGCGAGGACGACCTGGAACACGTCGCCGTCCCGGATCGCGGTCTTGCCGGCGACCACCGAGGCCAGGTACTCCTCCCGGGTGCTCCGCCCGGCCGCGTGGACGGGAGCCTGCCCGGAGTGGACGGCGACCGTGCTCGGCGCGGGCGCCGCCAGCTGGGTCGTCATCCGGTCGAGCCGGGCCACGGCATCCGCCCACGCCTCGTCGACCCGCTCGCCGCTGTTGTCGTAGTTCACCGCGTTCGCCACCAGCAGGAGCGTTCCGTCGTGGTGGTCGAGAACGGCCAGATCGGTGGCCAGGCTGAGGCACAGCTCCGGGACGCCGAGCTCGTCGACCGTGGTGGTGGGCAGCCGCTCCCAGCGGCGCACGGCGTCCCAGGCGACGAACCCGACCATGCCGCCGGTCAGCGGCGGCAGGCCGGGCAGGTGCGGCGTCCGGAACGCGGCGAGAGTGTCACGCAGGGCCAGCAGCGGGTCGCCCGAGGTCGGGACGCCGACCGGAGGCTCCCCGAGCCAGTGGGCGCGGCCGTCACGCGCCGTCAACGTGGCACGGCTGGCGGCGCCGACGATGCTCCAGCGCGACCACACCCCGGCCTCCGCCGACTCCAGCAGGAACGTGCCGGGGCGGTCGCCGGAGAGCTTCCGGTAGACGGCGATCGGCGTCTCGCCGTCGGCGAGGAAACGCCGGACGACGGGTACCACCCGTCGGTCCCGGGCGAGGAGGCGGAACGTGTCCAGGCTCGGCCAGGTGGCGCCCAGGGGGAGGTCGCCGACCTCCGCGGCGACCTCGGGTCCGGTGCCGAGGTTCACTGCGGGCCCTCCCCGGCGGCGACCCGGCTCCGGGTGACGACCAGCGGCCCGGCGTCGAAGCAGGTGCGGTCCCCGGTGTGGCAGGCCGCGCCCACCTGTTCGACCGTGACGAGCAGGGCATCGCCGTCGCAGTCCAACGCCACCGTCCTGACGAACTGGACGTGCCCCGAGGTGTCGCCCTTGCGCCAGTACTCCTGCCGGCTACGGCTCCAGAAGGTCACCCGGCCGGTGGTCAGGGTGCGGTGGAGCGCCTCGTCGTCCATCCAGCCGACCATCAGGACGTCGCGGGTGTCGTGCTGCTGGACGACGGCGCACACCAGCCCGTCGCGGTCACGCGAGAGCCGCCGGGCCACGGCGGGGTCGAGAGGCACTCCCTGATCCTAGTGACCCGCGCCGGGCCGGAGGGTCTGATCACGGCGTCGGCGTCGGCGTGGGCGTGCGCTGTGCCGCCCAGCTCGCATGCAGCCGTTGGTAGACCGGGCACCGGCCGACCAGCTCCGGGTGGGTGCCGACGTCCACCACCGCTCCGGCGTCCACCACGACGACGAGATCGGCGGCCTCGGCGGTGGACAGCCGGTGCGCGATCGCGACCGAGGTCCGAGCCCGGGTCAGCCCCTCGAGGGCGTGCTGCAGGCGCACCTCCGTGGCCGGGTCCACCGAGGAGGTCGCCTCGTCGAGGACCAGCAGGTCGGGGTCGGCGAGGTAGGCCCGGGCCAGCGCGACCAACTGCCGCTCCCCCGCCGACAGCGACTCCCCCCGCTGGCCGACCGGTGTCCGCAACCCGTAGGCGAGCGCCTCGGCCCAGTCCACCAGCCCGAGCTCCGCCAGCGCGCGCCGGACGTCGTCCGCACCGGCGCCCGGCCGGCCCCAGGCGATGTTGTCGGCCAGCGTGCCGTCGAGGAGGAAGCCCTCCTGCGGCACCATCACCACCCGCTCCCGGAGCGAGGCGAACCGCACCTGGCGCAGATCGACGCCGTCGAGCAGGACCCGGCCGCTCGTCGGGTCCATCAGCCGGACGAGCAGCTTGGCCAGGGTCGTCTTGCCCGACCCGGTCTCACCGACGACGGCGACGCGGCTGCCGGCGGGCAGCTCCAGCCGGACGTCGCGCAGCACCGGCGGGCCGCCCGGGTAGGCGTACGACACCGCGTCGAAGGTCACCGTCATCGGGCCGCGGGGCAGGTCGGCCCCATCGGGGCCCGGATCGGCGACGTCCGCCGGGGTGTCCAGGACGGCGAGCACCCGGCTCCAGCCGGCGACCGCGTTCTGCATCTCGTTGAGTACCTCGGTGCCCGTCTGGACCGGCGCGGTGAACAGCTGGACCAGGAACAGGAACGCCACCAGCCGGCCGAGCGTGAGCCCGGACGTGACGCCCCACCGCGCGCCGACGCCGACGACAACGGCGACCACGAGCCCCGACAGCAGCACCCCGCTGGTGAAGGAGACCGCCACCAGCACCTGGGCGCGGACGGCGGCGTGCCGGTGCGCGCCGACGGCGGCGTCGATGCGGCGCTGGGTGCGGTCCTCGATCCCGTAGACCCGGATGGTGTCCGCCCCGACGACGGACTCCGAGACCGCGCCGAGCATGTCCGCGACCCGCACCCGGACGGCGGCGTAGGCCCGGGACACCACCCGCTGCAGCGCGCGCAGCGACCCGAACAGCGGCAGGAAGCACAACCACACCAGGACGGCGAGCTGCCAGGAGTAGATCGCCATCAGGACGGTCGCGACCAGCAGCTGTCCGGTCGACAACACCAGCAGCAGCCCACCGAACTGGACGAACGTGGAGATCGTGTCGACGTCCGTGGTCACCCGGGCGACGAGGGCACCGCGGCGCTCGGCGTCCTGGCTGAGCAGGGACAGGTCGTGCACGTGCCGGAAGGCCTTGGTCCGCAGGCTCGCCAGGCCCGCCTCGGTGGCCCGGAAGATCCGGACGTTCGTCAGGTAGGCGGACGACGCGGTGACGGCGATCCCGGCTGCCGCGGCCACGACCATCGCCAGCACCAGGCCCGGCCGCGGGCCGCCGGCGCCGCGGATGCCCCGGTCGATGGTCTGCTGCACGGCGACCGGGACGACGATCCGGCCGCCCGTGGACACCAGCGCCAGCAGCAGCGTGACCCCGAGCCCACGGGTGATCTCCGGTGACACCTGCAGGCCACGGCGCACCGTGGCGACCGCGCCACCCGGGGCCGCCGCGCCGATCCGACTCGTGGACGTCACGCCGTGCCCCCCGGCGACCCGACCGGGGAGCCGGTGGCGCCCCGCGCCTGCGCGTCCAGGGCATAGGCCGTCACCAGATCCCGGTAGCCGGGGCTGCGCCCGAGCAGCTCGGCGTGCTTCCCGCGGGCGACGACGCGGCCACCCTCCAGGTGGACGACCTCGTCCGCGAGGAGGATCGTGGCCAGCCGGTGCGCGACGACCAGCACGGTCACCCCGGCCCGCGGCCCGGACGCCTCCCGCAGCCCGGCGAGGATCTCCGACTCCACCCGCGGGTCGACCGCGGAGGTCGCATCATCCAGCACCAGCAGCCGCGGGCGGCGGACGAGCGCCCGGGCCAGCGCCAGACGCTGCCGCTGCCCCCCGGACAGCGTGGTCCCGCGCTCACCCACCCGCGTGTCCAGCCCCTCCGGCAGCTCCCGGACGAAGCCGTCGGCCCGGGCCAGCCGCAGGGCCCACCAGACCTCGGCCTCGGGCAGGCCGGCCCCGAGCGTGACGTTGCCACGCACGGTGTCGTCGAACACGAAGGTGCTCTGCGGCACCAGGGCGACCGCCTCGGACGACGCGCCGCGGCGCAGGTCCCGCAGATCCACCCCGTCCAGGAGGACCCGCCCGTCGGGGGGGTCGACGAGCCGGACCAGCAGCCCGGCCAGGGTCGACTTGCCGGCCCCGGTGGGTCCGACGATCGCTACCGTGCGGCCGGGTGCGACGTCCAGGGTGACCTCGTGAAGGACCGGCAAGGGCTCGCCGTCCTCGCCGGTGTGGGCGTACCCGGCCGCCCGCACCGCGATCGCCGCGGCGCCCTGACCGGTGAGCTCCCGGTCGCCGTAGGGCATGGAGCCCTCCGCCTGCAGCACCGTGGCCATCCGCTCCCAGCCGACGACGGCCCGCGGCAGCTCGCCGAGCACCCAGCCCAGCGCCCGCATCGGGAACGACAGCAGCGAGAGCAGGTAGGCCACCTGGACGACGTCCCCGGTCGTGGACTCCATCGCGGCCACCCGCGCGGTCCCGACCGCCAGCACGGCGAGCGTGCCGAACATCGGCAGCGCCTCGATGACCGGATCGAACACGCCTCGGGTGGCGCCGACCGCCACGTTGGCGTCCTGCAGCGCGCCGGCGACGGCCGCGAACCGGGCGGTCTCGTCGGCCTCCCGGCCCAACGTCTTGACCACCAACGCACCGTCGAAGCTCTCGTGCGCCACGGCCGAGACGTCGGCCCGCAGGGCCTGCGCCCGCGCCACCAGCGGGGACATCCTGCGCTGGTAGAGGGTGTTGACGGCGACCAGCGCGGGCAGCACGAGCAGCCCGATGGCGGCCAGCACGGCATCCGCCGCCACCATCGCGACCGCCCCGACGGCGAACATCACGACGACGCCCAGCGACATCGGCAGCGGGGCGAACACCTGCCAGGTCGCCTCGGCGTCCGCGTTCGCGATCGACAGCAGCCGGCCGGTGGCGTGGCGGTGGTGCCACGCCAGGGGCAGCCGAAGGTACTGCCGGGCGAGGCGACTGCGGTAGCGGGCCTGGAGCCTGTACATGGTGGCGCCGCCGGCGGCCCGCCGGATCACCACGCCCGCGGCGGTGAGCACGGCCACGCCGGCGAGCGTGCCGGTCGCGACCAGCAGCTGGCCGGTGGTGATCCGGCGGGCCGCGAACGCCGGCGCCAGCACCTGCTGGGTCAGCCGTCCGAGCACCCAGCCGGAACCCGCCGTCCCCACCCCGTACAGGCTGCTGCCGAGGACCGCGAGGGTGAAGAGCCGCGGTTCCTCCCGGACACCGATCCACACCACGCGCAGTCCGCGGCGCAGCAGGTCCCCTTGGTCGTGGGCGGGCACGGCTCTCCTCCCTGGGTGACGGGCGGGCGTGACGGGCCGGCTCGGTGACGGGCGGCGGTGACTCGGCCGAGCCCGGCTCGCGGACCTGGCCTCGCCGGACTCAGCCGAGCCTTTCACGCACCCCGGCGCGCGCCGGACGCTGCTTCCGTGCAACGATCCAGGTATGAGTTCCTATGCCGCCGCAGAGCGGGCCGAGCTCGTAGCGGCGCTCCAGGCGGTCCCTCCGGGAGCCCCGACGCTCTGCGCGGGGTGGACCGCACTGGACCTGGCCGCCCACGTCGTCGCCCGCGAGCGCCGTCCCGACAGCACCCCGGGCCTGCTGGTCCCGCTCCTCGCGCCGTGGGCCGAACGGGTGCGGGCGGGGTACGCCCGGACCCCCTACCCCGAGCTGATCCAACTGATCGCCGACGGGCCGCCGGTCATCAGCCTGTTCGCGATCCCCGGCGTGGACGCGGTGGCGAACTTCGTCGAGTTCCTGATCCATACCGAGGACGTGCGGCGCGCGCAGCCGGGTTGGACGCCCCGTGTGCTGCCGCCGGCCGAGCAGGACGCGGTCTGGACCGCGCTGCGGCGCACCGGCCGGTGGGCCTACCGCCGGTGCCCGGTCGGCGTCGTCCTCGCCACCCCTGACGGGCGGCGGCACAGCGTCGGCGCCCACGACCCGCAGGTGACCCTGACCGGGGAGCCCGCCGAGCTGCTGCTCCACTCGTCCGGCCGCGGCGAGCACGCCCGGATCGAGGTCGAGGGCCCGGACGACGCGGTCCGCCGGTTCCAGGCGGTCAAGCTGGGCCTGTGAGGTCCCGGGGCGGGGCCCGGCGGCGGGCCGGCCCCGGCCCGGACCCGGTCATCGCACCGGTACGCCGTGCTCGCGCAGGGCGGCCTTGACCTGACCGACGGTGAGCTCACCGAAGTGGAAGACGCTCGCCGCCAGGACGGCGTCCGCCCCGGCGTCGATGGCGGCCGGGAAGTGCTCGACCGCGCCGGCGCCGCCGCTGGCGATCAACGGCACGTTGACCCGCGCCCGGACGTCGCTCAGCATGCCGAGGTCGAATCCTGCCTTGGTGCCGTCGGCGTCCATCGAGTTCAGCAGGATCTCTCCGGCACCGAGCCCGGCAGCCTGGTGGGCCCACTCGACGGCGTCGATCCCGGTGCCACGACGCCCACCGTGCGTGGTGACTTCGTAACCGGACGGCGTCCGGGCATCGCCCGTGCAGCGCCGGGCATCCACCGACAGAACCAGCACCTGGGCCCCGAACCGGTCGGCGACCTCACTGATCAGCTCGGGCCGGGCGATCGCCGCGGTGTTGATGCCGACCTTGTCGGCACCGGCCCGCAGCAGCCGGTCGACGTCCGCCACGGTGCGAACCCCGCCCCCCACGGTGAGCGGGATGAAGACCTCCTCGGCCGTCCGGGACACGACCTCGTACATCGTCTCCCGGCGGTCCGAGGACGCGGTCACGTCGAGGAAGGTCAGCTCGTCCGCGCCCTCGGCGTCGTACCGGGCCGCCAGCTCCACCGGGTCGCCGGCGTCCCGCAGGTCAGCGAAGTTGATGCCCTTGACCACCCGCCCGGCGTCGACGTCCAGGCACGGGATCACGCGCACGGAGACCGTCACGCCCGCAGCGTACCGCCCCGCCCCCGCCCGGACGGCGGCACGATCAGGGCTCAATGATCATGGCTGGGCGGGGCGTTACCTGCCGATGGCCGGCTGTCGACCAGGCGAGGGTTACCCTGGGCGGGTGAGCGTGCGGGAGCCTCGCCGCGCCGCCCAGGCGGCGGCGATCGGGGCTATCGGCGTGCCCGCGGCCCTGATCGCCCACCTGGTGGTCACCGGGGCCCCGGCGAGCGCGGCAGCGGGCCTCGGGGTGACGCTCGCCGTCGTGGCCGTCGCCGCCGTCGCACCCACCCGGACCACCGCGGGGCTCGCCTTGGTCACGGCCGTGACCCAGCTCGCCGCGCACACCGTCCTCGCCGTCCTGCCCAGCGGCGCACCCGGCCAGGGGCCGGCCTGTATCCCTGCGGTCGGCCGGGCGGCCACCCTCGGGCTGCACCTGGCCGTGCTCCGGACGGACGGCGCGTGCCCCTCGGGCACGCTGGCCGTCGACGGCCTCGCCGTGACCGCGGCGACCGCGCTGGGCGTGGCGGCGGCGATCCTCGCCGGGAACGCGGCCGTGGCCCTGCTCACCGGGCTGCTGCTGGGCCGTGCCGTGCTCGCCGAGGAGGTGCTCACCTGCCTGGCCGGCGTCCTGCTGCGCGTACTCACCCGGACGGCGACGCTGCTCCGCTGGCTTCCGCGGATGCCGCTCGGCGCCGTCCCGCCGCGCCGCCCTCGCCGGACGACGCGCCCCGCGGTGACGGACGGGTGGCTGCCCGGCCCGGTCGCCTGGCGCGGCCCACCCCGCGTGGCCGCCTTCGCGCCCTGACCGCGCCCGGCCGATCCCCCCGGCGCGCAGCCCATCCCCACGTCCGGGAGACACCATGACCCACCGCTTCGCGGTCGCTCAGCCCTGGCTGTCGACCGCTGCCCGGCTGTTCCTGGCCGGGGTCTTCATCTGGGCCGGTTGGCCCAAACTCATCGACGGGGACGGCACGGTCCTCAGCGTCCGGGCCTTCCGGATCCTGCCCGATCCGGTCGTCACCCCGTTCGCCTACGCGCTGCCCATGGTCGAGCTGGCCCTGGCAGGCCTGCTCATCGCCGGACTGCTGACCCGCCTCGCCGCGCTCGTCACCGCGGCGATGATGGTGATGTTCCTCGGCGGGATCATCCAGGCCTGGGCCCGCGGGCTGTCGATCGAGTGCGGCTGCTTCGGCAACACCGGTGCCCTGGTCACCGACCCCGTGCCCGGCTACATCACAGACATCCTGCGGGACATCGGTTTCCTGCTGGTGGCGCTCTACCTGGCTCGGTGGCCGCGCAGCGCTGTCGCGGTCGACCGGTTCCTCCAGCCGTCCCCCACCACCGCGCGGGCCTGACCCGCTCCCGCCGCGACCCCAGCGACCCAGCGGCCCAGCCCGCCGCGAAGGAGAAGACATCTGATGGGCAACGCCCGCCAAGCCAAGAACACCCGGGAGAAGGCCGCACAACTCCGTCAGGAGGCCGAGCGGCAGCAGGCCCGACGACGGAACGTCACCGTGGCGGTGTCCGTCCTCGCCCTCCTGGCCCTCATCATCGGGATGACCGTCCTGGTGCGCACCCTCAACGCGCAGCAGAAGCGGCGGGAGGCGGCGGCCGCGGCGCCACCGGCCAACCTGTACACCGCGACCGACGGCCTGTCCGGCGTCCTCTACGGCAAGCCCGCGGCCACGGTGACGGTGACCACGTACGAGGACTTCCAGTGCCCGGCCTGCCAGCGGTTCGAGGAGACGGACAGCGCCATGCTGCGGTCCTACGCGGACCAGGGCAAGATCAAGATCGTCTACCGGCCGGTCGCGATCCTCGACCGGGCGTCGACGACGAACTACTCGACCCGGGCCGGGTCGGCGGCCGCCGCCGTGCTGAATGTCGCCCCGGACAAGTACATGGCCTTCCACGACGCGTTGTTCAAGGCCCAGCCGGAGGAGGGCAGCGCCGGGCTGGCCGACGCACAGCTGCTGGACATCGCGGCGCAGGCCGGTGTGCCGAAGGCGGCCGTCGAGCAGGCGATCACCTCGCAGAAGTTCAAGGGCTGGCTGGCCAAGGTCACGGACGACTTCACCAAGAAGTACAACAGCACTCCGACGATCCTTGTCAACGGCACCCAGATCACCGACTACGCACCGGACAAGCTCAAGGCGGCGATCGACAAGGCGATCGGCTGACCCCGCCGGACCGGGACGGCGCCCCCGCGGTCAGTCGTTCCGGTCCGTCCGCGAGTGCAGGGCGACCAGCGTCGCGAGCCGGCCGGCCTCGCGCCGGGAACGCGGACCGTCGGCGCGCTGCACCGCCATCACGGCGAGGGTGTCGCCGTCCGCGAGGTCGAGCGTCACCCACGGGTCGCCGTCCCCGAACCGGACGTGCACGATCTCGGGCCAGGCCAGCCGCCGGTCCGCCGACAGGTTCCGGACGACCAGGCCGCCGTCGTCCGGGAACGCGGCGAGCCGGGCGAACCGCCACAGCGTCGCGCCGATCGCGGTCGCCACCAGCAGGACGCCGAGCCGGTCCCACCAGTGGGCCGCCTCCGGGCCGGACGAGGACATCGCCACGGCCACGTACCCGAGCACCAGGCCCTGGGCGACCCCGACCGCGACAGCGACCCGGGGCCCGCGCACCGGCCGGAACGACCGGTGCAGCTCGGCCAGGTGCTCGTCCGCGCCCATCGGCGCGCCCGTCACAGCCGGCAGGCGTGGATGCCGGTGACCAGGATGGCCCGCGCACCCAGCCCCCACAGGTCGTCCATGACCTGGTTGGTGGCGTCCCGGCGGACCATCGCCCGGACGGCCACCCAGCCCGGGTCGTGCAGCGGGGACACCGTCGGCGACTCCAGCCCCGGGGTGATCTCGCAGGCCTTCTCGACGAGTTCGACCCGCACGTCGTAGTCCATCAGCACGTACTGCCGGGCGACCAGCACCCCCTGCAGCCGGCGGACCAGGACGTCGACCGTGGGGTCCGGCGCCGCGGCGGACGGGCGCACCAGGACGGCGGTCGACCGCAGGATCGGCTCGCCGAAGATCTCCAACCCGGCCGCCCGGAGCGTGCTGCCCGTCTCCACGACGTCCGCGATGACGTCGGCGACGCCCAGTTGGACGGCGGTCTCCACCGCACCGTCCAGCCGCACCACCGTGGCCCGCACGCCCCGGTCGGCCAGGTAGCGCTCCACCAGGCCGGCGTAGCTCGTCGCGATCCGGCGGCCCTCCAGGTCGCCGACGGTGGGGACCGTCCCGGGCCGCGCCGCGAACCGGAACGTGGACGACGCGAAGCCGAGCTGCAGGATCTCCTCCGCCGCGGCCCCGGAGTCCAGCAGCAGGTCGCGTCCGGTGATCCCGACATCGAGCGTTCCGGCCCCGACGTACACGGCGATGTCCCGCGGGCGCAGGAAGAAGAATTCGACGTCGTTGTCCTGGTCGACGAACACCAGCTCGCGGGAGTCACGACGCTGCCGGTACCCGGCCTCCCGCAGCATCGAGGCGGACTCCTCCGACAGGGAGCCCTTGTTCGGCACGGCGACGCGCAACACGGCAGTTCCTCCCGGCGGTCGGGTCGGTCAGAGGTAGCGGTAGACGTCGTCCAGGGACAGCCCGGTGGCGAGCATCAGCACCTGCAGGTGGTAGAGGAGCTGGGAGATCTCCTCCGCGGCCCGCTCCGGGCTCTCGTGCTCGGCCGCCATCCACACCTCCGCCGCCTCCTCGACGATATTCTTGCCGATCGTGTGGACGCCGGCGTCCAGAGCCGCCACCGTGCCGGACCCGGCGGGCCGGGTCCGCGCGCGCTGCGCGAGCTCGGCGAACAGCGCGTCGAAGGTCTTCACCCGGCCAAGGCTACGGGGTGGCGGGCGGCCGCAGGCGCCGGCGGTCACCCGCGTCGGCGGGCCCGGCTCCCGCCGGAGGTCCGGCGCGCGCCGATGGTCCGCCACCGGACGGTGACGGACCATCGGGATGACGGGCCATCGGGATGGGCGGCGCGCCCGGCGGGAACCCCGCCGTGAGCGGCCGGGAGCCGCCGTCAGCGGCTGATGATCTCGATCCGGCGGGGCTTGGCGGCCTCGCTCTTCGGCACTCGGACGGTGAGCACGCCGTCGGCGAGCTCGGCACTGATCTGATCCGGGTTCGCCTCGGTGGGGAGGCTGGTGCGGTACTCGAAGCGGCCCGAGTGTCGGGTGTGCGAGCGGACCAGTCCGGTCCGCTCCTCCTGGCTGCACAGCTCGCCGCTGATCGCGACGCTGTTCCCGGTCGCCTCGACGGTGATGTCCTCGCGCTTCACCCCCGGCAGCTCCACCTCGAGCAGGTAGGCGTCCTCGGTCTCGGTGAAGTCCGCGGGCGGGGTCCAGCCCAGCACGGAGCCGGCCACGGGGGACCCGAACACCGTGTTGACGAGCTGGTTGAAACGCTCGTGGAGGTCATCGAACTCGCGGAAGGGGGGCCACCCGGCGAGGGACCTCGACGACCGGACAGCGGGCACGTTCTTGGCCATGGGATGTTCCTCCATCGTCACGACGTCCGCCGACCCGGACCGGCGGGGCCCGGACCGGCGCAACCGACACCCGTACAGACGTCGGAGAAGCCCGGGAAATTCCCAGAAGTTGAGCCTTAACGGCTCAACTTCTGGCGGCTCCTCGCGGAACTCCCGCCGTGGTCAGCGCGGTGCCGGGAAGGCCCGCAGGGCCACCGCCGTGGCCACCGCCGCCGTCGCCGCCTCGTACCCTTTGTCCTCCTTGGCTCCCGGCAGGCCCGACCGCTGATAGGCCTGTTCGTCGGTGTCACAGGTGAGGACACCGAAACCGATCGGCACGCCGGTGCGGACCGCGACCTGGGTGAGGCCGGACGTGGCCGCGTCGCAGACGTACTCGAAGTGCGGCGTCCCGCCCCGGACGACGACCCCGAGCGCGACCACCGCGTCCACCCCGTCCGCCACGAGTCGGGCGGCGGCGACCGGCAGCTCGAAGGTCCCCGGCACGGTGATCTCGATGACGTCGACGACCCCGGCCTCCGCGAGCGCCCGCCGAGCGCCGTCCCGCAGCCCGGCCATCACCTGGGCGTGCCACGACGCGGCCACCACGGCCACCCGCAGGCCGCTGCCGTCGACCCCGATGACCGGTGCTCCCGCGCCGCTCACGACGCCACCTCCTCGATCAGGTGCCCCATCAGATCGCGCTTGGCGCGCAGGTAGCTCTGGTTCAGCGGGCCGGCACCGACGTGCAGCGGCACCCGCTCCACGACGTCCACTCCGGCCGCCCGCAGTCCGGCGACCTTGGCGGGGTTGTTCGTGAGCAACCGGACGGCGCCCAGCCCCAGGTCGGCGAGGATGGCGGCCGCGGCACCGTACTCCCGGGCGTCTGCCGGGAGCCCCTGCTGCAGGTTCGCCGCCACCGTGTCCAGCCCGCCGTCCTGCAGCGAGTAGGCGGTCAGTTTGGCGAGCAGGCCGATCCCACGGCCCTCGTGCCCGCGCAGGTACACCACGGCACCGCCGTCCGGGCCGCTGATCGCCGCCAGGGCGGCGTCGAGCTGGGGACCGCAGTCGCAGCGGAGCGAGCCGAAGGAGTCACCGGTGAGGCATTCCGAGTGCACCCGGACCAGCGCACCCGGCGACGGCGTACCGCACACCAGGGCCACGTGCTCGGCGCCGGTCACCTGGTCCCGGTACCCGACGGCGGTCAGCCGGCCGTGCCGGGTGGGGAGCTGGGTGCGCGCGACCCGGCTCACCCGGGCCGCGAGCACGGGCGGCGGCCCGGCCGGGGCCTCGTGCCGGAGGCGGTGGTCCGCCAGGGCCTCGACGCTGATGACCGGCAGCCCGCGGGTGTCGGCGAGCCGGCGCATCGCCGGCAGCCGCATCATCGTGCCGTCGTCGTCGACGAGCTCCGCGATCACCCCGACCGGGGCCAGCCCGGCGAGCCGGCAGAGGTCGACGGCGGCCTCGGTGTGCCCCCGCCGCTCCAGCACCCCGCCGTCCCGGGCCCGCAGCGGGAACAGGTGCCCGGGCCGGACGAGATCACCCGGCGTCGTCCCGGGGTCGGCGAGCAGGCGCGCCGTCCGGGCCCGGTCAGCGGCGCTGATCCCGGTCGTCACCCCCTCGCGGGCGTCGACCGAGACGGTGTAGGCGGTGCCGCGACGGTCCTGGTTGCGCTCGACCATCGGCGGCAGCTCGAGCGCGTCGGCGAGGGCCTCCGGCATGGGCGCGCAGAGCAGGCCGGAGGTGTGCCGTACGGTCCAGGCCACCCACTGCGGGGTCGCGTGCTCGGCGGCCAGGACGACGTCGCCCTCGTTCTCCCGGTCCGCGTCGTCCACCACGATCACCGGCAGGCCGCCGTGGAGGGCGGCCAGGGCGTCCTCCACCCGGTCCAGGCGGACCGCCGGCTCCGGGACGGCGGCGGGCACGGGCGACGGCGGCACGGTGCTGGTCACCGGCCCACCTCCTCAGGGGTCGGGACACCGGCGATCGCCGGTGTGACGGTACGGGACGTGCGTAGCCAGACCGTGAAGCCCCAGATCACGAACGCCCGGGCGGCATCCTGCCCGGCCT
>DATDMG010000138.1:0-13779 GCA_036518955.1 Kineosporiaceae bacterium | reverse complement strand
CCGGCGGGACGCCGCGGTCGGCCGGTGGCACGGTCACCCTCCCTGGTTCGGCCCGACAGGACTGCGCTCGACGGGCCGCGCCGCCGGCCGCCAGGAAGCAGCCGGGCCCGTACCGCACCTCGCAACGTAGAGCATCTGATCGAGTTCGCATGGCGCTTTCGGGTCGTGACGTCGCGTCGCCGGTTCCCCGGTGCGCCGGCGCCCGGTGCCGCGCCGCGGGCCGGCCCGAGCCGATCTCGGATCCGCGGGGTACGGCTCGCCGACGTCGACTCCGCCGTGAGCTCGAGGCCGCCCTCCGGCAGTCGTTCCGGTCCGCGACGAGCACGCCGGAACGGCGGACCGGGCGAACCTCGGCGATCATGCCAGCCATCGCCGTCCCTGCCGTCATCGAGGGTCGAGCGATGTGGTGTCTGATCGACCCGATATTGACCCCTTTACGGGGTCTTGATTACAGTCATATCGTCGCAAGCCCCTCCCGGAGGGCCCGCCGTCGTACTCCGGGTGGTCGGCGCCGACCGTCGGTGAAGGTATTTGTGGCCACCGTTTCTTCCGGTCTATCCGCTGCTTCGCACGCCCGCCGGGTTCGCCGTCCCCGGCGCCACCGTGACCGGTGGCAGCATCGGCGCGGTGCGCCGCCGGCCCGACGCCCCGGGTGACCGACGTCCGTTCGAGGTGAGGTGCCCACATGGAGTCGACGACGAGGCCAGCCGCCCGGTCCGCCTGGAACGGGTCCGTCGAACGGCGCACGGAGTGGTTGCCTCCCGCGGCGCGCGAGGCGCCCGCGCGGGCGTCCGCCCAGGGCCCCCTCCCGCTGAGCGGGAGCGCCCGTCGGGAACTGCTCGGCCTGGCGACCGGGTCCACGGGTGACGAGGTGCGGCGCAGCCGGGCACTCATCGTGCTGCTGGCGGCGGACGGGCACTCCAACGCGGCCATCGCAGCCCGGGTCGGGGTGTCCCTGCCTACCGTGCTGCGTTGGCAGCGCAGGTACCTCGATCACGGGTTGCGTGGCCTCGGGGACGACGAGCGCACCGGTCGCCCCCGCGCGGTGGACCGGGAACTCATCGTGCGGACGACGGCCCGGCCGCCGTCCGGTCGGCCCGCGTGGACGTGCCGAGCGCTCGCTCACGCGCTCGGCGTCAGCGCGGCCAGCGTCTCCCGCTGCTGGCGGGAGGTCGGTCTGGCACCGCAGCGCACCGGTACGCTGAAATTCGGCACCCGCCCGTTCCTCGAGGCCCGCCACTTCGTGATCGTCGGGCAGTGCGCGGGGATCAGGGGCCGGGCTGCCGCCCTGCTGCTCGACCCCCCGACCCCCGCCCAGGGCGTGCTCGGGCCGGTGGCGTCCCCCGGCGAGCTGGTCCGGTCGGCGGTCCGCCGGTTCGGGTCCGAGCGCCTGCATGTGGTGTGCGACCCGTTCGCCGCCTCCACGTTGCGGGACTCCCCGGCGACGCGCGCCTGGTGGTCGGGCCAGCCGCGCCTGTGCCTGCACGAGACAGCGCCCACGCAGCCCTGGCAGTCGCTCGTCGCCGCATGGGCGGCGTCGGTCGGCGATACCGGGAGGGACGATGTCTCAGAATTCCGTTGAGCGCCGTGCGTGAAACGGCCCTGTTGCGGGGTGGTCTATTCCGGGCGCCGTTCGGTAGCTTCGACAGGGATCACCCCGGGGTTTCACAGGGAGAGAAGAACAATGGTGTGGCGCTTCGTCGATGCTCCCGTCTCGGGTCAGATCAACTCCGGCGTATATCTCGCACAGACCCAGGATGATTTTGACGGCGTCAACCTCGTCTGCGACGACGTCTACGGGCGAGAATGTGGCTGGCTCGGCCCCGACGCCATTCCTCTGACAAAGGACCCTTACCATGCGTCCTCGACCTACCTGGTGGCCGCGGATGCGGGCCGGCTCGTAGGGATCATGCGACTGGTGGCCGACTCGGCGCAGGGCCTGCCGGTCGAGCAGTTCGCCTCCGTCGATCCACTGCGGGGCGCTCCCGGCAGCCGCCGACTCATCGAGTGCCAGCGGCTCATGGTTCTGAACGCGTATCGCAACGTCCGCCTCGAGGCCTTTCCTTACGGAGTCTTCGCCGGCCTCGTCAAGGGCTGCCTGCACTGGTGCCTCACCCACGGCTGGACCCACATCGTCGCCGACCTCTTCCTCAACACGGCGACCACCCCCATGACCACGTTGCTGGCCATCGGCTTCGAGGACACCGGAATCGAGTTCGTCGACACGGAGCTCGCCGAGCCGGACCGCAGCGTCGCACTGCTGCTGCGGGTGGGTGAACTATTCTCCCGGACGTTCCGCAGCAATTCTCCGTTCTACCGCTACCTGATCGAGCGGGACCCGACCGTCCGGGTCTACCACTGAGTTCGGCCCGCGAAGCCTGCCACTGTCACCGCCCATGAGGAGAGTCATGTCCGAAGAGCAGAACGTGTATGACGTGGTGGTCATCGGCGGCGGCCCCGGCGGTGCCATGAGCGGCACGCTGCTGGCCGATTTCGGAAAGCGTGTGCTGATCCTCGAGTCGGCGACGTTCCCCCGGTACCACATCGGCGAATCGCTGCTGTCGGGGACGGCGGACCTGCTCGCCAAGATCGGCGTCCTTGACCGGCTGGAGGCTGACGGATACATCAAGAAGTACGGCGTCGAATGGGTCTGGGGAGCCAACCGCGAGCCCTGGGCGGTGTACTTCAAGGACGCCCTGGCGATGCCCTACGACTACGGGTACCAGGTCGAGCGCGGCGCCTTCGACGCGCTGCTCCTGGACAACGCCGCCGAGCACGGGGCCCAGGTGCGGCACGGGCACCGGGTCACCGATTTCGACCTGCAGGACTACGACCGGACGGGTCTCGCGACCGTCACCGTCGCGGACGGCGTGGGCGGCTCGACCACCCTGCGCACCCGGTGGATCGTCGACGCCTCCGGCCAGGGCGGCACCGTGACGAAGCGCCTGCACTCCCAGCAGTGGGACCCCTACCTGCGGAACATGGCGGTCTGGACGTACTGGCAGGGAGCCCTCCGACCCCCCGGGTTGGATGCGGGCAACACGTTCCTGCCCACGTTCGACGACGGCTGGTGGTGGTTCATCCCGCTGCGCGACGACCGCACCAGCGTGGGAGTCGTCGTCGACGCGCAGACTCTGCAGGACCGCCGGGAGATGGGCCTGGAGGCCTTCTACGCCGAGTGCCTGGACCGCACCCCGGAGCTGCGCGCCCGACTGGAGGGCGCCACCCGCGTCGACGAGATCCACGCGGCCCGGGACTGGTCCTACACCTACGACCGCTTCGCCGGGGACGGCTACATCGCGGTGGGCGATGCCGCCTGCTTCATCGACCCGCTGTTCTCGACCGGCGTCCACCTGGCCATGCTCAGCGGGTTCCTCGCCGCGGTGACCGTCAACACCATCCTGGACGGCGCCGACGTCGAGCCGGCGCGCGCCCTGTCCTTCTACGAATCGGCGTACCGTCGGGAGTTCGAGCGGTTGCGGGCCCAGGTGTACTTCCTCTACAGCGGGCACGGCGGCTCCAAGGACTCGTACTTCTGGCACGCCCGCAGCCAGTTCGACGTCCCCGGTCTCGACCCGGAGAAGGCATTCATCTCGCTCATCGCGGGCGCCTTCACCCACCGCTCCTGGTACAGCCGCTACCTGGGGCACCTGAACGTGCCGGGGGAGCTGCGCGGCACGATCGAGCAGATCTTCGACGGCAAGGCGACCGGAGTCGGCGTCCACTCCGCCCAGCAGCTGACCCACGCCGCGGACCTGCAGATCGTGGAGGACCTCGCGGTGGACGGGCCGCACCTGCGTTCCGCCCGCTCGGTCTGCGCGGCGGCCGGCATCAGCCTGCCGCTGACGTCGGCCATCGAGACCCTGCTCGACGCGGCGGACGGCGTCCGCAACAGCGAGGAACTCGTGGCGGAGGTGATGGCCCGGTCGGGTTGCTCCCGCGAATCCGCGCAGAGCCTGGTGCACGAGGCCGTGAGCTACGGCCTGCTGCAGCCGGCCGGCGAGTGACGGGAGCCGACACCATGGCTGTCGTCGAGCTGCTGTCCGCAGACCAGGTGCCGCCGGAGGTGTCGGCGGTGTTCGAGGCCGTCGAGCGCGAGTACGGCTTCGTCCCGAACATCCTGCGCGCCATGAGCCACAGCCCGGAGCTGCTGGTGAGTTTCGTTCCGCTGTGGGCGCAGGTCTACGCCTCCCCGGCCATCGGCCCACGGCTCCGGGCCCTGGCCGCCCTGGGGACGGCGAAGGCGCAGGACTGCAGCTACTGCGTCACGCACATGACCGCGTCGGCCCGCCGGGCCGGCGTCTCCGACGAGGAGCTGGCCGCCGTCGGCGTCCTCGCCGCGCAGCAGGCGGTGTTCGCCGAGCGCGAGGCTCTCATGCTGAACCTGGCCGACACCCTCACCCGGGACCCGGACGGGGTGACCGACGAGCTGCGGTCGCGGCTGGCGTCGGAGTTCGCCCCTGACGAGCTCGTCACGGTCGTGCTGGCCGTGGGGATGTACAACCTCACGAGCCGGTTCCTGAAAGCGCTGGACATCGAGGTCGAGGACGTGTTCCAGGCCTCCGCGCCCAGTCCGTCGGCCTAACTGGTGTGGATCGGCACTGAAAGGAGCGTGACGACGTGGGGGATGCCCTCGCAGCACCCGACCGTTCGACGACCTACAAGGAGGAGATTGTCGAGCAGTACGGCCCCGACGCCTGGCGTCTGATCCTCACGGTCTACGTCAACTTCTACTACTCCGAGCTCGAGATCATCGACTTGTGCGCCCGGTGGCTGCCGCGCCGCCGGAGCCTGCGGGACAAGAACTACCTCATCACCCACGCCGCCGACGAGGTGCAGCACGCCCGGCTGTTCCGCGAGGGTGTCGAGCGGCTGGGCCAGCCGTGGGGCGGGTTCGACCACGACGCCTATCGGATCGACGACATCGGCGCCCGCTTCGCCAGGCTCCACTACTCGGACGACGAGGTCGAGGTGCTCATCGGGCTCAACCTGTACGCCGAGGGGGTGCTCGCGATGGAGGAGCTCTACCAGCTCGGGCAGGGCAAGCCGCAGTACTTCTACCAGTTCGACCGGATCGAACGGGAGGAACGGCGGCACGTCGGCTTCGGGATCACCGTCGCGAAGCAGCTCCTCGAAGGCAACGACCAGGCGCGCAAGCGCGCCGTGGACTACGCCCGCTGGTACCGCGACCACATGGAGGGGTACCTCGGCGGGGAGCTGAAGGAGAGCATCGCCTGGGCGATGGAGGCGGGCTTCGTGGGACAGGACTACGTCCCGCGGACGCGGGAACGCTTCCACCAGGTGATGGGCAAGATCGGGATCGCGGAGGACCTGCGATGACGAGCCCCTTCGACACGGCCGCCCGCGAGGTGGACCCCACCCTCCGGACGGAGGTCGTGGAGCATCCCTTCATCAGTCTCATCCTGGGGGGCGGCCTCACCGAATCCGTCTACGCCGCGTACCTGAGGGAGACGTACTTCCTGGTCCACCAGACGCCCTTCTTCCTGTCCGCCGCGGCCTCGCACTGCACCGAGGGCTGGCTGCAGGACTTCTTCCTCAACCTCGCCGTCGAGGAGCGTCACCACGACCGCCTCTGCGTCCAGGACCTGAAACACCTCGGCTACGACACCGGCAGCTACCTCGCCGGTCTGCCCGGGCTCGGCACCTGGACGATGGTGGGCCAGAACCACTGGCTGGTATCCAGGAAGGACCCGGCCGCCCTCCTGGGGTTCGCCGCGGCCACCGAAGGGCTCGGCGCGTCGCTCGGGCCCAAGGTGTCGGCGGCCATGACGAGCTACCCCTTCGCGACCCCCGCGCTGAGCTTCCTGAGGGTGCACGCCGAGGCCGACCAGGAGCACGTCGACCTCGTGCACAAGGCGTTCGACCGGGCCGCCACGTCCGCGACCCGGTACGACCTGATGGTCAGCACGTGGCAGTACACGCTACGGGCGTACGGTCAGCTGTTCTCGGACGCCATGGCCAAGGGATTGGCCGAGGCGTGACCGGTGGCACCGGGGCACCGGAGTCCTGCCCGCTCCCCGGGATCCTCGACGACCTGCGGCGGGAGGAGGCGGCGTCGGTCCTCTTCCGCCGGGACGGCGAGGTGGTCCGGGTGTCCCACGCCCGGTGCCGGGCGGACGCGGCGGCGCTGGCCGTCGCGCTCGCCGGCCGTGGGCTGCGGCCGGGCGACCGGGTCGCGATCCACGGGGCCACCGGTTACGAGTGGGTCCTCGCCGATCTGGCGTGCGTCCTCACCGGCGCCGTGTCGGTCGCCCTGTACCCGAGCGCCCCGCTCTCCCGGGCGGTGTCCGTGGCGGTCGAGAGCGGATGCACGCTGGTCCTCACCGACCGGCTCGACGCGGTGCCGGTGTTCCGCGACCGCGGCCTGGACGTCGTCCTCCTCCGGGGCCCGTCCGGCACCGGGTCCGGCACCGGGTCCGGCACCGGGTCCGGCACCGGGTCCGGTGCCCCGTCCGGCACGCCCACGGTGGGCGACCTCAGCGGCGGTCCCGGGGCCGAACTGAGGTGCCCGCCGCGGCGGGGTCCGTTCACCGTGGTGTCCACCAGCGGGACGCTGTCGGCGCCCAAGCTGTTCACGGTCGCCGCGGCGCCGCTGCTGTTCACGATGGACCGGTTCGCCGAGATCTACGGGTTCGGCCGCGGGGACCGGCTCCTGCTGTACCTGCCGCTGTCGCACCTCCCACAGCGGATGATGCTCTACTGGGCCCTGGGGAACGGCCTCGACGTCGTCCTGTCGGACCCGGCGACGTTCGCGGCGGACGGTGCCCACCTGGCCCCCACGTTGCACGTGACCGTGCCCAGGGTCCTGGAACACGTGCGCAAGCAGGTGACGTCCGCGGTCGCCGCCCGTGGTGTCGACCCCGCCGCGGCCTACCGGGCGGTGTTCGGCCCGGCCATCCGCACCGTCTTCGTGGGCAGCGCACCGACCGACCCGGCGCTGATGAGCGAGCTGCTCGCCGCCGGGGTGCCGCTCTACGAGGTCTACGGGACCACCGAGCTCGGCATGATCGCGCTGAACACGCCGGCCGACCGCCGACCGGGGACGGTCGGCCGCCCGATCCCGTGGGGTGAGGTGCGCATCGATCCGGGCACCTCGGAGATCCTGGTCCGGACGCCGACGCCGTTCCTGCACGAACGGTTGGCGGACGGCACCGCTCGGCGTCACTCCTGGGAGGAGGGCAGGTTCGAGCCGACGGCGGACGCCGGGGAGTTCGACGCCGACGGGTTCCTGCGGATCCGCGGGCGCCTGCGCGACTTCCTCGTGCTGCCCAGCGGGGAGAAGGTCTTCCTCGCCCGCATCGAGGCGGCGCTGCGCGCAGCGACCGGTGCCGAGGCCTGCCACGTGTCCCTGCGACCGGGGGGCCGGCTCGGGGCCCTGCTCTTCGTCACCGACGGCGCGCGCCGGGCGGACGACGTCCTGCGGGCGGGGCTGCACGCGGCCAACGCCCGCCTGCACGCCTGGGAGCGGGTGCGCAGCTACGCCGTGGTGGACCGCTTTCCCACCGTCGAGGAGGGGTGCCTGACCGAGACCGGCAAGCCTCGGCGCCACATGATCGAGAAGATCCACGCCGGCACCGTCACCTGGCTGCAGGTGCGGTTGCCGGACGCCCCGGTGGATGCCGCGGTGCCAGGTCAGCGATGAGTCCGTCACCAGGAGGTGCAGGGTGGACAAGAGGGTGGGCGAGAGGGCCGGCACGTTACGGCTCGCCCGGGGAGCGATCCGGTACCGGGTGGACGGCGCCGGGCTGCCACTGGTGCTGCTGGCGACCTTGTCGGGCGGCTGGGCGCGCCAGGTGCCCGCACTGCGCAAGCACTTCACCGTCCTGACGTACGACATGCGCGGCTTCGGCGGGTCGGCGTCCGGTCCGGGATTCCCCACGAACGCCGAGCACGCCGACGACCTGGCCGACCTGATGGACGCGCTGGGCCTGGACACGGCCGTCGTCGTGGGCCTCTCCCACGGCGGCCTGGTCGCCCAGCACTTCGCGGCCAAGCATCCGCAACGGCTCGACGGCCTCGGTCTGGTGGCGACGTTCGCGGCGCCGCACGGCCCGACGCTGATGCTGCTGCGCCTGCTCCAGGGGTACCTGGCCCGCGACGACGTGGCCGGGTTCTGGGAGGTGCTGCGCAGCATGCTGTTCTCGGCGGCGAACGCCGACACCCTGCTGCGGCACGAGACGGAGCTGCGCCGGGCCATGTTCGACCAGTACGACGCCGCGGCGCTCGACAGCATCTACACCCAGGCCATCGAGCACGACAGCCGACACTGGCTGGGCGGCGTCAGCTGCCCGACGCTGGTCGTCGGGGGCGCCGAGGACATCCTGTTCCCGCCGGTCCTCACCCAGCAGCTGGCGGACCTGATCCCCGGCTCGCGGCTACACCTGCTGCCCGCCGCGCACGTGCCGCCGGTGGAGGTGCCGCGGACGTTCAACGATCTCGTCGTCGCGACGTTCGGAGCCCCGGCATGACTCTGGCCGCCCAGCTCCCGGCCACCGGCCGGACGATCAGCCTGGCCGACGCCGACCTCTACGCCTACGAGGCCGGCCCGGCGTCCGGGGACGCCGTCGTCCTGGTGCACGGCTTCCTGACGTCGTCCGCGACGTGGCGCCACATCTACCCGGAGCTCGCGCGCCGGCATCGGGTCGTGCTGCTCGACCTGCCGGGGTGCGGGCGCTCGCCGGCACCACGTCGGCGGGACTGGACCGCCTCCCGCGCGGCGGCGCTCCTCGTGGCGGCGTTCGACGCGCTGGGGCTGGAGCACCCGACCTTGATCGGCAGTCAGCTGGGAGGGTCGATAGCGTCCTGGGTGGCCGCCGAGCACCCGGACCGGATCGAGGCGCTGGTCGTGATGGCCGCCGGCGCGCTCGGCGAGGCCGGATCGAACCTCGCGCTGTACCGGGCCCTGGCCGCCCCGGTCCTGGGCCCGCTCGTCGCCCGCGCGTTGCCCTACCGGTTCTTCGCCGCACGCTGGGCCGCCGCGCACGGCCCGGGCCACCCGCCCGACCGCCAGGCGGTGGCCCGGTACCACGAGCAGCTTCGCGAACGCGGGGCGGTCATGGCGCGGTTCGGGCTGGGAGTGCGCCGCAGCTACGGGGAGTCCTTCGACGCGCTTGCCGGCCCGATCACGCGGGTGTCCGTACCCACGCTGCTGATCTTCGGTGACGCCGACCCGCTGGTGCCGCCGTCCACCGGGCACCGGTACGCCGAGCTCGTCCCGCACGCGCGGCTGGTGCTCCTGCCCGGGTGCGGCGACTTCCCCCAGGAGGAGGCGCCGCGGGAGGTGCTCGCCGCGCTCCGCGGCTTCCTCGGGGGCACCGGGGAACCTGCCCGATGACCTGCCGAAGGATCGAGGTGCCGTCACGACGCCGGCTCCAGCTCCTCGCCTCCGCCGCGAGCGGCGTCGAGGAGCGCCCTCACCCTGGGGTGCCACGGACGCCGCAGCGGCCCGGTGAGGACGAGCGTTCGCCGCACCCTGGGGGCGAGCGGGACGAGCACCAGGTCGGGCCCGGCCATGCCGCTGGCCAGCTCGGGCACGACGGTGACGCCCACCCCCGCCCGCACCATGGCGAACAGCGTGCTGAGCTGGCGCACCCGGTGGGCCGGCTCCCACCGGGCGCCCGCGGCGCCGAAGGCCTGCCGGATGTGCCGCTCGCAGCCACCGGTCGACAGCAGGAACGCGTCGTCGTCCAGGTCGCGGGCGTTGATGGCGGTGGTGCCGGCGAGCGGGTGATCGCGCCGCAGCACGACCACGAAGGCGTCCCGGGCGAGGGTCACCGCGCCGCGCAGGGCCTGCGGCGGGTCCACCAGCACGGCGAGATCGGCGGTGGCGTCGTCGAGCCAGCCGGCCACTTCGTCGTCGTCGCCCTCGAAGATCCCCACCGACAGCCGCGGGAAGTCGGCGTGCCACCGGTCCAGCAGGCCGGCCGCCAGGGCGTGCCCTACGGTGGGGGGTACGGCCAGCACCAGGGCGACCTCCGCGTCCTCGTGCTCGCCGCGCGCCAAGTCCTCGAAGGCGGCGGCGGAGACCACCGCGAGACGGGCGTGCACCAGCAGCTGGCCGCCGAGAGCGGTCAGGCGAGGCGGCATCCCGCGAGTGAGGAGAGGCCGGCCGACCTCGCGTTCGAGGCCCGCGATCGCGTGCGAGACCGCGGACTGGCTCACCCCCAGGTGAGCGGCCGCGGCGGAGAAGCCGCCGGCGTCCGCGACAGCGACGAAGGCGCGCAATTGGGGGAGGCCCACGCTCATGAGTAGTCCTCATTTCGGCATGACCAGTGTGCATTGGACTCATTCTGCCCCCGTCGTCAGCATGGTGTCGAGCGACACATGCGTAGCGGCCGCGCGCGGTCCGCGGACGCCGAGGGGAGCCGGATGTGACAGCGTCGATGGTTCGGGAGCAGGTCGGCGGCAAGGCCGCCTGGCTGCCGGGCTTCGTCGCGCTCTCCTCCGTGTGGGGGGCGAGCTTCGCACTGATCAAGATCGCGGTCCAGGCCGGGGTGACGCCGCTGTGGGTGGCGTTGTGGCGCTGTTCGCTGGGTGCGCTGGCCCTGCTCGCGTTCTGCGCGGCACGCCGCCGGCCGCTCCCGCGCGACCCTGGCACCTGGGGCCACGCCCTCGTCGTCGCGGCGCTGCTCAACTCGGCGCCGTTCGCGCTGCTGGCGTTCGGCGAGCAGCGGGTCGACTCGGTGGCGGCGGGGATCGTCAACGCCACGACCCCGCTCCTCACCCTCGTCTTCGTGCTGCCGCTGGTGCCGGAGGAGCCGTTGACCACCCCGAGGGTCCTGGGGCTGCTGGTCGGCTTCGCCGGGATCCTGGTCGTGCTCGGTGTCTGGAACGGCCTCGAGGCGGGCGTGTCCCTGCCGGGCGGTCTTGCCTGCCTGGGTGCGACCACGTGCTACGGGGCCGGCTTCGCGTACACCAGGCGGTACTTCTCCGGGCGTCCGGGCTCGGTGGAGGCGCTGTCGACCGTGCAGGTCTCCTGCGCCACGCTCCTGTTGGCAGTCGTCGCGGTCGCTCTGCGCAGCGGGCCCACCTGGCCCGGTTGGGGCGCCGCGGCGAGCCTGCTGGTCCTGGGTGCGGTCGGCACGGGCTTCGCCTTCATCCTCAACCTGGGTGTCATCCAGGCGGCCGGGCCCACGATCGCGTCGACCGTCACCTACGTCGTGCCGCTCTGGTCGACGGCGCTGGGCACGCTCTGGCTCGGCGAGCCGCTGCACTGGAACACCCTCGCGGGTGCCGTTCTGGTGGTGGCCGGCATCCTGGTGACCCGGAGGCCGCCCAGACCGGTGGGGCGGCACGTCCGGCGGCGCTGGGCTCGCGCCGGCTGAGGCGCCCAGGACCCGTGCCGACGCGGGGGGTGACCCGCCTCCGATGAGCAGCACGGAGATCAACGCCCGGATCATGCTGTCGGTCGCGCTCGTGATCCTCACGGTCCGACTCCTCTCGGCCGTGTTCGCCCGGATCCGTCAGCCACCGGTGATGGGCGAGATAGTGGGCGGCATCCTCCTCGGTCCCAGCGTGCTGGGACTGGTGGCTCCCGCCGTGGAGAGCTACGTGTTCCCCGACCCGGTGACGGACCGGCTGCGCACGCTGGCCCAGTTCGGGCTCGTCCTGTTCATGTTCCTGGTCGGCCTGAACCTCGAGCGCGGCCTGCTGTCCGGCAGCGGCCGGACGGTGGCCGCGGTCACCGCGGCGTCCGCCGTGGTGCCGTTCTGCCTCGGCGTCGGCTTCGCCGTCGCCGTCCGGCCGCAGTTCGGCGGGCGGGCCGGCCCCGTCCCGTTCACGCTGTTCCTCGGCGTGGCGATGGCGGTGACCGCCCTGCCGGTCCTGGCCCGGATCCTGGAGGACTCCGGGCTGCTGCGGGAACGGGTGGGCGTGCTCTGCCTCACCAGCGCGGCGGTGAACGACGTCGCCGCCTGGAACGTCGTCGCCATCGTCCTGACGATCGCGGGCGCGGCGGGAACGCCGCTCGGGCTGTGGGGAAGCGCGGTCTGTGCACCGTTGTTCGTGGTGGTCATGATGCTGGTGGTGCGGCCCGCCCTGCGGAGGTGGGCCGAGCCGCCGGTCTGGGCGGTCGTGGTCATCACCGTCGTCAGCGCCTGGGTCGGTGAGCAGGTCGGCGTGCACGCCGTGTTCAGCGGGTTCCTGGCGGGGGTCGTCATGCCGCGCGACGGACAGCGGTCGCAGTGGCTGTCCGAGCGGCTCGGGCCGCTCGTGACGGCGTTCCTCCTGCCGGTCTTCTTCGCCGTCGTCGGGTTGCAGATGCACGCGGACACGCTCGGGGCCGCGGGGCTGGTGCTCTTCGGCGCCGCCACCGCCGTCGCGGTGTGCGGGAAGCTGGGCGGTGCCGCGCTGGCGGCGCGGGCGGCGGGGGAAGAGTGGCGCGACGCCCTCACCATCGGGGTGCTCCTGAACACCCGCGGGATAACCGAGATCATCATCCTCTCGACCGGGCTGCAACTCAGGATCATCTCGCCGACCGCGTTCACCGTCATGGTGCTGGTGGCCCTCGTCACCACGATGATGGCGGCGCCGGCGCTCGCCGTTCTGCGGCGTCCGTCGGTGGCGGCGGCGGCGGACCCTCCGCTGCCCCAGACCTGTCCTCAGGTCATCGATCCTGAAGCATCAGGGCGCCGCTGACCCGAAATGCTCCGGCGCCACGGTCTCGTTCGCGCCGGAGCTTGGCTCCCCGGGATGGACCGAATCACGATCAAGTCAGTCTCTGACGAGTGACTCCCGGCGCCCGCAACGACTTCGAAAAGTAGCTGATCCGCTAGTGTCGGTGAGTCTCAGGCTGCAATCGATCCGGAAGGTCGCCCCTCATGGATTCCCGCGTCTCCTGCCCGGACCTGCGCCCCTCCACCGCGGCGGCCGGCCCCCCGGTCCTGCGCTCCGCCGACGCCCACCGCCTCGCCGGGCTGGTGCGGGACGGGAAGCCGCAGGGCCCGGTGACCGTCGTCGTCGTCCCGAGCGTGACCCTGGACCCTGCGGAATTGCGACGCATTCCCGGCTCCGTGCACTTCGAACACCGCCTGCTCTTCACGTTGCGGTACCTGCGCGACCCGCAGGTCCGGGTGGTGTACGTGACGAGCGGCCCGCTGGAGCGGGCGGCGGTGGATTACACCCTCCGGATCCTGTGCGGCGCACAGGCCGACGCGGCCGCCGCCCGGCTCACGCTGATCGACTGTGACGACGCGGGCGACGACGCGGTGGCACTCACCCACCGGGTGCTAGCCCGGCAGGCCGTCCAGGAGCGCATCCTCGCCTGTCCGGACGTACCCGACCGCGCCTACCTGCTGACGTTCACCACCACCCCCGCCGAGCGCTTCCTCGCCGACCGGCTCGGCCTGCCGCTGTACGGGTGCGATCCCGAGCTCGCGCCGTTGGGCACGAAGACGGGTTCGCGCCGACTGTTCGCGGAGGCCGGCGTCCCGGTCGCCGAGGGCCGCGACGGGATCCGGAACCGGGCGGGGCTCGTCGCGGCGCTCGCCGGCCTGGTCCCGCCGGGCGCCGGTCCGGCGTCGGTCGTGGTCAAGCTCGACGACAGCTTCGCCGGCTTGGGCAACGCCGTGGTCGCCCTGCCCGCCGTGCCACCGACCGCCGACTTCGACTGGTACGAACGGCAGGTGGTGGCTGGCGTGTGCTTCGCCGACGGCGAGCTGACCTGGCCTCGGTTCCTCGACGCCGTCGACCGGCGAGGGTGCGTCGTCGAGCGTCTCGTCGAGTCCCCGGCCCGGCTGGCGCCGTCCGCACAGCTCGAGA
>DATDMG010000137.1:0-2265 GCA_036518955.1 Kineosporiaceae bacterium | reverse complement strand
AGCACGATGGGCCAGTGGTAGTCGTAGAACTCGTTGGGGAAGAAGTACGCGCCGGTGAAGCCGTCGTTCTCGGCGCCGTGGTGGCCGTTGTGCTCGTGCGTGGAGATGCTGTTCCGGCCGAAGCCGCCGTTCTGCGTGGCGTCAACGGGCAGGTTGTTGTGCTCGCGGAAGAGGATCGGCTGGCCGTAGCGGCCGAGGACGAGCTTGGGCGGGATCGACCCGTTGAAGGTCCACACGTGAAACTGGTCCTGCGTGGGCAGGCCGGGGTGGAACTTGAGCGGAATCGGCTGGGTGGGATCGATGTTGGAGTTCAGCGACGACGCCACGGACGGGTTGTAGGTGAGGTTGTCGTGCGCGCCCTCCATGTTGACCTCGTAGGCCACCTGGGGCGGGAACTGGTTCCAACCCTGGTGCGCCCAGAGCGGCCCCGGGGGCCGGCCTTCGATGGGACCGAATCCACCGCCGAGAGCCGGATCGACTGCCTGCTGGGTGGTGTTGGCCTGCTCCGTCGGCGCCGGGCTCAGCGCCGAGACGGCCTTGGGCTGGAGCACGTCGAACCGCGGCATCGGTTGGGTGAAGTTCTGCACGCCGAACATCGGGCTCGGCTGCGCTGCCCCGGTCGGGATGTTCACCCCTCCGTCGGCGTGGGCGTTCGGCGCGAACAGCCCCAGGCCGCTGGTTGCCACCAGCGCGCCTGCCGCAAAGATGACCCCTGTTCCAAGCAGCCGGGTCTTGGCAGACCTCGACTGTCGCTTCCACGCAAATTGCATGTTGTAGCCTCCAGGACTTCGTTCCGAGGACCGGACTGCCCGGCCCTTTGTGAACGTCCCCCCCGGTGCCCGAAGGCACGCCTGGGACGCGTTGGCGCAGTGAGTTGCAGCCGATGTGCCAGCTTCAGATAGCTGAAATCACTTGATTTTCTGGAGTCGCGCGGGTTCAGGAACTGAACGGCCGGGCTGTTCGGGACCGGACCGGAAACAGGTAATGAATTGAATTAACTGTGAAATCCTTCACGCGCTGCAGAGCTGAAAGGACGCGGGCTGATTCTCGTCGCGACGAAGGTCTCTACCGCAGCACTGGAACTCGACCGTGCCGGGTGATTCGAACCTGCCGCGACTGCTCAGGTTACTTCGCGTAGGTCCAGCGCTTGGCGAGGCCGCAGAAGCCGCCGGTCTGGCCGTCGAGGATGAAGACGCCGGGCCAGCGGAGGTCGAGCAGGTACGCGTCCGCCGTCGTCGCGGTGACCGGAACGGTGACGTCCAGGGGACCGGGCGCGATGTTGATGGCGGCAGCAGAAGGCGCCAGCGTCCGGGTGGCCCGGACATAGCCGAAGAGCTCCGCGGCCGGGAAGATGTTGGCCATCAGCGGGACGCCGACGTTCAAGGTGATGTCGGACGTCGAGGTGATGTGCAGCGGCGGGTCGCCCACGGCGATGAGGCTGCCGATCGCGGGCGTCGAGCTGACCTGGATGTCCTTCGGGCACGGCAGCACGAGCTGGCGCTGGATCGGCTTGCCGTCCTTGGGATCGGTGCCCGTCGCGACCAGCACCATCTGGCCGCCGCTGCCGATGACCGGCTGGGGCCCGGCGGGATCCAGGCGGAAGAAGTTCCCGTTCAGCGCCGGATCGCGCAGGAGAGGAACGCCGTTCATCGTCACCACCGTGTCGGCGGGCGCATCGCCGGGAAGGCCGCCGCCCGAGGCTCCCAGGTTGACGACGACGAAGCCCTGGACGGACGGCTCGCCTTTGGCGGGGTCGACGAGGTAGAGGCCGTTCGCGGCCCCCATCTCGAACCGGCCGCTGCCGTTGCCCCCGACCGGGAGCGGAGCGGGATTCGGCGGCGCCGGCGGCGGGGTGCCCGGCGGCGGGGGAAACGCGGCGGTCGCCTGGGAGTTGACGGTGACGATCACCGATGCCGGCGCGGAGCTCGCCAGCGAATCCGACACCACCAGCGAGAAGACCAGCGTGACGGCGGGCGACCCGTCGGCCACCGTGGGCGCGGTGAAGGCGGGCTGGGACGTGCCGGCGCCGGTCAGCGCCACCGCCGCGCCGGACGGAGCCAGCGTGCGGGTGGCGCGGTCGTACCCGAACAGCTGCGCGGTCGGGAAGATGCTCGACAGCTCGGGGATCCCGACGTTGAGCGTGACGTCGGACGGCGAAGTGATGTGCAGCGGCGGGTCGCCCACGGCGATGAGGCTGCCGATCGCGGGCGTCGAGCTGACCTGGATGTCCTTCGGGCACGGCAGCACGAGCTGGCGCTGGATCGG
>DATDMG010000136.1:0-2200 GCA_036518955.1 Kineosporiaceae bacterium | reverse complement strand
AGCTAGATGTGTAAGAGTCGCAGGGCTAAGGCACGCTCATGCCGAGTTCCGTGCGCGCCTGTTGATCAGCTTCGTACCGCTACGGTCATGCCGCGCAGGGCTCGCCCCGACCGTCAGCTTCCAGCGCTCCAGCGATGAGCCGCTGACCGGCGGTTTCACGCGTCCGGAGGCGCCTCGGAGATCTGGCGCAGGGTGGCGACCACGGTCACCTCGGGCCAGTACGTGGCGTGCAGCTGGGCGAACTCCTCCTGTCCCGCGATCGCCTCCTCGAGCGTGTCGTACTGCAGCAGTGCCCACCCGCCGACGACTTCCTTGGCCTCCGCGTAGGGGCCGTCGATGCGCCGGACATTGCCCGCGCTGGCAATGAAGTTCACCGCATCCTCGGTGCCGAAAAGACCGCCGCCGTCGAGGAAGTGGCCGGCGGCCGCCTGCTCGCCGATGTACTTCTCCATCGCGTCGAACAGCGCCTGCGGCGGCGTGCCGACGTTCTCTTCCATCCTGACCAAGCCCATGAACCGCGGCATCGCTTCCTCCTCGATACTCGGGACGCCGCTGCTGGCGGCCCGCTCACCAGTGCGTCGAACCGCGATCGGCGTTTTCGACACAGCCGCCCAAGATTTTTTGGACGGGGCGAGTCGCCCTTTACCTTGCCATGACCGCGACGCGCGGCCCCGGCATGCGAGAAGCCCGCACCGCGGGAGGCCAGCAGTGCCAGGCTTGCGGTACCCGCCACCGGGATTCACGAGTCCCTCGCCCGCCGACACGCGCCAAACCGGCCCGGGAGCATTCGCAGGACCCGACCGACCGTTCCGCCGGTATGGATCTCCGGCGAGCAGCCGCCGAGGACCGCACTCTCAGGCCGCGCGTAGTGCGCGCTCTTGCCGATCCCCGAATGGTTGGTTTGCACCCAGAACCGCTGCTATCTCGGGTCCGCCCGGTGCTATTAGCAGCGATTCCGGGTGCAATCCGACCCGCACCGTGCTCGGCTTCTTGCCGCCGCGGGCCCCGCAGGCTCGGCACTCCGGATCGGTGACAGGCCGGTCCGTTTCTGTCCTACGGGTCGTAGGACAGAAACGGAGAAACGACGTCCGGCTGGGGCGATGGCCGCCGCGTTGTTCCGCAACGCCCGGCGATGGTCGATGCTGGTTGATGGGGGAACGCGAGGTGGCTGGTGGCGCAGATGACGAGATCGAAGTCGACGAAGGCCGCGGCCAAGACTGGTGCTCCCGTGCGGCAGCGCGACGCGGCGGCGTCCCCGCAGGTCCTGGCCGGGCACCGGGTGATCGTGTTCCTCCAGGAGAACAAGACCACGGACTTCTACTTCGCATCATTGGCGCAGTGGGGCGCCGCCGTGAAGGACGATGGCACCCTGCTGGCGGCACCGCCGGACTTCGACCAACCCCATGACCGCAACGCCTGGGTGCACTACGCGATGGGCGACTACCCCGCTCTCCCGGTCCAGGTCGACACCGACGCAGTGATCCCCTTCTACGCCTGGCTGGCCAAACAGCACACCTTCTGCGATCACCACTTCGGGCTCGGGTCCAACTCCACCTCGGGCCACATGCTCGCCGTCGGCGGGCAGACCCCGACCCTGAAGAACCCGCCGTTCACCGGGACCCACCCCACCTGGAACATCCCGTCGATCTTCAGCCTCGCCGAATCGGCCGGCGTCAGCTGGGCGGCCTTCCCCGACCAGGACGGCTACCCCACCAAGTACTACGCCAGCCTCAACGCTGCTCCGGCGACGGACAACGTTCACCCGCCGAGCCAGTTCATCCCGATGGCCAAGGCCGGAACCCTGCCGCAGGTCTGCTACGTCTGGAGCCCCGCCGGCTATGACGAGCACCCGCCCGCGACCAGCAACCCCTCCTACGTCACCAACGGCCATGACCTGATCTGGCAGCGGGTCCAAGCGGTCATCGACGGCGGCGGCTGGCCGGACACGACGTTCATCCTCACCTGGGACGACTGGGGCGGCTACGCCGACGGCGTGCCCACCCCGACCGCCGAAACCGCCGTCGATTCCCTCCACCCCAACGGGTTCCAAGTCATCGGCGGCTCTCGCATCCCGCTGATCATGTTCGGCGGCCGAGTCCGCCAAGGCATCGACGAACGCTGGCACTCCCACGCCTCGATCCCCAAGACGATCAGCGACCTCCTCGGCCTACCCGCGATCGGCATCCCACGCGTCGACACC
>DATDMG010000135.1:0-3921 GCA_036518955.1 Kineosporiaceae bacterium | reverse complement strand
GGGCGAGCACCGGCGTGGTGACGACGGGGGCGTAGTACTGGCTGGTCGCGTAGTAGTCGACGTCGGGTGCCGCGGCGCCGTCGATGGTCACGGTGGCGATGCCGCCGGCCGGCTCGTGCAGGCCGTGGACGACGGCCTGGGTGCCGGAGAAGGTGAAGGTCACCGACGCGCCGGTGGCGGGTGCATAGCGGAAGCCGTTCTGGTAGGCCCCGGAGGGGTTGCAGCCGCCGCAGTTGACCCAACTGCCGCTGTAGGTGAATCGGTTCGTCCCGCTCGTCGTCCCGTCGTCCACCACCGCGGACGGGCCCGCTGCCGACGCCGCGGCGACGGCTCCGACGACCGTGCCCACCGCGAGCATCCCGACGATCGCGGCGACCAATGCCCGACGCTGATGACCGCGCCTGCCCATTCCCATGACTCCGTCCCTCCCCCGATCGGCGGACACGTTAACAGCGCGTCATGGTGGCGTCCGGCGATTCCGCGAGAACGTCACCGGACTGTTCTCCGGGGACGGCAGACCTGGGTGTGCGGGGATCGCCGGGGCCGGCGAGCGGGCGGGGCCGGCGAGCGGGCCATGCACCCCGGCGGTGATCACAGCCGGGGTGCATGCTCACAGCAGGGCCGGTGTCAGGCGGGCGCCGTCCAGTCGGAGGGGATCTGGGCGAGCCGCACCCGCTGGGGGTGGTACCCGACCGGCACCGAGAGCACCTTCTTGCCGGTCGCGAAGTCGATCGCGGTCACCTGGTTGGCCCCCGCCTCCGAGATGACGCAGTCCTTGCCGTCGCCGCTGACCGTGGCCCAGTACGGCTTGGACGCCGGGATCCGGTCACCTTCCTGCAGGGTGCTCCGGTCGACGACGGTCGCGTAGCTGTCCATGGTGCCGGCGACGCACAGCTTGGTGCCGGTGGGATCCATCGAGATGCCATGGTGCCGGGAGTCCAGCAGCCACGTCGACCGGTCCGGGTTCAGGGTGGGGTCGCCGGGCAGGGTCTTGATCCGCGTGATCTTGTCGCTGGCGACGTCGTACTCGATGACCCCGTTGAAGAACGAGACCTGGAAATAGAGCGTCGAGCCGTCCGGGGTGAACACGGCCGGCCGCACCGCGTTGGACAGGTCCGAGCGGCCGAACGCCTTCAGCCGGGACCGCATGTCGATGGTCCGCACGATCTTGTAGGAGCTGGCGTCGGCGATCGTGATGTGGCGGTCTCCCTTGGTCCAGTCCCAGCCCGGGTCGTCGAGGGCGGTGTCGACGTTCCCGATGGACATGTTCCAGATGTACCTGCCGCCGTCCGTGAAGACGTTCTCGTGCGGTTTGTCACCCGTAGCGAAATGACCGAGCTCCTGACCCGTCCGGATGTCCAGTACGTGCACGGTGTTCGCCAGCGAGGCGGACACCGCCACGCGTAGGCCGTCGGGGGAGACGGCCATGTGGTCGGAGCGGTATCCGGCGACCGGGAACCGCCAGTTGATCTGTCCGGTGCTCAGGTCGATCGAGACGACGTCCGCGAAACTCGGGCGCGACACCACCATCGACCTCCCGTCGGGCGTCGCGTACATGTCGTCGACGAGTTGGTCGTGCCCCTCGCCCGGGCCGTTCTTGACGGCGGTGTAGAAGATGAGCTTGACCGGATCGGCGGAGATCTCCGCCATCCTTTGAGCCCTGTCGGGGACGACGTTGATCCGGCCGATCGAGGCGAAGTCGCCGGAGGCGTGGATCACATCGGCCGTGCCGTCCCAGTTGTTGCCGACGAACAGCACCTTCTGCAGGGGCGCGCTGCTCGCGGCCGCAGCGGCGACGGGGACGACGGTCGGCGCGGCGATCAGCGCCAGACCGGCGGCGAGGACGATCGGGCGGGACGGCCGCGGGCGGCCAGGCAGGACGGAGGGCAGCGAGGCTCGGCGCATCAGCAACTCCACGAGGGCGAGGGTGTCGGGACGCCACGCGTACGCGCGGGCGGCGGCCTCGTTCGGGCGGAAACGCGCCGGCAGCGCCTGACGCTAGCGGCTCAGGCGCGTCGCCTCATAGCCGTTGGTCCACCGTTCTGCGACTGCCGGTTGTGCCTCGTCTACATCAGGGTGCCGGCCGGTCGACCGACGGCCCGGGCGGCTCGCGGTCGGGGCCGCGGTGCGGCAGCGCGGCCCCTCGGCGGCCGGAGAGCCTAGGATGGCGCGATGATCATTGGAGTACACGCGCTCCTGTACGCCCACGACCCGGACGCCGCCCGGGCGTTCCTCCGGGATGTGCTGGGGTTCCCGGCGAGCGACGCCGGCGGCGGCTGGCTGATCTTCCGGACCGGGCCCAGCGAGTTGGGGGTGCATCCCAGCGGTGGGGAGCACGGGGGGCAGTCCGGCTCCACCGAGCAGGCGTTCGACGTGTCGCTGATGTGCGACGACCTCGACGCGACCATGGCGGAGCTGAGGGCGAAGGGCGCGCGGTTCGCGGGGGCCGTGCAGCAGCAGTCCTGGGGGGCCGCCGTCCAGCTCGGGATCCCCGGCACGCGTCACCTGGTGACGCTCTTCCAGCCGAGGTACCACCCGCCTGCGCTGGCGCTCTGACAACGGGCGTTCGTCCGTGGCGTGAGGACGGGTCGCGACAGGTATCTCCGGTCATGGCGGCGCGCTCTCGACATGAGGTGCCGAGCGACTTCAGGTGTCGAGGCGCGTCCGGGAGGGTGCATGACCAAGGACCAACGCGGCGGCCCGCGCCCGTTCGACGACAGCTCCGCGGCCTTCCTGGCGTGGATGGCGGACCACCCGCCCGTGATCGAGCCGGAGTTCGCCGTTCGGGCGAAGAAGATCGCGCAGGATCCGTTCACCTTCCTGCGCGGCACCTTCTACCGCTGGGCCGAGCTGTTCGGCTGGTACTGCCCGGAGCTGGCCGGGGCGCCACGCATCCTGGCTGTCGGCGACCTGCACGCCGACAACTTCGGCACCTGGCCCACCGATCGGGGCCTGGCCTGGGGTGTGAACGACTTCGACGAGGCTGCGCCGCTGCCCTACACCGTCGACCTGGTCAGGCTGGTGACCAGTGTCCTGGTGGACGACGTCGGGCTGCCGGCAGGGCACTGTGCCCAGGCCGTGCTGGCCGGCTACCGGCCCGTGATCCGGGATCCGCGGCCGGAGCCCGTGCTGCTGCACTCGGACGCCGCGAAGCGGCTGCGGGAGGACGTCGAGCGGGCGCGCCGTCCTGATCGTCACTTCGTGGAGCGGTGGCAGGAGCAGCCGGTCGGGCGGGGCAGCCCGGAGTGGGTCGACGAGGCGGTGCGGATTCTGCGGGCCCCACCGCCGAGCAGCGCGGCGGACGGCAGGCTCTACCACCGGGAGGCCGGGTGCGGGAGCCTCGGCCGGGTCCGGATCCTCGGCTACCCTCTTGAGCCGGGCCGCCCGCTCGCCCGGGAGATCAAGCGGCTGTTGCCGTCGTCCTGGGAATGGGCCGCCGCCGGCGGGCCGGCTCGAGCTGATCACCCGGCCGAGGGCAACCCGCACCACCGCACCCTGGTCAACGCAGCCAGGGGCCTGGTCGATCCCAGCCTCGCGGTCGACGAGACGGCGCGCTGGGTCAGCCGGGAACTGTCGCCGAAGCGGGTCCGGGTCAGCCTGGCCGATCGCGCCACCGGGTCCGGCGAGCGGTCCCACCACGCTGACGCGCTGCTGCCGTTGATGGGGCGGGCCGTGGCGAACGTCCACGTCGCCACGGGCGGGGCGGCGCGCGTCGACGCGCACCTGCCGCGGCACCATCGGTGGCTGGCCGACGCGGCGGAGCGGATGGCCGACGCCGTGCGGGCGGAGCACGCCGCCGTCGCCGCCGACGGCTGACCACGCCGCCGACGCGGTGCGGGCGGAGCACGCCGTGTCCGGGCGCCGGCCGGGCGCAGGTGCGGTGGCGCCCTGCCGTGATGTCGGCCATGGTGTGCCTGGCGG
>DATDMG010000134.1:0-17133 GCA_036518955.1 Kineosporiaceae bacterium | reverse complement strand
GGCTTCTTCGGGGAGCAGGAGAAGAAGATTTTGTTGCGGGCGTTGGCGGAGATGGCCAGGACGGTGTCGCGGGGGAACTGGGGCGATGAGCGGGGCGCGGAATTGGGGGTCGTTCAGCAGGGGTGCGACGAGGGTGAGGGTGGCGTTGGGGTGGCGCATGACGGCACGCCAACCAGATCACAAACCGTCACACACCACCACGGTCAGCCCCCGACCGGCTGATTTTACCAACAGGCCCTGAAGGAGATCGACGGCGCCGCCGGCGGCCACATGATCGTGGACCAGATCACTGCCGGGAACGCCCGGCGCGGGTACCCGGTCGAGTACCCGGGTCAGGGGCTGTCGTCGGACGGGTCTGACACTGCCGGTCGCTGTTCATGGTCAGGCCGACAGCGTCACCCCATCATGAGAATGGCGGAACTCGTGGCTTGCCGACCTCAACCGTTACGCGGGCTCCCGCTGGGGGTGGGGCCGGGTCCGGGTGCGGGGGAACCTCCCGGTTCATGCCTGGATGTCCACACACCGTAAGGGTACGTCTCGTCCCCAGATGCGGTCATGAAGTAGCAGAACGCGTTCGGGTCCCCGTATTTGGCGATCAGGAGAGACTTGCCTATGCCTATCTCTCCGGCGGGTGGGTCGTCGCGGTACTGGTTGGAGTTGCCGTCCCACTTCTGAGACAGCTTGGAGAACCAAGCGAACGGGTCGGAGGGCTTATACTTGATTTCGGTCACCTGAATCCGGGACTTGTTCTCCTGCCCGTCCGGGTGCTGGTAGCAGAGCGCTCCATTAGGGTAACTCTCCGGGTACGCCGCCTGCGCGCCGGCCAGGGGGCCGGCCAGCACGGCCGCACCGACCGCCCCGGCGACAATTGCGGTGCCCAGCGCGGTGATGCGCGCCCTCCGGAACTCTGTATTCCAGGTCATCAACTGTCCTCCAATAGCCCCATATCGGCCCGGCGCTCCGCCCGGTATTCATCTGAATGCATCGGGCCTGTCCGATGCGCCAAGACTAACCAGGGCGGCTGGCTCGAAATGCCCCTGGGCGCCGTCCGGTCCAGGACGTGGCGCGTCCTGGACAGAATTTGACCCTGACCCATCGCCTTGATGAATTCCTTCAGATGGAGATGGGCCGTGATGTCGTAGTCCGCTTCCGCCGGCTGGGGCCTGTTGCGCACCGTGACGACGGGTCGGAGGACCCATCTCGGCCGGGGCCGTCGCCGCGGTGCCTGAAGGAGATCGACGGCGCCGCCGGCGGCCACATGATCGTGGACCAGATCACTGCCGGGAACGCCCGGCGCGGGTACCCGGTGGAGCACCCGGGTCAGGGGCTGTCGTCGGACGGGTCTGACACTGCCGGTCGCTGTTCATTGTCAGGCCGACAGCGTCACCCCATCATGAGAATGAGGGTGCGCAGCCACAGGGACACGTTGTGGGCCAGGGCGCACGCCTGCCAGTACAGCCAGTTGCCGAAGAACGGGCCGACCGGGGCGTGGATCATGCCGTAGTCGTTCTTCAACGCCCGGATGGTGTCCTCGGGGATCCCGCCCCGCAGCCGGTGGTGGGCCTCGACCGCGGCAGCGGTCATCCGCTCCGCACCGATGTTGGTGATGATCGCGTGCAGCCGCCAGCCGTCCAGGTCGTCGATCGCGAACTGTTCCCCGGCCTTTCGGGGCTGGCGGCGCACGATCAGCCGCACCTGCCGGCCGAGCAGGACGGTGGTGGTCTCGGCGATCTGGGAGCCCTTTCCCCGTCTCGTTGCCCTCGGCGGCCACCCATGCGGTGTCCGGGCCCGTCGCCAGGGTGTGCACCGCGGCGGGCACGTTGGGGTAGTCCTTGGTGGTGACGGTGTAGTCCGCGTCGTGGCGTTCGGCCGCGGCGATCACCTGGTCCTGGTAGCCGGCCGAGTCGACCCGGATCCACAGCCGGTACCGGCCGCGGACGCCGGCCGGGATGGCGGTGACGCACTCGTCGATGAACGATCCCATCGCCCGCCCGTCGTTGGCCGACCCGCGCCGGGCCCGCAGGGCGAGTACGTCGCCGGTCTCCCCGAGGACCCCGACCAGTGGGGACAGTGCGGTTTGCCCGGTCCGGGAGAACGCCGAGCCTTCCTTGCCCGGCCCGTACACCGGTACCCGGGTGGCGTCCGGGTCGATCGTCAACACCTCGCCCTCGGGGGCGGCACCGGCGGCCCAGGCCCGGCGCAGCATCACCCGGTTCACCGCGGCGGCCTTGGCCACCCGGCCAAGGTCCGCCCCGGCCAGGAACCGCCACAGCGTCGGCACGCTGGGCAGCGCGTTCGTCCCCCGCAGGGTCCGGGTGGCCTCGTCGGCGAGCAGGGACCGGTCGGACAGGAAGTCCCCGCCGGCCAGCAGGATCTCGGTCAGTGCCCGGTAGCACTCCCCGCCGCAGTACCCGGTAGGGCCGATCGGGCGCAGCCCCCGCCGGTCGGCCTCGGCCACCACGTTCAGCCGGTCCAGCAGCCGACCCCACAACGCCACCCCGGCCACGCCGGTCAGGTCGTCCTCCGACGCACTCACCACCACGGTCGGCACGCTGCGGACCGGACGCGCCAGCACGACGTCCTCGACTTCGAACAACAACCCGGTAGCATTGACCCTGACAGCGCCCTTCCCAACGGCAACGGTTCGGTCTCGACAATCACCAGTTTCCGTTGCGGCAAGGGCACTTTCGCGTCACGACACGGTCAGCATGCCCGACCCGGCTGAAAGATCAGGGACTGACACTGCACTTGCCGCATCGCCTCCGAGCGGGGATCCCTCGCCAGAGTGGGTGACGATGCCCGCACCCGTGGGCAACGGCAGCCCCCGCCAGCGCGCGGGCTGCAAAGATCGGGCCCGAGTGTGGCTGGAATGCGTTGTGGGCGTTCCCCGGTCGTCCGCGTTCCGGCGATCGCGCCAGCGGCTGAGGCCTGGGCGGATTCGCACGCTCGGGAGGGTCAGCGTCGCCGGGTTGGTGGAGCACATCTGGTGCACCCGTCACCCGAAGCCGTGGACAGCCGGATCGCCGTGGGCAAGGCGATTCTGCCGGCGGGGCGTCGGCGTCCGACTGGAGGCCGACGACCGCATCCATGGGCCAGAATGACCCACTAATACCGCTTCGTGGCCTGTCTCCCGAATGGGCGAACAAACCTTTCCAACCTGCGCGGAATTATGGACCCCGCGGGTCCATCAGGGACAGGATTGGCGAATCAGCCGGTGAACATGGCCGGGGGCTGCGGCTGACGCCAACTATTGTCTCACGAAGAGGTTCCGACCATGACAAGACGACGGGATATCCGGCGCGCCCGGATCCTGATCGCTTCCACGGCCATCACCGCTCTCGCAGCGTTCCCGGTCACGGCTTCGGCCGCCACAGGACCGACCGTGATCAGTGGGGACTCGCTGTTCACCGCCGGATGCTCCGGGCATTCCGAGCCCGGAACGAACGCCCTGAACACCGAGGTGGAACCGCACCTGAGCGTCAACCCCGCCAGCGCCGGCAACATGGTGGCGGCGTGGCAGCAGGATCGGTGGAGCAACGGAGGGTCCCACGGGAACGTGACGGCCTTCACCAAGGACGGCGGCACCACCTGGACGAAGTCGGTGCCGCTGTTCACCCGCTGCGCGCTGGTCCAGCAGGGGCTCGGTGCGGACAGCCCCACTCAACCCGGGCACCTGTGGGACCGCGGAACGGACCCCTGGGTGTCCTTCGGCCCCAGCGGGAACGTCGTCCACCAGGTCAGTGACTCGTTCAACGTCACCGGCGCGGGATTCGGCAACGGATCCAGCATCCTGTACGCCCGGTCCGCCGACGGCGGGCAGACCTGGCAGAAACCGATCGTCCTGCAACAGGACCTCAACAACACCGTGCTCAACGACAAGGAAAGCGTCACGGCCGACCCCGACGGCACCCACGTGTACGCCGTCTGGGACCGGCTGGAGTCCCCGCCGAGCAACGACCACGCCAACCCCATCGCCACCGAACACGCGATCGGCTACCACGGACCGACCCTGTTCGCCAGCAGCAGCGACGGCGGCACCACCTGGGCGCCGAGCAAGGTGATCCTGGACCCCGGAACGGTCAACCAGACCATCGCGAACCAGATCGTCGTCGGTCGCGACGGGACGCTCTACAACGGCTTCGATCTCATCCAGAACGTGTCCAATCAAAACAAGATCCGTGGCGACAACGTCGCGATCCAGACCTCGATCAACAAGGGCCTCACATGGTCCGGTGCCACGGTGGTGTCGAAGCTGGTGCCCACCAACATCGTGACCCCCGGAGACAACCAGCCGATTCGCACCGGTGACATCATCCCGGACTTCGCCACCGACACCAGCATGACCAGCGGACCCGGCGCGATCTACGCCGTCTGGCAGGACGCCCGCTTCTCCGGCACCACCTCGGGGATCGCCTTCACCAAGTCCGTGGACGGCGGCCATACCTGGACCACCCCGACCCGAGTGGACGACGCCGGCGCAGCACAGGCGTTCAACGCCAGCGTGGACGTCGACAGCACCGGCCGGATCGCCGTCACCTGGTACGACTTCCGCAACGACACCACCGACACCGCCACCGCGCTCGCCGACATCTGGACGCGCTTCTCGACCGACGGCGGCGTCACCTGGTCGGCGTCCCGACGCCTCACGCCGAGCCCGTTCGACATCAAGAAGGCGCCGCAGGCCCACGGCTTCTTCCTCGGCGACTACACCGGGCTTGCCCACGCCGGCAGCACCTTCTGGCTCGACGCCGGCATCACCTCCAACGACCCTGCACCGAACTCGGACATCGTCGTCGCCAGCACACCCTGACACCTGATCCCGGGGCGCGCCGGACACTGTCCGACGCGCCCCGGCGTTCGAGCGCCTCGAAGCCGCCGATCTTCGACGCCACAACGGCCCCGGCACGCCCAGACAGCCCGCGACTGGTCGCAACGCGACCAGCAACTGCTCACCCGCCACCGCACCCCGGTCCGCAGAACCCTCGAAACGGCGACAACGTGACCGGCAGAAGAGATCACCACGCTCAGGCGGAGCCGCTCGCCACATCCTCGGGGTGTGCGTGATCCCCGACCCGGGAGGTCCACAGACAGGTCCCGACCGGAAGCGGCCACGGAATCGAAACGTCGCTCTCGGTGACGAACGGGGTCACGATCGAGCGTCGTACTCGCGGCCCCAGAATGGTCGTTCGCTCGAGCCAGGTGGCCCCCCTCGGTTGAGAGCATCCACGATCGACGGACGCCTCCCCAGTCCCTCCCTACAGTGACAGCTGTGCTGGAAGAGGCGGTCGAGGTCGGGGTGGCGGCATACCTACAAGGCGATACCCCACGGTCCGAGGCGGACATCTTCGCCGAGTTGGTCGACGGCGGGATGGCGCTGTGGGTGGCCGTCCGGCTGGTGACGTTCCTGCCACTGGCGTTTGGGCGCCGCCTGCTCCAAGAGGCGACGCTGAGCGACTCTTTCGTGGACCCCGACGGCAGGCACCTGCTGGCCGACGACCCCGTCTACCCCTGCGTCGCCGCCCGCGCAGAGCGAGCGGACGAGACCGAACTGCGGCGCATCGGGTTCCGCAGCTCCGAGATTGACGCCGTCCGCCAGGCGTTGGACGACGGCTCGCGACTGGAGGACCTCGTCATGGGCCCGATGGCGCTCAGCTCACCGCTCCCGGCGCCACAGGACCCGACCTGAAGGACGAAAGCGAGCCAGCCACCAGGTGTCCAGCGATACCGCAGCGCAGCCCCGTCTACCCGTGGGTCACAGTAAGGGAAGCCCATCTGCTGGCGAACGCCCTCCGTGCGGCTACTTGAGGACGCGATGATTAAATATGATCAGGGAGAAGCTCTTGAAGCGTGGGGGCGAGAGCTTCTCATTCTGCGTACCGCAGGCTGGTTGGCACGGGTGACTGGCATTGAAGCCCCCATTCAAATTGAAGGAAAATTTCCCCTCGGGCGAGGCATTCTTCCTTCATGCACGCCACGACGAAGTCTGCATATATGTTGGCGGGGTTGACCCCATTGAAGATCATGAATGGGTCCACTGCCAGTCATACGGAGAAGATGTCGAAGCATCCTATCTACCCGCCCATGTCGGTCGAGCAATGTTGGAGGATGCTTTTGAGAGATGGTCTGCGAGGCGGGGTGAGTAGGCGATCAACCACGTGCTGCAACTCGTCGGCGCGGTAGCCATGGCCAACACCAGCAGGCTCAGCGGCACCGTTGTCGCGATGGGCGTTCGTAGCCGGGCACTACCCCTGCTGCTGCTCGCAGTGGCCGGCATCGGCCTGCTCAGCGCCGGGGTGCTGGACACCAGCGAGCGGGTGCACGACCTGGGGGTGATGCGAGTCCTCGGGATGATGCCCTGGCGGACCCTCACGATGATCATCACCTCGGTGGCGGCCATCGGGCTGATCGCCGGGGCAGCCGGCGTGCCGCTCGGGATCGCCGTCCACCTGATGCTGCCGATCATGGGCCGGGCCGCCAGCACGGACATCCCGATCGCCGACCCGCAGGTCTATCACCTTCCGGTCGTGCTCCCGCTGCTGACGGGCGGCCTGGTCATCGTCGCGGCCGGCGCGTTCCCGCCCGCCGGCTGGGCGACCCGCACCCGCACCGCGGTCACACCGAGGACGGAATGACAAGCGGAGCGCGGAAAGAGCGGCACCGTTGGACTTCAGCCGCCAGATCACCCGCATATCCCTGATGCGCGCCCCCATCGGCAAGAACGCGAATGGCACACGCCCGGCGCCCGCACCCGCGACTCGATCACGTAGAGCGACTGCCCGGCCGGCGGCCGAAGCCCGTCATCGCGGCAAGTGCGGATGTTGCCTAGAGCGCGCACGCGGTCGAGGGGGCGGGCGGTGACGCCCTCCCGTCGCGCGCGTGCGGTGTCGGATGGAGGATGGAGGTCGTTCGGTGCGTGTCCCGCTGTGGCATAGAGCAGTGTCCACGCTCGTCCGCTGTTGGCCGGTTGGGTTGTTGCCACGACCGATACCGGCAGTGCCGTGGATCGTCAGCTCGAGCGTACGCAAACCACCAGCATGCAGGGAACCCACTATGCATTCTCCGCCGGAACTCACCGAGGAAAACTCCGACTAGATTTCGATGGAATGTGACGATAGATTCAGTTGTGTGATTCCGGGAGATCAGAAATACGTTCAGTCAGGGACGTGCGTATCTGGGCCGAGCGCTTCGGTGATTACCGTTCGCCCGTCGTGCTGCTCGTCATGGGTACCTCCGCGCCGGCCGCCGCCCTGCTGGTCACCCGGGTGTTGGTGTGGGCGTCCTGGTCGGGGCGCCGCCGGTGCAGTCGACGGCGAGCGGCCACGGGACCGGGTGCAGCCGCGGGTCGGCCCCGTTGGCCCGCTGGATCCGGCACGTGTCGGAGCGGGCCAACTGGAAGGACAGTACGTTCACCGTGCCCCACGTCGCCAGGACGGCCAGCCCAAACGCCGCGAGCCGCCACCGCGTGGCCGCCGACGGCACCAGGCAGGCGAGCAGCCAGAGGACGCCCCCGACGGCCAGGGCGATGGCGATGACGCCGAGCCCGGCGAATTCCGCGCCGTCCGCCGCCCAACTGCCGTACACCGTGGACCAGGGCACGACGACGCCCCCGACCATGACGGCCCCCACCAGCCCGATCAGCGCGGCGAGGGGAAGCGCCGCCGGCCGCTCCAAGAAGGACGGCGAAGGCTCGGCGGGGGCCCACTCGCTACCGCTGCCGACCGGCCACGGCCCACCGTCCCCCGCGTGCGGCTCAGGCATCGCGTAATCGTAGCGGCACCACTCCGACGCTCGCAGGCTCGCCGGCATGACGCCTGCACCGGACGCCGCCCGGATCCCCGTCGTCCTCGACGTCGAAACCGGCATCGACGATGCCTGCGCGCTGCTGCTGGCCGCCCGCCATCCGGCGCTCGACCTGCGCGCGGTCTCGTGCGTCGTGGGGAATGCGCCGGTGGAGCCGGGCGGTCCGGAACACGCTCACCGTGCCCGCCGCCGCCGGCCGGGACACCGCCCCGGTGGCGCGCGGGGCCGAGCGTCCGCTGCTGGAGCCGGGCCGGCGGCCCCGGCACGTCCACGGCGAGGACGGCATGGGTGACCTGAGATGGCCGGACCCTCGGCGGGAAGTCGACCCGCGGCACACCGTCAAGCTGCTCCTCGACGTCCTCGCCAGGGCGGCGGCCGGCCGGGGAGCGGGTGACGCTCGCCCTGCTGGCCCCGCTCACGAACATCGCGCTGCTGCTGCGGACCTACCCCAAGGTGGCCGCCAGCCTGGAGCCGATCGTCTACATGGGAGACGGGCGCTGCGGGGCAACGCGAAGCAGTCGCAGCCGAGCACACCGCCGGCGCCACCGTGTACGAACTCGCGGAGCCGTTCAGGCTCCATCGCAACACCGTGTCCGTCCACCTGCATCGGCTGGGCGTCGCCTGCGCCGCCGCGGCCTGGACGATAGCCAGATCGACCACGCCGTCCGCCTCTACCAAGACGGGCCAGTCCCTCGGCCGGATCCGCGACCGCTACAACGTCGACCCCACCACCGTCCACACCGCCCTACGCACCCGCGGAGTCCGCCTACGAGACACCCACGGCCGCGACCGCTAGCCTCCGCCCACCAGCGAACGCCCAGCACCTACCGCCCAGCCACCAATGGACACGAAGAGTGACCACTAACAGACCACCGTGCCCGCTTCATCGCGGCTCCCCGGTCGTGGACGTATCGAGGGAGGTCTGGGGGAATGTCCCGCACGCAGTGCCTCGCCGGAACCGCCGACGGGTGCTATCGGTCGGGCTAACTCCGGAGTCGGCGTTTATTGCCGTGGTGGCGGCCGTCTACGTCAACCAGGTGCTGTTCACCGTGTATGTGACGGCCGTCCACCGAGGTGATCCCTGGTTCGTCGCCCGCTACCTGCCACCGGGGTGGTTCGCGATCCCGAGGGGGAGGTTCTGGTCCGCGCTCGCCGGCGTCTGGCCGCACCCGGAGTTGCTGGCGGCCAGCGTGCTGCGGGTACAGGCCGTCCTCGAACTGCCGCTGGTCGTCCTTGCCTACCTCGCGGTCGCGCGGCGGCTGGGCCCGGACGTCGCCGCGGGGCTGGCGCGGCCGTGGCCGCTGTGGTCGGCGTGCGCCGCCTACTCGTTCACGTTCGGCTGGATCGAACTCGGCCTGCGCAATCCCTGGACAGGCGCAGACCTCGTGCTGCGCGCGGCGTCGATGCTTGTCACCGCGCCGCTCGTCGGACTCCTGCTGCGGCCCGGGCTGGACCGGCACGCGCGGACCGCCGTCCCGCACCGCAGGTCTGCGGTGGGGTTCCTGTGCGCCCTGGCCGGGGCGGGCGCCTTGGCGATGCTGGTGCTGATCGTCTACGACACGGCGCTGCTGTACAACCTGGCGCGCCTGCCCGGCCAGCTCCCGGCCGCCGGGCTCGCGGTGGCGTCGCTGGCTGCCACGGCGCGCGTGGGACCGCCCGATCCCTGCGCGGCGTCCGGTCCCCGGCTGGCGGTGCTGGTCGAGGGACTGCGCAGGCTGGTGTCCATCGTCTTCGTGCCCGCCCTGACCCTGCGCTACGGGATGGTCTACTTCGGCTCGGCCGTCGCCGCCTGCGCCCTCGCGGCCCTCGCAGCGGTCGCCGCAGCACAGGCGGCCTTCACGGTCGGGACACGGGTGCTGGCGGACAGCGGCCGCGAAGCGGTGCGCCGGTGGCTGGCCGGCCTGGTGGTCGCCGCGCTCGCCTCGGTGGCAGCGGCCGGCGCCGGATGGACGATGGCACGGCAGGCCTCGCACACGGAGGTACGGATGCTGGCCGCCGTCCTCGCCGCCCTCCTGACAGCCGTCGCGTCGCTGGCCGCGGCCGACGCCCTGGACCGGCATCGGACGCGGCGAGCGACGCACCGACCGGCCGACTGAACGGTCCAGGAACCAGCTGGCACACGCGATACCGGCCGCGCCTTTCGTGTCAGGACGCCAGCACCGAAAGTGCGGCCAGCGCGTTCACGCAGCCCCCGGCCGATACCAACGGCGAAGCCTGACCCGAACCATGATCTGCAAAACCGTGAACGCCCCTCCATGCCACGGCCACCGGAACTCCATCACGCCGTCACGATCGGAAACCCCGCCCTGGCGCTGCATGCCCGTCCCTCGGCTCACCCTCGTTGACCCGCAGTAGCGGGCACCCGGCACCAGACCACTCAGCGACTCGCGGGAGATCAGTACGTTTGCGAGTTGACAAGCGTGCCGCGACGCCACCGACCTCGCCCCAGACCCCTGCGCGAGCGAGTCGCCGGCTTCCCGCAGTCCCGGCACGCATTCCCGCTGGACTCCACAGGAATGCCCGCAGTCCTCGGGAGCCGCCTCTCGCGGTAGTTGGATGATCGGCCCACGCCCATGAAGCGCGAGGCGTGGGTCGAGGCTGGACCCGCATGGGACTGACCCAATCGGACCGGACGAGCGGGTCGGCAGCGGCGCGATCACCCAGAACCGTCCCACCCGCGCCATGATCGCGCACGCGTGCGAGAGTTCTCCCCATGACTGTCACCTCGATCCTCGATCTCCGCCTCGATCCGGCCCGGCTGTCGGAGGCACGGGAACTCCTCGACACCGTCCTCGTCGACACGCGCGCCTTCGACGGCTGCCTCGCGGTGGAGGTACTCGCCGACGAGCACGACCCCGCGCACGTGATCGCGCTGGAGACATGGGAGTCGCTCGAGCACGACGACCGCTACCGCCAGTGGCGGGCGGGCCCCGGCGCCAGCGCCATCCGCACCGTCCTCGTCGCACCCCCGGTCCTCACCCGCTGGGTCCGCTGAGCGACCGCCACGACGACGCCGGGAAACGCTGGGCAGACTGGACGGCACCGGCGCTGAGGCCATCCGACAGGACATCACCGGCGCTCATCGTCAGCCCGACCTCGTGGCCGTCAGCCGCTTGACTCTCCAGCCGCTTGAGATCCCGTAGTGGCCGGTGTGAACCAGCTCTACTCCATCGGAGACGTCGCCCGCCGCACCGGTCTGAGCGTGAGCGCGATCAGGTTCTATGCCGACGAGGGCGTCGTCACGCCCACCGGCCTGACCGAAGGAGGCTTCCGGCAGTACGACGTGCACGCCATCGCCCGGCTTGAACTGGTGCGCACCCTGCGCGATCTGGGTGAAGGCCTGGACGACATCCGCCGGGTGCTGACCGCGCAGAACACCCTGCACGACCTGGCGACCATGCATCTGCGGCGGGTCGAGGACCAGCTGCAGCAGTTCCGGGCGCGCCGCGCTGTGCTGCGGACCATCGTGCGTCAGCACACCACAACAGAACAGGTGAGCCTGATGCACAAGCTCGTGTCGATGTCAGACGACGACCGTGACCGGCTCATCGCCCAGTTCTGGGACTTCGTGACTGATGGCTTGGACGTCCATCCCAGCTATCTCGAGCGGCTGCATAACCAGCGGCCGAACCTGCCAGAAGAGCCCACCACCGAACAGCTTGAGGCGTGGATCGAACTGGCCGAGATCGTGCAGGACGAACAGTTCTGCACGGCGCTGCGCGACCACCTGCGCCGCATCTTCAGCACCGAGCAGGGCAAGCTGATGGCCTCGCCGGAGATAATGGCGCACGCCGAGAGGCATCGGCAGCTCTTTCTGGAGGCGCAGGCGGCGCAGCAGGCGGGCGTGTCCGCAGACTCGCCGCAGGCGCGGGACATCGCTGAGCGCATGGCAGCGCACAGTGCAGAGTTCGTCGCCGCCATGACCGGGGGAGCACGACGCCGACAATCCCGTCGCATCATGGCCAACTTCGACCGGAACAAAACGGCCGAGGTGCGGGCCAAGATGACCGGCCTGAACCTGATCGTCAGATACGGCACCCTGGTCGCGACGATCAACGACACACCCAAACCAGATCCGGACAGGGCGGCGATCATCCAGGAATGGATGGCCGCCGCGCTGAACCAGGACACCGCCTGACCGCCACTCGGGCTCACCCAGTAACGTTTGCCCTCTCCTTCACGTTGCCGGTCGGCGGCATATCCGGACCGATCTACTCGGGTGGCTGCCAGAAGTCCCCGTAACGGTCCACGAGAATGTTGATGGCGTCATGAGTTCTGCTCAACCAGCCCTCTATACAGTAGACGCGTCGCCCGTTCCCACGGGTCGATCGAGCCAGTCGGAAGCGGCTTGGCGTAGAGCAGCGTGCGCCTCGCCGATGGGCACCTTGCCCGCGTCGTAGAGATCCGCAAGCTCTGCCCAAGCCACGTAGATGAGGCCCCCGCGCGGCATCCAATCCAGCTCGTTGATCAGGGCACCAGGCGCCTCTATGGCGGCTTCGTACGCCTTCCACGGATCCGCGGCGTCGACCACTTGCTGCGCAATCGGATCAACCTCCTCGCCGAGAAATTGCGCCTGGCGTCCGACGTCCCCCGGATACTCAGCCACTTGGAGAGCCTACGTCGTGGGCGAGCAACCTCGGCGGCCACAGCCCCCGTCGGCAAGAGCCCGCAGGCGGCAGCGAAGGTTGGTCCACGCATGGTGACCGTGGCTGTCTGCCGCGACTACGATCGGGGAGCCAGGACAGAGCATCCGGCAAGGTAGTCATTGGACGAGACCAGTGCCAGCACCCTCTGCACGAGTTCTCGGCGGTCTGCGAGGATCACAGGGTGCTGGACCTTGCTCTCAGCGATGCCGTTGTCACCTATATCTGGGGTGATCGAGGGTGGCCCTGGCCGAGCGAACGCCCCGAATCCCTGTCCGAAGAGCAGTTGGCCTACCTGCCCAAGATCAAATCACTGATAGGCGCAGCGTTCGCCGACGACCCTCCAAGGGAGACCGACCTCAGTGCGATGGCGAACCGCGTGGAGGGCGCGGTACGCACGGCGCACCCCGAACTCACGGACGATGCGGTCCGTGCGATCGGGAGCTACTACACCTACTGCTGGAAATAGCCCGGTCACGGGCGGCACAGCCGGTTGAGCCCATTCGGAGCCACGCCGTCGAGGTGCAACGACAGCGAGTGGCTGCCCCGAAGCGATCAGCGAACGGATGCTCGTGGTCTTGACACACACGTACATCGGCATCTCCGCACACGGGCGACGGTCGCCCGCGAGGCGTAGCGCTCACTGAGCGCTACCCGGGCCACGTCCGTCACCGTCGCGCGGGAGGCGGCCGGGTAGCCACGGTGCGTTGCTGCGCCGGGGCCCCTCGGACGTGCGAGCCGGCACCACCGACGCGATCATGCAGGCGGTTCTCGCCGACCGGCTCGACCCCGCACACCTGGCCGACGCGCTCGGCGCGCTCGCCGACGACGTCGGCGCCAAGATCAGCTGCCGGATGGACACCCTGCGCCCGGTCATCGACGAACCTCTCATGGGCTACCGGGCGCTACAAATGCTGACAGCCCTGGTGCCCAGGTTGCTGCAGGCCCAGACCCGCGACGTCCACCACGCCCTCAGCTTGTGTCGGCGCTGATCCGTCGAACCTCACCCGCTTCTTGAGATCAAGGAGCCGACATCCGCGAGGACGACGAGACCACCGGTCGTCCCGGCGCGCCGCGAGCCGTTGAACGAACCGAGACAGCACACCCATGGCGGCCCAGCTGTGATCATGCAGTTGGTCCCGACGCTGGCTCCGCAGGAGTGTCCCGGGTCAGGTACCCGGCCGGATCTCCACGACTTCCTGGCGGGTGGTACCGACGTAGGCTCCGGTGTTGGTGGCCTCCTGCCAGGTGACGCTGGCGTTCGGCAGGTAGTGGCCCGGGGCCAGGACGGCCGTGCCGTCCTTCGCCAGGTGCCAGGAGATGGTCATCGGGTCGTCCAGCCGCCCACACCAGTAGTTCTTGCCTGCCGCGGGCAGCGCATGGTCCGCGATGTACTGGACGACGCCGGCGACGAACGGGACGGGCCAGGGCAGCCCGAGCAGCGCATGCGCGGTCCCCAGCAGGCCGGTCGGCTTGGAATGGCAGACGACCGCCTCCACCTGGATCGCCTTCGGGGTGATCTTGGTGACGAAGACGCCGTACCCGCGGCTCCCCGAGCGCATCGCCACCTCGACCTTGGTCCCGGTGACGGTCAGGACCAGGTCGTTCTCCACCTCGGTCAGGTTCTGGCTGACGACCGTCCAGGCGTGGGTGCGGGAGTCCTTGCACGCCACCGTCTTGATCGAGGAAAGCCCGGTGTTGATGCCGTTCTTGAAGTACCGGCGAGGACTGGTAGTGATGACGCCGCTGCGGCTCATCGTGGTGTCGTACTCGTAGTCGCTGGCCCGGCCCGTAACGTTCATCACGCTGACCTTGCACGGCGTGGAGGCTGACGCACTGAGCGCGCCGCCGACGTCCGCGATCCCCAGAGCGACAACCGTCGCAGCCGCTCCGGCCGCCGCACCGGCGACGCGCTTCCACCGATTCATGATCTTAATTCCCCCTCCAGATCGTGCCAGGTCAGCAGCCGCTCACGCAGCCGACGCCACCCTAGCGATCTCCCGCGGCGCGATATTCAAGGGGAGGTCATGGCCGCAACTAGGTGCCGCGGTAGCGCGGGTTCAGTCGGCGTCCGCCACGGGTGGCGACCTGGGCGACCGTGCGTTCGACGTTGGGTCGGTGTGGGCGGACTCGGCGCGCAGGTCGGGGTGGCCGGCCCATTCTCGGCGGGCTGCGCGTATCTCGGCGTCGTGTTCGTGCAGGACGATCTTGCGGCGGGTCTTGGACGTGGTACATCGGTGGGCCAGCGGGCAGGACCGGCAGGCCACCCCGAAGGTGGCCACCCGCCCAGGGCTGATCTGGCGGGCCAACTGGTTCGGGCAGGTAACCGTGCCGGCGGGCTCGTCGACGGTGAAGTCGTCGATGGTGAACCCGCCGGGGACCGCGACCTGCAACGGCTTCGGATTGATCACGGCCCGATGCCCGGCCGAGTCGATCGCCGCCCTCAGGTCCCCGGTCCCGTACGCGCAGTCGGCGAACCACGACCGCCACCGGGTCGATGTCCGGATCAGGGCGCGTACCGGGGCGACCGGCGCTGAGCGCCGGCAGATGCGCGCGGTCTGGGAAGGGCCGAGCGCCTCGCGGGATGGGGCGATGCTGCCGATCCTGCCCACGTTCCGGCGTCAGATGTTGCCGACAACCTGGTTCGCGGGCGGTGGGCTGATCTTCACCGGGGCGTCCCACCGGTCGTACTCCACCGCGTCGGACTGCCCGTGCGTCGAGGGGTAGGACAGCAACTGCGGGTACGGCTTGCCCCGGGTGGCGACGTACAGCACGATTCCGCTGCGGTCCCGCAGTCCCAGGGTGGGCAGGCCATGGAGAGCCCGGCCCGGCACCCGCGCCACGGGCTGCTGCCCCGAGACCTGCTTGGCCCATTCGGACAAGTAGGTGAACGCGGCGAAGGCACGGTAGTCCGCGCTCGTCAGCCGAACCCAGTGACCCACGTAGCCAGCAGGAGCGTTCTTGCCGGCCCAGAAGGCCGCATCGCCCCAGAGCCACTCGCCGGAGCCGACCCGGATCACCCGGAAGGTGCTGCCGAACAGGGTGCGCTGTGTGCCGGTCCCCGCTGACACTCCGGCCACCCAGTCCCCACTCGCCAGCGAACCATTCACCACGGTCCGATCCCGAATGTGGGCTGATGCCGCCTTCCCCATCGTCGATACGACCAGGTTGAGGATCTCGCGTGGAGTCTTGCCGGGGAAGGGGGCGAGCCTGGTGGACGCGGTCAGGGCCGACGGCGCCGAGCGCGAGGAGGTGGCCGCGATGGCGGCTGCCGAGCCGCCAGCGGCCAGGACGGTGGCCAGCATCACCGTGGCCACGGCGGCACCCGACCAGCGACGACGGATCACGAATACCATGCCCCCGATGTCCTCGGCCGAACGTTCGACCGGACTCCAGCGCTCCCGCGAGCGCGGCGAGGCGCGAACGCGGGCGAGCTGACGCCGTCCACCGGACGCGGCACCACGACCCGCTACCACCCCCCGGGGGATCACCTGCATGTCACGCACGAGCGGTAGATCACCCGCATGTCCAGGAGGAGCGCGCTCATCGACAGGACGCCATCAACAGTAATCGCCTCCGGCAACTTACGGATCTCGTCGTGAGCGGATGGTCACCCGCATATCCCGGATGTGCGCGCTCATCGGCATGAGCGGAGTCATCCGACCATGACATGACCACTCGCCCTGGTTACAGAACGCGACCACCAGAAGGATCATCCCTTCGCGACCACGCCGGACGGGGTGGACGCCGACGATCGCTTGGGTAGGTCAAGATCACACCTGATTGGCTGCGGCCTCGTGGCAAGAGCGACGAGGCCGACAACCGCGGGCGAGCCATCCGGCACGGGATCCGACACAGGGTCCGGGGTGGTGTGGTCATCTTGCCTGACCCCGGGTCGGGCGCCGACCGACACCCCGACCCCGAGAGCCCCGGCGCAGCATCGCGCCGGGGCTCCCCGAGCAACCCCGGCTCCCCGCCCAACCAAGGCTCCTCCGTCACCCCGCCCACCGCGCCGCGACCGCGAGAGGACGACCGGGGATGCTGGCCGCAGCCGGCCGGACCGGCGGCCCCACCCAGCACGGCCCAGAAGGGGCCCAGGGACTGATCTTGAACTCGCCTTCCCATTCCCTTCCCACCACGACCCACAAAAGATCACTGGACGCCCTCCCCGAAAGGAGAACGCCCAGGTCAGAGGCGATATCATCGAGTGCGCCGTCAGGGACTCGAACCCCGAACCCGCTGAATGTCTTTCGGCTTTCCCTGAACTTTCCCGTCGACGCCGAAAAGTGCTCCTCACCTGCAATGCAAGACGAGCGACGCCTCCTGTTGCGCCGGCTTGGCGCGGGTTATTTCCGGTCGTTTCCGGTGGGTAAGGTGTGGGAGCGATCATGCGTCCGAGGGGCGCCCGGGAGTAGACGAGGCCGCGGGTCCGCTGGCCTCAGGACCGTCCATCCCCTGAAGGGTCAGCCACTCGGCGCGGGTGACGGCGTACTCGACCTCCCCGTGCTCCACGCCGGGCAGGGGGTCCTCCCACACCATGTGGAAGGTGCGGACGTGCCGCATGCCGATCGCGGCCATGGTGGCGCGGGAGGCGGTGTTGACGGCCATGGTCTCGGCGAACACCCGGTGCAGGCCCAGCTCAAGGAACCCGTACCGGAGCAGCGCGCGGGCGCCCTCGCGGCCCAGGCCC
>DATDMG010000133.1:0-35657 GCA_036518955.1 Kineosporiaceae bacterium | reverse complement strand
GGCCTGGCGACCGCCGCCGCGAAGGTTCCCGACTACACCGGCAGCGCCGCGACCCGCCGGGCCGAGGTCGCCGGAGACCCGGTGAGCCTGCACTCGGACCCGGTCAATCAGGCGAGGACCTACGGCGAGGGCCTGGCTCCGTACTTCATCCCGCTGGCGCTCTGGGTCGGAGCCCTGGTGACCTCGATGCTGCTGCGGCCGCTCGGCCGCCGCGCACTGGCCAGCAGCGCGCCGTCCCCCCGGGTCGCGGCGGCGGGCTGGCTGCCCGCTGCCGCGGTCGGCCTGGTGCAGGCGGGCACGCTCATCGCGGTGCTGCACTTCGGGCTCGGCCTGGACGCGCGACGCCCCTGGGCGCTGCTGGCGTTCCTCGCGGTGGTAGCGCTGAGCTTCGCCGCCATGCTGCAGTGGATCGGCGCCCAGTTCGGCGCGCCCGGGCGCCTGGTGGCGCTCGTGCTGCTCATGCTGCAGCTGACGTCGGCCGGCGGCACCTACCCGATCGAGACGGCGCCGGCGCTCTTCCGCTGGTTGCACCCGCTGCTGCCGATGTCCTACGTCGTCACCGGGCTGCGGCACCTGCTGAGCGGCGGTCCGGGTGCGGCGGTGTGGCGGAGCACCGCGGTGCTGGTCGGGTTCGCGGCGGCGGCCCTCGCCCTGACGACGCTGGCGGCGCGCCGGCAGCGGGTCTGGTCGATCCGTCGATTGCATCCCGATCTGGCACTGTGAGCGCTGTGAGCCAGCGGCGACCCGCGACCGGCAGGGCGCCGGCCCCCCTCACCCTCTCCACCCGGGAACGCGTCTTCGCCGCCGCTACCGAGCTGATCGCCGAGCAGGGCTTCGCCGGCACGACGGTTGACGAGATCGCGGCCCGCGCAGGCGTGGCCAAGGGCACGGTCTTCTACCAGTTCGGCAGCAAGGAGCATCTGTTCGAGGAGCTGCTGCGCCACGGGGTGGACCGGCTCCTCGACCGCCTCCGGCAGGCGGTCGAGGGTCGGCACGGGTGGGCCGCGCTCGAGGCGCTGGTCCGGGCCGAACTGGAGGGTGCCGCCGAGCACCTGGCGTTCATCCAGGTCTTCCTGGCGGAGCTGTTCCGGACCGGTCGGCCGTGGCGGCCGACCCTGCTCGAGCTGCGCGGCCGGGCGACCGGCATGGTCCACGACGTCCTCCTCGACGGGCAGCGCCTCGGCGAGCTGGATCCCGGCCTCGACGCCGAGTTCGCCGCCGGGGCCCTGCTGGGCGCCGTGGCGGTGGTGGCCCTGGACTGGCTCACCTACTCCCCGGGCCGGAGCCTGGACGACGTCCATGCGGCAGCCGTCCGGATGGTCCGCGGGCGGGTGGGCGCTGCGTGAGCCGGGGGCCCGACCCCGCGGCGCCGCCGCTGGTGAGCCTCACCCTGTGGGGGGTCGCCGGGCGGCAGGTGCCCGCCGCGCTGGCGCGGATGGCACTGGACCGCCGCCACCTGCGCGCCACCCCCGGTTTGCGGTTCGGCAAGCTGCTCGGCACGGGAGCGGGCCGCACGTTCGGCCCGCGGGACGCCGACCCGCACCGCTGGGGGGTGCTGGCCACCTGGTCCGATCCCGACGCGCTCGCCGCCTTCGAGGCCGGACCGACGGCCCGCGCCTGGGGCCGGATCAGCACCGAGCGGCTCACCGTGACCATGGTGCCGCTGGCCAGCCGGGGTCAGTGGTCCCGGCGGCGCCCGTTCGGGGATCCGGCACCGCGGCCCGTCCAGGGTCCCGTCGCGGCGATCACTCGGGCCAGGCTGCGCTGGCGACGGACGCCGACCTTCTGGTCAGCGGTACCTGCAGTCGCCGCCGACCTGCACACGGCACCCGGGTTGCGGCTCGCGATCGGGATCGGCGAGGCACCGATCGGCCTGCAGGGCACCTTCAGCCTGTGGGACGACGCGGCCCGCCTGGTCACGTTCGCGCACCGGCGCGAGCCGCACGCCGCGGTGGTCGCCCGGACCGCGTCGGAGAAGTGGTACGCCGAGGAGCTGTTCGCGCGGTTCCAGGTCCTCGCGGTCGAGGGCACGATCCACGGCCGCGACCCGTTGGAGCCGCATGACGCCCCCCGATCGCCCGGCGTGGTCGGGCGGGCCGCGACGCAGCCGGAGCCCTAGACTCACCGCGAGAGGAGGCGCCCGTGGAGAGATCCCCGGCCACCGGCCGGATCACCGCGACGGCGCCCGCTGCACCGCTGCCGGCCACCCCACCAGCCGGCCGGCTGGCCGGGTCTGCCCTCGCCCTCGGGCCAGCCGTCGCCGCCATCCTGGTCGAGATCACGCACCCGCTGCTGCACGGCCCGGCGCTGCACGCTGCCACGGTCGCGGCGGTCCTGCTCGCCGCCACCGCCTGTGTGCTCCACGCCACCTGGGCAGGGGGCTCGGACGCCGCCGCCCGGCTGGTCGTCGTCGCGGCCGGTACCGGATGGGCGGCCGAGGCCGTCGGCGTGGCGACCGGCGTCCCCTTCGGGGAATACCGGTACACCGGCGGCCTCGGCCCGCAGCTCCTCGGCGTCCCGCTGGTGGTCCCGCTGGCCTGGACGATGACCGCCTACCCCTGCCTGGCGCTCGGCCGCCGGTTGGCCCGACGCCGGCCGGTCCAGGTGGCGCTCGCCGCCTGGACCCTGGCCGCGTGGGATCTCTACCTCGATCCCCAGATGGTGGCTGAAGGCAACTGGACCTGGGCCCATCCCGCACCGGCACTCCCCGGGGTTCCCGACGTCCCGGTCACGAACGCCGTGGGCTGGCTGCTCTTCGCCACCGTGATCACGTTTCTGCTCGACCGCGCCCTCCCCGACATGACCGGGCCACGGCGCGGCGACCACCAGGTCCCGGCGCTGCTGCTCGGCTGGACCTGGCTCGGGTCCGCCCTCGGCAACCTGGTCTTCTTCGACCGCCCGGCCGTCGCCGCCTACGGCGGGGTCACGATGGGCGCGACGGTGTTGCCGTACCTGTGGTCGGTGGCCGTGCAGAGGCGGTCGTGACCGAACGTCGCGGGAGGGTGGGGCGAGCCTGGCGCGCGCTGACCTGGTTCGGCTCGCTGGGGTCGATCGCCCTGGCGGCGCACAGCATGGTGAACCTGCGCCGGATGCGCACCCCGGACATCGAGCCGGCCCAGGTCACCGAGCGGGTCAGTGTGCTGCTCCCGCTCCGTGACGAGGCGCACCAGATCGCCGAATGCCTCGTCCGCGTGCTCGACCAGATCCGCGTTCCGGATCTGGAGATCCTCGTGGTCGACGACGGCTCCGCCGACGGGACGGCCGACGCCGTGCGTGCCGCTGCCGCGGGCGACCCGAGGGTCCGGGTGCTCACCGGGGCGCCGCTGCCGGAAGGCTGGCTCGGCAAGCCGCATGCGTGCGCCCAACTGGCGCGGGAGGCCACCGGCTCGGTGCTGGTGTTCGTCGACGCGGACGTGCGGCTGGCGCCGCAGGCCGTAGCCGCCGCGGTGAGCCTGTTGCGCGGCAGCGGGCTCGACCTGGTGTCCCCGTACCCGCGCCAGGTCGCCGAGAGCGCCGGCGAGCGCCTGGTCCAGCCACTGCTGCAATGGTCGTGGCTGACCCTGGTCCCGCTGCGGGTCGCCGAGCGCAGCCCACGCCCGTCGCTCGCCGTCGCGAACGGGCAGTTCCTGGTCGTCGACGCCGCCGCCTACCGGCGGGCCGGTGGCCACGCCGGCGTCCGGGACCAGGTCCTGGACGACGTCGCGCTGCTCCGGGCGGTCAAGCGCGCGGGCGGCACCGGAGTGGTCATCGACGGCACCCAGGTCGCGGTCTGCCGGATGTACCGGGACTGGGAGTCGCTGAGCGCCGGGTACGGCAAGTCGCTGTGGGCGGCGTTCGGGTCACCGGCAGGCGCGGCGGCCGTCGGGACGGGACTGGCCGTGCTGTACGTCGTCCCCCCGCTGGCCGGACTCACCGGTTCCCCGATCGGGCTCGCCGGGTACGGAGCGGCGGTGGCCAGCCGCTACCTGGCGGCCGAGCGGACCGGCGGGCGCTCGCTCCCGGACGCGTTCTTCCACCCGGCGTCCGTGCTCACCGTGCTCTGGCTGCTGGCCGCCTCGTGGCGGGACCGGCGCGCGGGCCGGCTGGCCTGGAAGGGCCGGCAGCTGTGAGACCCCCACGGCGACCCCGGCGCGCAGTGCTGCTCGCCGTCCCGGCGCTGGCCGCGCCGCTCGCGGCCGGCTGTGCCGCCTCGCCGACCGCCGAGCACGTTCTGCAGGTCGCCGAGACCACCGGTGCGTCGGCCGTCGGCTCCGCCGGCCTGGCGCAGGGGTTCCCGGACGTCGTCCCGGTGCCGCCCGGCGCCCGCGTCACCGATTCTGCGATGCAGGTCCGTGGGGACGTGCTCGGGGTGTCCGTCGCCGGCACCAGCCCGATGCCGGTGGCCGGACTGCTGGCGTGGTTCCGGGCTCGGCTGCGCGCCGAGGGGTTCACGGCGACGGACCCGCTGTTGCCCCCGGGCGCCTCCGGTGCCGCCTTCGGCCGGCCGGGCGGGGTGGAGCTGCTGCTCGTGGCCGTGGTGGACCGCGGCACCCTGCGGTCGTGGAGCGTCGGTGGCACGATCGCGGTCCGGCGCGGGCACCGCTGAGGAGACCGGCCGGTGGCGCGCGTCGTGGTGGTCGGGGCGGGTCTGGGGGGGCTCGCGGTCGCAGCCCGGCTGGCCGCGTCCGGACACCGGGTCACGGTCTGCGAGCAGGCGGCGCAGATCGGTGGCAAGGTCGGCTGGTACGCGCGGGACGGGTTCGCCTTCGACACCGGTCCGAGCCTGCTCACCCTCCCGGCGGTGTACCGGGACCTGTTCCTGCAGACCGGCGACCCGCTGGAGCACGTCCTCCCGCTGACCCCGCTCGACCCGGTGTGCCACTACCGGTTCGCGGACGGCGTCGAGCTCGACATGCCGAACGTGTCCCGGTCCCGGATCGCCGCCGCGTGGGACGACGCCGTCGGCGGCGGAGCGGGCGCGGACTGGGCGTCGTTGATGGAACGCGCGGCGCGGATCTGGGACGCCACCCGCGGGCCGTTCCTGACCAGCGCCCTGAACGGCCCGCGCTCGCTGGTCGCGCAGGCCCGCCGGGTGGGCGACCTGCGGACCGTGGCGCCCTGGCGGTCACTGCGCGGCCTCGGCCGGCAGTACCTGCGGGATCCGCACCAGCGGATGTTCCTCGACCGGTACGCGACCTACACCGGGTCCGACCCGCGCCGGGCCCCCGCCGCGCTGGCGACGGTGCCGTTCGTGGAGCAGTCGTTCGGGGCCTGGTACGTGCCGGGCGGCCTGCGCCGGCTGGCCGACGCGGTCGCGGACCGGGCGCGGGAGCGCGGCGCCGCGGTCCGCACGGACACCGACGTGGTGGCCGTCGAGCTCGCCGCAGGGCGCGCGGCCGGGGTCCGGCTGGCGGACGGCGACCGGCTGCCGGCAGACGTCGTCGTCGCCGACGCGGACGCCCGGCACCTCTACCGCGACCTGCTCCCGGCCCACGCCGCGACCGGCCCGCTGGCGCAGCTCCGCCGCGCCAGCCCCTCGCTGTCCGGGGTGGTGATCCTGCTCGCCCTGCGCGGGCGGACCCCAGGCCTGCGCCACCACACCGTGCTCTTCCCCGCCGACTACGACGACGAGTTCGACTCCGTCTTCGGCACCGGCCCGCACGGGCTGCGCCCAGGGCCCCGCCCGGTCCCCGACCCGGCCGTCTACATCAGCGCCCCCGACGACCCGGCACTGCGCCCGGACGACGATCACGAAGCCTGGTTCGTGCTGGTGAACGCTCCACGGCAGGCGTCGACCGGGGATGGTCGGGAGCGCTCCGCCGGCCTGCCGCCGGATCACCGCGGCGCGGCCGGCGGCGGGGTCGACTGGACGGCGGAGGGGCTCGCGGACCGCTACGCCGACCGCGTCCTGGACGTGATGGCCGAACGCGGGCTGGACGTGCGGCACCGCGTCCTGTGGCGCGTCGTCCGGACGCCCGCCGACCTGGAGCGGCAGACCCGCAGCCCGGGCGGCTCCATCTACGGCACGAGCAGCAACGGTGCCCGCGCCGCGTTCCTGCGCCCGGCGAACCGCTCCCCGGTGCCGGGCCTGTTCCTGGTCGGCGGCTCGGCCCACCCCGGTGGAGGCATCCCGCTGGTGGGGCTGTCGGCCGCCATCGTCGCGGACCTGATCGGCCCGGCGTGATCCGGCGGTTCGGCGGGCACGGACGTAGACTGGCGCGTGCCACCGATGGTCCCGGATCCTGCTGCGGTCCGGTCGGCCGCGGCATGGACGGCGGGCCGACACAGGGGGAAGCATGCGTCGGGTGCGCGCAGCGCTCATCCTGAGCGCCGGGGTGCTCCTGCTCGGGTGCAGCCCGGCCACCGAGCGGATCGACTCGGGCGACAACCGCACCGACCCGACCCCGGTCAGCGCGGCCCCGGCGTCCGGGTCCGGGGCGGCCGGGGCCACCGCGGGGCTGGTCGGCGAGACCGTGGGCACGCCGACCGTGGCCGCCCGCTGTGCCCCCGAGATCGGCTCCCAACTGCGGGAACGCACCACCATGACCCCCGCGGGCGCGGTGACCGTGCTCGCGGGCTCGATGCCGTGCCAGGCGGTCGGGGTATGGGTCGGCAGCTTCGCCCTGGACGGCGACGCCGCCGCCGACCCGACGCCCCGCTTCGCCGGGCGGTACACCGGCGCGCAGGCCCTCACCGCCACGCTGCCGTCGATCAGCACGAGGTGCGCGGCGGCGGCGGTGTACTTCTCGGTCGACGCCGACGGGCCCGGCGAGAGCGGGCTCGCCGCCAAGGCGGGGGCCGCCGTCCGCAGCGACCTCGGCTACTGGCCCGCGGACCAGCCCATGACGGTCCCGGGGGCGACCATCCTGCAGGGGCGCAGCTCCGGCGTGCTGGCTGCCAGGGTCGGCGGCGACCCGGCGCGGTGCTCGCCCGGCCCGAGCCTGGCCTCTCCGACGGCCGCCGTCGGGGACTGCTGGCGCGCCAACGCACCGGAAGCCTCCGGGCCCGCCGGCCGGCCGACGGCGTCGGCCGCGGCGGCGGCGCAACCGGGTTTCCGCAAGGCCACCTGCGGCACCCCGCACACCCACGAGGTCTACTGGGTGGAGGGCCTCACGCCGCAGGCGTACCTGGCGGAGCGGACCGGCCCGCTCCAGACCGCCTCCGCGTGGGCGAGGCAGCGGGCCACCGAGGTGTGCGTGGCCCGACGCAGCGTGCTGCGGCTCGCCGCCGACGTGAGCCCCGGTGACGTCTTCCTCGAACTGCTCTGGCCGTCCACGCTGGGCTACCCGCCCACGGATCCGGTCGGCTGGTCCAGGTCGCAGATCGTCTGCCTGGTCCGGTGGCGCGACGGCAGGATCTCCGACCGACACCTCCTGCACCGCTGACTACCCGATGGAAGCCGGCCGACCAGCGCCGCGGTGGGTGACCCGGCGCCCCCGTCCGCGGCTCAGCGGAGCCGCCGCGCCACGGTGACACCCAGCTGCACCGCCCCGACGACGCCCACCGCCAGCCAGGTCGCCGCGCCCGCTGCCGCCCAGCGGGTCGCCCCGCCGGGGCGAAGCCCGGCACCGAGGAGGAACGACGCCGTCACGATCACCCGGGTCGGGCGCTCGGCCACGGTGACCACCCCGACGTCCGGCATCCCGGCCGGCACCGCCCGGGCCCGGGTGTACTCGTGCAACCAGGCGACCGCGGCGGCGGCCACGGCCAGCGGTCCGGGCGCACCCGCCGACCACAGGGCCGCGGCGTAGGCGGCGTCCGCGATCCGGTCGCAGACGGAGTCGATCACGAACCCGCGCCGGCTGCTCCTGCCGGTGAGCAGGGCCACCGCGCCGTCCAGGCCGTCGAGTACGCCGGAGGTGATGACGAGCGCGGACGCCAGCAGCGGCCCGTGCCCCTGGGCACCCGCCGGACCGCTCCAGGCGACGACGGCGGGAGCCGCCAGCGCGACCGCCAGGCCGAGCCCGGTGACGGCGTTCGGAGAGATCCCGGCCCCGGCCAACGGCCGGGCGAGCCGGTAGGCACCGACCAGCCACCACCCGACGAGACCCCCGGTCCCCGCGTCACCGTGGAGCCGGGACCAGGCGCGCAGGTACTCCGACTTCGGCGGCAACGCCCGGGTCAGCCGGGCCCCCTCCGCGCGGGCCCCCGCCGCACGGGCGCCACCCGCGTCACCCCGCGGCCACGCCGAGGCCGGCGAAGACCTCCAGGGTGGCCGTCGACCGGTTCAGCGTGTAGAAGTGCAGGCCGGGCGCGCCGCCCTCGAGCAGACTGCGGGACAGCTCGGTGGCGATCTCCACGCCGACCCGCCGCACCCCGTCCGGGTCGTCGCGGACGGCGTCCAGCCGCGCGACGACCGCCGGCGGCAGCGGCGTGCCGGAGAGCTGGGCGAATCGCTCGACCTGCTGGATGTTGGTGACCGGCATGATCCCGGGGATGACCGGGAGGCCGCAGCGCAGTGCCGACAGTCGGTCCAGCAGGCGGAAGTAGGCGACCGGGTCGAAGAAGAACTGCGTGATCGCGAAAGCGGCTCCGGCGTCCGCCTTCTCGGCCAGCACCCGGGCGTCGTGGTCGAGTCCGCGACTCTCCGGGTGACCGTCCGGGAAGGCCGCCACACCCACCGTGAACCGGGAGATCCCCCGGACGAGCCGCACCAGGTCGGCGGCGTGGTCGAGGCCCTCCGGGTGAGCGGTCCACGGGGCGCCCGGCCCACCGGGCGGGTCGCCGCGCAGCGCGAGCACCGTGCGCACCCCGGCGTCGGCATACCCCCCGACCACCTGGCGCAGTTCGCCGCGGGAGGCGCCGACGCAGGTCAGGTGCGCGACCGGGGTCAGCGTGGTCTCCCGGGCGATGGCCGCCGTGATCCGGGTCGTCCGGTCCCGGGTCGACCCCCCGGCGCCGTAGGTGACCGAGACGAAGGTCGGGGCCAGCGACTCGAGCCGCCGGATCGCCTGCCACAGGACCGCCTCGCCGGCGTCGTCCTTCGGGGGGAAGAACTCGAAGGAGAAGGACCGCTCACCGGACGCGAGCCGCGCGGGCACCGTCGACTCCACCATCCCTCCAGGGTAATGGCGGGCCCCGGGGTCCGGTGTGCCCTGCTGCCTACCGCAGCCTAGGCTCTTGGTCTTGATACCCTGCCCCTTCGAGGAGCCGCCGTGAACCCGCTGGACGCCGAGGACCTCCGAGCCCGGGTTCACAAGGTGCTGGAGGCCTTCCTGTCCCGGCAGGTCGAGGCGCTGGAGTCGGTGAGCCCGGACTGCGCCGTCCTGGTGGAGGCCGTGTCGGACCTGGTGCGCGGGGGCAAGCGGTTGCGGCCGGCGTTCTGCTACTGGGGATGGCGTGGGGCCGGCGGCGCGGACGGCGAGGAGATCGTCGCCGCCGCCGCGGCCATGGAGTTCTTCCAGGCCGCCGCACTGATCCACGACGACCTGATGGACGGCTCGGACACCCGGCGCGGGATGCCGGCCCTCCACCGGCGCTTCGAGGCCCTGCACCGCAACGCCGGGTGGGCGGGGCCCGGCGACCGGTTCGGCGCCGCCGGCGCACTCCTCGCCGGCGACCTGTGCCTGGTCTGGAGCGACGAGCTCTTCGCCAGCAGCGGACTGTCCTTCGGTGCGGTCGGCCGCGGCCGGGTGGTCTTCGACCGGATGCGCACCCAGCTGATGGCCGGTCAGTACCTGGACATCCTTGAGCAGGCCGTGGCCACCGGGGGGTCGGGCCCGGTGGAGCGCGCCCGGCGGGTGATCCGGTACAAGAGCGCCAAGTACACCATCGAGCATCCGCTGCTGATCGGCGGGCTCCTCGCGGACGCCGACGCCAACCTGCTGGCGGCCTACTCGGCGTACGGCCTGCCGCTCGGTGAGGCGTTCCAGCTGCGGGACGACGTCCTCGGTGTCTTCGGCGACCCCGCGCTCACCGGCAAGCCCGCCGGCGACGACCTGCGCGAGGGCAAGCGGACGGTGCTCGTCGCCGAGACCCTGGCACGTGCCACCGCGGAGCAGGCCGCGCTGGTCCGGCGCCGGCTCGGCGACCCCTCGCTGGACGAGGCTGCCATCGAGGAGCTACGGGAGGTGATCCGCAGCAGCGGGGCGCTGGCGGCGGTCGAGGCGCTGATCACCTCGCTGGTCGGGCAGGCCCGGGCGGCGCTGGCCGGATCGGGACCGGCCGAGCCCGCCCGCGAGGCGCTGGCCGCGCTGGTGGACGCCGCGACCAGCCGGGCCCGCTGAGCGGCCTGATGCGTCCGCCGCGGCTGGCCGTCCCTGGACGACCGCGCACGGTCTCGGGGCCGACCGACCACGTCGTCGTGGTGGGCGCCGGTCTGGCCGGGCTCTCCGCGGCACTGCGCCTCGCCGGCGCCGGGCGGCGGGTGACCCTGCTCGAGCGCGAGCGGGTGCCTGGGGGCCGCGCCGGGCTCGTGCTGACCGCCACCCCCCACGGCACCTACCGGTTCGACCCCGGCCCCACCGTGCTGACCATGCCGGACCTGATCGCCGACTGCTTCGACGCCGTCGGCGAGACGATGTCCGACCACCTCGACCTGCGCCCGGTGGCCCCGCTGTACCGGGCCCGCTTCGCCGACGGTTCCGGACTCGACGTGCACGCGGACGTCGACGCCATGGCCGCCGAGATCGCCGGGGTGATGGGCACGGCGGAGGCCGCCGGGTTCCGCCGCTACGTCGACTTCGTCTCGACGCTCTACCGCCTGCAGATCCGCGAGTTCATCGACCGGAACACCGACAGCCCGTTCGACCTGCTCACACCCAACCTGGCGCGGCTGGTGGCGGCGGGCGGCCTCCGGCGGTTGGCCCCCGCCGTCGGGCGGTACCTGAGCGATCCCCGCACGCAGCGCCTGTACAGCTTCCAGGCGATGTACGCGGGCCTGTCCCCCTACCAGGCGCTGGCGCTGTACGCCGTGATCGCGTACATGGACTCGGTGGCGGGGGTGTACTTCCCGATGGGCGGGATGCACGCCGTCCCGGCGGCGTTGGCCGCGGTCGCCCAGAAGCACGGCGTCCAGGTCCGCTACGACACCGAGGTGACCCGGGTCGAGCACGACGGCGGTCGCGCCCGCGCCGTCCACACCGCGGCCGGCGAGCGGATCACCTGCGACGCCGTCGTCCTCACCGTCGACCTACCGGTGGCCCGCCGGGAGCTGCTCGGCCGGCCGCTGCGCCGCCGGCTGCGCTACTCGCCGTCCTGCTACCTGCTGCTCGCCGGTTCGCGGGCGAGCTACCCGGAGGCCGCCCACCACACCATCCACTTCGGCACCTCCTGGCGCGGGGTGTTCGACGAACTGCTCGCCGGGCGGCTGATGAGCGACCCCTCGATCCTGGTGACGAACCCGACCCGCTCCGACCCCTCGCTGGCGCCGCCGGACCGGGAGATCTACTACGTGCTCCTCCCGACGCCGAACCTCGATTCCCCGGTGGACTGGGAGCGGATCGGGCCGGCCTACCGCGACCACGTGCTGCGCACCCTGCACGACCGGGGATACCCCGGTTTCGCGGCCGGCATCGAGGTCGAGCACGTCACGACGCCGCTGGACTGGCGGCGCCGGGGGCTCGAGGCCGGCGCACCGTTCGCGGCGGCGCACACCCTCGGCCAGACCGGACCGTTCCGGCCGGGCAACCTGTGGGGCGAGAACGTGGTGTTCGCCGGGTCCGGGACCCGGCCGGGGGTCGGCGTCCCGATGGTGCTGATCTCCGGACGGCTGGCGGCCGAGCGGATCCTGGGCCGGGACCCGGGCTACCGCTCACGGGCCTGGCGCTGACGCCCGGGCCCGTGTCCGGCCGACCAGAATGATCAGGCAGGATGGGGACCGTGGGTAGCAACGCTCGGACCCTGACGGCCGCGGGGATCACCGATGTCCGCCAGCGCGCGGACTTCGAGCTCTGCCGGCGGCTGCACGCCCGGCACGGGCGCACCTACTACCTGGCCAGCATGTTGCTGCCGCCGGCCAAGCGGCCCTACGTGTGGGCGCTGTACGGCTTCGCCCGGTACGCGGACGAGTTCGTGGACTCGCTCACCGCACCCGACCCGCAGGCCTTGGTCTCCTGGGGCGAGCAGTTCCTCGACGCGGTGGCCCAGGGCGACTCGGCCGACCCGGTGAGTCGGGCGATGCTCCACACCATGCGCCGCTGGAGCATCCCCCGGGCGCACGTCGAGGCCTTCCTGACGTCGATGCAGATGGACATCACGGTCACCGGCTACCCCACCTACGCCGACCTCGAGCAGTACATGTACGGTTCCGCCGCCGTCATCGGGCTGCAGATGTTGCCGATCCTGGAGCCACTCACCCCGGAGGCAGGCGCCCGCGCGCGCGCCCTGGGTGAGGCGTTCCAGATGTCGAACTTCATCCGGGACGTCGGCGACGACCTGCGCCGCGGCCGCGTGTACCTCCCGCAGGAGGATCTCGACGCGTTCGGCGTCACCCGGGAGGCACTCGAGCGCGGCGTGGTCACGGCCCCGATCAAGGAGGTGCTGCGCTTCGAGATCGCCCGCACGCGCGCCCTGTACAGCTTCGCCGAACCGGGCATCGCCATGCTGCACCCCACCAGCCGGGACTGCGTCCGGACGGCGTTCGTCCTCTACGCGGGCATCCTGGACGCCGTCGAGGCGGCCCACTACCAGGTGTTCACCCAGCGGGTCTCGGTCCCGCTCTCCCGCCGGCTGGCGGTCGCACTGCCCGCCTGGCGGCACGCGCGTTCCGTCCGCCGCGACACCGCGCGATGGGTTCAGGTGGCCTGATCGCCGGTGCGGCCCGACCCGCTCCCCACCGGCAGGCAGCGCTGACCGCATCGCACCTTCGCTGCCGTTCGGCCGACCTCCGCCGGGGGCGGTGGCCGGGTGACACGTCGTCAGAGGGCCAGGGCCTGGGCTCGGCGCCGGATCTCCGTCTTGCGGCCCGCCCGGAGGGCCTCCACCGGGGTGCCCGGCAGGCTGTCGTCGGGAGTGAACAGCCACTCCATCGCGGCGACGTCGTCGAAGCCGGAGTCGGCGAGCACGGTCAGGGTGCCCCTCAGCTCCGGCAGCGGCTGCCCCTGGTGGAGCAAGGCCTCCGGGACGCTCAGCACCTTCGGGTCACCTCGCCGGAGCGCCAGCAGGTAGCGGTCCCGCACGAGCCGCCGCACCTTTCCGACGTCCACACCCAGGCGCTCCGCGACGTCCGGGAGCGTCAGCCACGGGCCCACGAGCTGGTCGACATCGCTCACGGCACCAGTTAACACCCGTCGATCCGTCACTCGGCACGCGCCGCACCGACGTGCCTCCACGATTCGGGTGCGGTCGGCGGATAGCCTCCCAACCGGAGAGGTGTACCCCCTGTCGGGACAAGTCTCCCCCTGCACCATCAGTCACGACGTACTCGAGCGACACCGTCCGCGCGCCCCGGCTCCGATCCGGACGCGCGAGCACCACCGCATGTTCGACGCCCCGGGGAGGTTGGTCATGAGCGAGCCGCGCGGCCCTGTCCGCCACGGCAACCGCGCGCGACGTCCGCCGCGCCCCCCGGCCGTCCTGGCCTCCGGCGCCGCGGCCCCCGGCGACCCTCCCGCGTCCGACGACCTGCAGGCGGTGTTCACGGCGCTGGCCCGCCGCGCCAAGTTGCCCACCGGCCCGGAGACCAGGCCGGCCGAGGTGCTCCGGGCGGCCGGGTTGCCCTTGCTGGTGGCGGCGGTCGTCGCCGGCGGGCAGGTCCCGCGCGGCGCGGACGGCGGGGAGGCCGCCCCGGCACCCGGCGCCCAGCCGGCGGGCGCCAGCAGCTGGACCGTGACCGCGTTGGACCCGCCGGGCACCGGGCAGCCGGTGGGCTCGACGGCCGCGGCCACCAAGCCCACCGCGGCGAATCCCGGGGCCGCGAAGCCCGCAGCGACGAAGGCAGCCGCAGCGACGAAGGCAGCCCGGACGCCGGGACCTGCGCGGCCGGTCACCTCGCCCGCCGCCAGAACCACCGCTGCCAAGGCCACCGCTGCCAAGGCCACCGTCGCCGCCAAGCCGACCGTCGCCGCCAAGCCGACCGCGGCGACGAGAACCGGCCGGAAGAGACTTCCCTCGCCCACGGCCGCGTCGGTCGCCGAGCCCGTCGCCCGGCGCACGTACATCGTCCAGCCGAGGGATACCTTGATCGGGATCGGCAGGGCGCAGCGCGTACCGGTCACCGACATCCTGCGGCTGAACGACCTGCGGCTCGACTCGGTGGTCCATCCCGGGGACCGGCTGCTGCTGCCGGTGCCGGTCGGCGAGCCCAACCCCGGCGTGGCGCCGGCGCCGCCGACCCGGACCTACGTCGTCCAACCCGGCGACTCGCTGATCGCGATCAGCCAGCAGCAGCGCGCCAGGCTGCACGACGTCCTCGACCTCAACCAGCTGCACCTGGAATCGGTGATCCGGGCCGGTGACCGGCTGCTGCTCCCGGCTCTGCCGGAGCCCGGTTCGCCCGGCACCGTGCAGCGCGTCTACCCACCGGAGGTGGTCGCGGCCGCGACCGCGAACCGGGAAGCCCTCGCCAGGGCGGCCGCCCCCACCCGTCAGCAGGTCCGGGGCATGGTGGTGTCGACAGCCCGCAGCATGGGGGTTGACCCGGCACTGGCGCTGGGGGTGGCCTACCTGGAGTCCGGGCTCCAGCAGCGGGTCGTCTCCGCGGCCAACGCGGTGGGCGTGATGCAGGTGGTCCCGTCGACGGGGCGCTGGGCGTCCGAGCTGCTCGGCCGGCCCCTGGACCTGATGAAGGCCCAGGACAACATCACGGCAGGGATCGCGCTGCTGACGGCGCTGCTCCGGGCGGCGAGCACCGAGGCGCAGGCGATCGCGGGGTACTACCAGGGGCTGTCGTCCGTGCAGCGCCACGGGATGTTCGACGACACCCGGCGATACGTCGCGAACGTACAGACGCTCCGTGCTCGGTTCGCCACGGGCAGCTGATCAGGGTGGGATCGGCCGCGTCGGGAGTCCCCTTGCCGGCGCGCCCGTACACTCCCGGTGTGGACACGACCCTCCAGGACCCTCTTGTCGGGCGTGAGCTCGACGGGCGGTACCAGGTGCGGTCGCGCATCGCCCGTGGCGGGATGGCCACCGTCTACCTGGCCCTCGACACCCGCCTCGACCGCGAGGTGGCCCTCAAGGTCATGCACGCGCACCTCGCGGATGACGAGCAGTTCACCGCGCGGTTCGTCCGGGAGGCCCGGGCCGCGGCCCGGCTGTCGCACCCCAACGTCGTCCAGGTGTTCGACCAGAGCTCGGACGACAGCCTGCTCTACCTGGCGATGGAGTACCTGCGGGGGCGGACCCTGCGTGAGGTGCTCACCGAGCGCCGCGTGCTCACCCCGCGGGAGGCGCTGACCGTCATCGAGCCGGTCCTCGACGCGCTGGCGGCCGCGCACCGGATCGGCATCGTCCACCGGGACGTCAAGCCGGAGAACGTCATCCTGACCGACGAGGGGCGGGTGAAGGTCGCGGACTTCGGGCTCGCCCGTGCGGTGACCGCCAACACCTCCACCGTCGGCGTCCTGCTGGGGACCGTGGCCTACCTCGCACCGGAGCTGGTCCTGCGGGGCGTGGCCGACACGCGCAGCGACGTCTACGCGGCCGGGATCATGCTCTTCGAGATGCTCACCGGCCGCCAGCCGTTCACCGGCGACGTGCCGATCCAGGTCGCCTACCAGCACGTCAACGAACAGGTCCCCGCGCCGTCCACCGTCGCGCCCGGGCTGCCGCCGGCACTCGACGAGGCCGTCGCCGCGGCCACCGCCCGCTCACCGGACGACCGGCCGGACGACGCCGACGAGTTCCTGGTGGCCGTGCGCGCCGCCCGCACCGGCCTCACCCCGGCGGAGCTGGACGCCCGACCCGCGCCACCGCCGCTTCCCACGTCGCCGGCGGCCCCCTCGGCCACCGGTGCACCGGGAGGGGCACCGCTCAGCACCGATACCGAGACCTTCCAGATGGCGCCGGGCACGCCGCAGCACACCCGGGCCCTGCCCGAGCTGGCGTCCGGGCACGCCGGACACCGGCAGGCGACGCCGCTGGCAGCCGGCCTGCCGGTCGGCGAGCGCGACGACCTCCTGCCACCGACCGGCAGCGAGGAGGCGGAACTGGCGGCGATGCTGCGCCGCCGCCGCACCATCGGCCTGTCCGCGCTGCTCACCGTGCTCGGCCTGGCGCTCGTGCTCGCCGTCAGCGCCTGGTACTTCAGCACCGGCCCGGGCGCGTACACCAGGACACCTCGGCTGGCCGGCCTCACCGTCGACCAGGCCCGCGCGGAGCTGACGCGGCAGGGGCTGCGCAGCACCGAGCAGGACGTCTTCAACGACACCGCGGTCGGGGGGACCGTCGTCGACACCGACCCCGCCTCCGGCCAGGACGTCCGCAAGGACGGTGCCGTGCGGCTGAAGGTGTCCAGGGGGCCGGCGCGCGTCAAGGTCCCGCCCGTCGTCGGCAAGCAGGAGGCGGATGCCCGCAAGGCCCTCGCCGGCGCCTACCTGACCGTCCGCGACGTCAAGCAGGTCTTCGACGACAACGTTCCCCGCGGCCAGGTCATGCAGACCGACCCGGGCGACGGACAGCAGGTCGACAACGGCACGCCGGTCATCCTCACCGTGAGCAAGGGGCCGAAGCCGGTCGACGTCCCCTACCTGATCGGCAAGGCCCAGGACGAGTCGGAGGCGACCCTGGCCAGCCTCCGACTGGCGGTCCGGTACACCGAGGCGAAGAACGACGACGACGTCCCGGCGGGGGCGGTGCTGGCCCAGAATCCCCGCACCGGCACCCTGCTGCCCGGCCAGACGGTGACGCTCACCCTGTCCAAGGGGCCCGTGATGGTGCCGGTGCCGGACGTCGTCGGCAAGCAGTTCGATCAGGCCAACCGCATCCTCAGCGACGCCGGGTTCCAGGTGCGACGGATCGCGCTCTTCGGCGGAATCTTCGGCACGGTCCGGTTCCAGGATCCGCGCAACGGCACGGCACCCAAGGGCAGCGTCGTCACGATCAGCCTGGTCTGACCGGCCACCGCCGCCCGCGGCCGGGCCCTCCGGCCGCCGCGCCGGTCCGGGTCACTCCTGGTAGGAGTACCGCTCCTCGCACCAGGGATCGCCCACGGCGTGGTAGCCACGCTCCTCCCAGAACCCGCGCGTCGGCCCGACCAGGTACTCGATGCCGCGAAGCCACTTCGGCCCCTTCCAGGCGTACAGATGCGGGACCACCAGACGCAGCGGGTAGCCGTGCTCCGGCGTCAGCGGCGCACCCTCCCGGTGGGTGGCCAGGACGGCGCGCGGCGAGGCGAAGTCCTCCAGTCGCAGGGTGGACGAGTAGCCGTACTCCGCCCAGGCCATCACATGGGTCACGTCCGGTGCGGGCGGTACGAGGTCGAGGATGGTCCGGGCGCCCACGCCGGACCAGACGTTGTCCAGCACCGACCACTTCGTGACGCAGTGGAAGTCGCCCCGGACGGTGATGGTCGGCAGCGCCGCGAACTCGGCCATCGTGATGTGTCGTTCCTTGCCGTCGTCGGTGGCGCCGTTGATCGTCAGTCGCCAGCTCTCCGGCCGGAAGCGCGGCACCGGGCCGTAGTGCTGGACCCGCAGCCCCTCGGCCAGACGCTGCCCCGGCGGCAGGACTCGAGCAGGCTCCGGGTCGGGATCCGTCACCCACCCATCCTCCCATCACCAACCTGACGGTCATGCCAAGGCCTCAGGGGCCCGAGCACCGACCCGAGAACCCCACGCTCCCGGGCCGCCGCGGCCAACTCCGGGCCGGTCAGCGGGGCCCGGGTGAGGTCGATGACGACGATGTCGGTCTCGACCTCACCCGGGTCGAGCACGTCCGGCCGGGCCGCTGCGACGGCCTTCGCCAGGTGGGCTGCACGGCGGTGGCCGTCGACGAGCCGGCCGAGGTGGTGTTCCAGGGCGTGGGCGCCGGCCGCGGCCAGGACGCCGACCTGCCGCATTCCCCCGCCCTGCCGCTGGCGCAGCACGCGGGCCCGGCCGCTCGAGCGCGTTCACGGTCGGGTCCTCGCCGTAGACGTCGTCGCCGACCTCGGCCTCGGCCATCGCCGCCCGCATCCGGGGCGTCGGCCGGGTCAGGGTATCCGGGCGGAGGTCGGCCACGACGGCGCGAACGCTCACCGCTCCGCCAGCATCTCCGCCACGAGGAAGGCCATCTCCAGGGACTGCTGATGGTTGAGGCGCGGGTCGCACAGGGTCTCGTAGCGGGTGGCGAGGTCGGCCTCGTCGATCTGTTCGGCACCACCGAGGCACTCGGTGACGTCGTCGCCGGTGAGCTCCACGTGCAGACCGCCCGGTACCGTGCCGAGCGCCTGGTGCACCTCGAAGAAACCCCGCACCTCGTCCATCACGTCCTCGAAGCGGCGGGTCTTGTACCCGGATACCGCCTCGAACGTGTTCCCGTGCATCGGATCGCAGATCCACAGCACCTCGGAGGACACCGCGCTGACGGCCTTCACCAGCGGCGGCAGTGCCTCGCGCACCTTCCCGGCGCCCATCCTGGCCACGAACGTCAGCCGGCCCGGCTCGTGGTCCGGATTCAGCTTCTCCACCAACGCGATCGCGTCCCCGGGAGTGGTCGTCGGACCGAGCTTGACCCCGACCGGGTTGCGGACCCGGGACATCAGGTCGACGTGCGCGCCGTCCAACTGCCGCGTGCGCTCCCCGATCCACACGAAGTGGGCCGAGACATTGTAGGGCAGGCCGGTCCGGGAGTCGATCCGGGTCAGCGGCCGCTCGTAGTCGAGCAGCAGACCCTCGTGGCTGGAGTAGACGTCGACGGTGCGGATCGCGTCGAAGTCCCCGCCGCAGGCGGCCATGAACCGCATCGCCTTGTCGATGTCACGAGCGAGGTCCTCGTAGCGGGCGTTCGCGGGGGTGGCCACGAAGCCACGGTTCCACTCGTGGACGTGCCGCAGGTCGGCGAACCCCCCCTTGGTGAACGCTCGGACCAGGTTGAGGGTCGCGCTGCTGGCGTGGTAGGCGCGCAGCAGGCGCCGCGGATCGGGCGCCCGGAGCCTGGCGTCGAAGCTGTAGTCGTTGACGGCGTCGCCACGGTACGCGGGCAGCTCGATCCCGTGCCGGATCTCGGTCGGCTTGCTGCGCGGCTTGGCGTACTGACCGGCCATCCGGGCGACCTTGACCACGGGCATGCTCGCCCCGTAGGTCAGGACGACGGCCATCTGCAGCAAGGTCTTGATCTTGTTGCGGATCCGGTCGGCGTTGACTTCGGCGAACGTCTCCGCGCAGTCGCCGCCCTGCAGGAAGAACGACTCGCCCCGAGCCGCAGCCGCGATCCTGGCGGTCAGATCGTCGCACTCCCCCGCGAAGACCAGGGGTGGGTACGCGGCCAACTCGGCCGTGACCTCGCCAAGGACCTCCCGGTCCGGCCAGTCCGGCTGCTGGGCCGCAGGCAGGTCGCGCCAGAGATCGAGGCCCTCGGTCCAGGCGTCCTCGGCGGTACCGAGCGCCACACCGGTGGCGGTGGTCCCGGCAGGAACAATGGTCTGCACGAAGCAAGGGTAGGACAGCACCGCCGATTGCCCTCGAGCGGCGCCCGGGTCCGCCCCGTCCGGCCGGGCCCTCGCCCCCCGTCGGACACCGCCCCTGGTCCCGGCGTGCGGCCGCTCCCGTGCCGACGGCGCGACCGTCACCGCTCGGCGGGCGGCGCGACCGGCCCCTCGTTGGGCGGCGGGGCCGTCGCCGCCGGCAACGCCGTCCCGGCCGCCAGCCCGGGGGTGGACGTCGAGGGGCCGCCGTTCGACGCCACGACCGGCTTGTGCTTGCGCGCCGCCGCCAGCCGCTCCTTCATGGTCGAGGCGTACACGTCCACGTACTCCTGGCCGGAGAGCTGCATCAGCTCATACATGATCTCGTCGGTGATCGACCGCAGCACGAAGCGGTCGTCCTCCATCCCCTCGTACCGGGAGAAGTCGAGCGGCTTTCCGATGATCATCCCGACCCGGCCGAGGTTCGGCAGGACCTTCCCGATCGGTTGCACCTTGTCGGTGCCGATCATGGCTACCGGCAGGACGGGCACCTTCGCCTCGAGAGCCATCCGGGCCACGCCCGTCTTGCCCCGGTAGAGCCGGCCGTCGGGCGAGCGCGTGCCCTCGGGATAGATCCCGAGCAGCTGACCCGAACGCAACAGTCGCAGCCCGGTCTGCAGCGCCGCGTCGGACGAGCTACCGCCGCTGCGGTCCACCGGGACCTGGCCGACCCCCTTGAAGAACCCCGCCTTGAGCCGGCCCGTGATGCCGCGACCGGTGAAGTAGTCGCTCTTCGCCAGGAACGTCACCCTCCGCCGGACCATCAGAGGCAGGAAGAACGAGTCGGAGAACGAGAGGTGGTTGCTGGCCAGGATGGCACCCCGCTCGTCGGGCACGTGCTCCTCACCGGTCACCCACGGGCGGAAGATCGCCCGCAACAGCGGGCCAAGAAATATGATCTTCAACAGCCAGTAGAACACCGTGCCTCCTCGGGGTCCTCTGAACTGTAGAGAGTCCGAGGCCCCGGGTGCAGCGGCATCCCGACAGGCTTCGCCACACGGTCGCGACAGGGTCCGCGGCAGGGTCCGCGGCAGGGTCCGCGGCGGGGTCCGCGGCAGGGTTCGCCTCGCCGCTCGGCGCCTCCCGGCCGGCCACCTGACAGCTCCCCTCGACCGGGTGACCAGCGACGTGTCACGATGGCCCGGCGCCGGGATCCTGTCCTGCGGCGCCCTGCGCATCGCTCAGAGGAGACCCTGTGCCTGTCATGCCGGGAGCCGAGAGCTGGAGCCACGCCGGCGGCCCGGTCGGCGTCGTGCTGTGCCACGGCTTCACCGGGACGCCGCAGAGCGTGCGGCCGTGGGGCGAGCAGCTTGCGGCGGCCGGCTGCAGCGTCGAGGCGCCATTGCTGCCCGGCCACGGCACGAGCTGGCGGGACATGAACCGGACTGGTTGGGAGGACTGGTACGCGCGGGTCGACGCGGCGCTCGACACGCTCACCGGGCACTGCTCGACGATCTTCGCCGCCGGCCTGTCGATGGGAGGCTGCCTGGCGCTACGCCTGGCCGAACACCGCTCCCGGGAGATCGCCGGGCTGATCCTGGTGAACCCGGCCGTCACGCTCGAGAACCCCATGCTGCCGCTGCTGCCCGTCATCCGCCGGATCACCGGGTCGTTCCCCGGCATCGCCAGCGACATCAAGAAGGAGGGAGTGGCCGAGGTCGCCTACGACCGGGTCCCGCTGAACGCCCTGGCATCGTTCCTGCGCCTCCAGGCGGACGTCGTCACCCGACTCTCCGACGTCACCCAGCCCGTGCTTCTGCTGCGCTCAGCCGTGGATCACGTCGTCCCGGCCAGCAGCAGCCGGCTCGTCGTCGAGAGGATCTCCTCCGCGGATCTCACCGAGATCGTTCTCGAGGACAGTTTCCACGTCGCGACGCTGGACAACGACGCCGACCGTATCGTCAAGGAGTCGTTGGCGTTCATCAGCCGGTTGGCAGGTGTTGGGGGCGAGCGGGCATGACAGATCCGGAGGGGCCTGGCGACGCCCAGCCACAGGGCGAGCGCGATGACCGGCCCGAACTCGACATCGACAGCGCCTTCGCGGCCATCGTGGCAGGTTTCGCCGACCCGGTGCCGCACGGTGTGGGCCCCTGGCCCGCGGCGGAGGACCTCGACGACGCCGAGCCGCCCGGCCCTCCCGGGGCCGCTGCTCCGACGCACCCCGAGGAGGGTCCTGCCGCCGGCGCCGCGCCGGGCACCGAGCGCTGGGATCCTCCGTTGCGTCGGATCTCACTACCGGGTGAGGGCACCGACGGCGACGTCGCGTCATCGCCGGCGGGACCGCCGGCGGGTGAGGACGGCGAGGAGGAAGGGTACGTCCCGCCGGAACCACCACCCTTCCCGCGTGGTGACCTGGTCGCCCGCCTCGCCTGGGCCGGAGTCATCGGGGGCCCGGTGTTCCTGCTCCTGGCGGCGCTGCTGTGGCGGTCACTGCCCACGATCCTGCTGCTGCTCGCCCTGACGGCCTTCGTGGGAGGGTTCGTCACCCTGGTGGCCCGGATGCCGCAGGAGAACCCGGACGACCCCGACGACGGCGCCGTCGTCTGACCCCACCTCAGTCGTGATCATGCAGTGCCGCGGCCGGGCTCGGCTGTGCGGGGGCCAGGGTTGCCAGCACGGGGAGATGGTCGCTGGCGCGCTCGACGTCCCAGGTGTGGCACCATCCCGCCGGCTCGGGAACGGCCAGGACAGCCGGCCCGACCAGGACGGCGTCCAGCCGGGTGGCGGGCCGCCGGGCCGGGAAGGTGGGGGCGGCGTCCGGCCAGGGATCGACCGCGAGGGGGGCCCACGCGCCCCAGGCCGGGGCACCGGGCGGTTCGTTCAGGTCGCCCGCGACGACCGCCGGCAGGCCCCGCGCGTGGACGACGGCGGCGACCTCGGCGGCATGACGGAGCCGGAGCCCCGCCTCGAGGGGCAGGTGCACGCACGCGACCGCGAACCCCGTGACACCAGGAAGTGCGCAGGTGGCCACGCAGGCGCCCCGGGTCCGGGCCAGCCGGCCCGGCACCTGGAGGCGGAAGGCCCGCGCGTCGGCCACCCGGACGCCCGGCCGGGCGAGGATCGCCGTCCCGCCGGAACTCCGGCCGCCCACGACGCGGACCAGGCCCGTGGCCCGCCCCAGCAGGTGCAGCCGCACCCGGGCGCCGGGACGCCGTGGAGCCTCCTGGAGGCACACGAGATCCGGGCACCCCGCACGGATCACCCGGTGCACCGCCAGCGGGTCGCCGAGCAGGTCGCGGACGTTCCAGGACAGCAGGCGCACGGCGCCGCTCCGGCCCGGACGCGGCTCAGCCGGCAGGCTCGAGGTCGGCGCGGGCAAGATCGGCGGCTCCGACCAGGCCGGCCTCGGGACCGAGCGCCGCGACCACGATCCGCGGCTCCGGCCGGAAGCCGCGGCCGGTCAGGGTGCGGCGGAACGACCCCCGGGCGGGCCGCAGGAGCAGCTCACCCGCGTCGCTCACGCCGCCGCCGATCACGAACAGGCCGGGGTCGAGCGCCGCCGCCAGGTTCGCCAGCCCGATCCCGAGCCAACGGCCGACCTCCTCGAACAGCTCGATGGCGCACGGGTCGCCGTCCCGGGCCGCTTCAGTGATCAACGGACCGACGAGGGCATCGATGTCGCCCTCGACGCGCTCCATCAGCGGGACCGTCACCGGCGACCCGGCTCTGGCGAGCTCGCGGGCTTCCCGGCCCAGCACATTCCCGGAGGCGTACTGTTCCAGGCAGCCGCGGTTGCCGCACTCGCAGCGGTGGCCGTCCGGGACGACGACCATGTGGCCGAACTCCCCGGCCATCCCGTGCCGGCCGCGCTGGACGGCGCCGTCCGAGACGATGCCGCCGCCGATCCCGGTGCCCAGGGTCACGCACACCAGCCGGGGCTCACCCCGCCCGGCACCGAACCGCCACTCCGCCCAGGCCGCCGCATTGGCGTCGTTCTCGACGACGACGGGCAGGCGCAGCACCTCACCGACGGCGTCCCGCAGGGGCTCGTTGCGCCAGGCCAGGTGCGGCGCGAAGAGCACCCGGGCCCGCTCGGCGTCCACGAAGCCCGCGGCGCCGATCCCGACCGCGACCACCTCGTACTCCTTGCGCAGCAACCCCACCACCTCGGCGATGGTCTCCTCCACCGCGCGAGGGTCCCGGGACGGCGTCTGCCGCCGGGCCCGGGCGAGGACGTGCCCGGCGGCGTCCACCACCCCGGCCGCGACCTTCGTCCCGCCGATGTCGACCCCGACGGCGAGCGGCCCCAGCGGACCTGTCACCGCTGTCTCGCCAGGTCAGCGGCACCGATCAGCCCGGCGTCGTTGCCCAGCTCGGCGGCGACGATCCGCAGGTGGGGACGGTGGGACCCGGCGGACAGCAAGCGGGAGTAGGCGACGCGAGCGGGCTCCAGGAGGAGGTCACCGGCATCGCTGACCCCACCACCGATGACGACCACCGCCGGGTCGAGCACGTTCGCGAGGTCGACGATGCCCTCCCCGAGCCAGCGGCCGACGTCCGCCAACAACCCCCGGGCGGTGGTGTCGCCCTCCTCGGCGGCAGCCGTGATCATGCGCCCGGTGATCCCCTCGGGATCGCCGCCGGCCAGGTCCAACAGCGCACGAGCGTGGCCCGGCCGGGACCGGGCCACCGCCCGGGCCTGCCGGATCAGCGCCGAACCCGAGGTGTACTGCTCCCAGCAGCCGTGGTTGCCACAGCCGCACGGCAGGCCGTCGGGCACCATCCGGACATGGCCGAACTCACCGGCCGTCCCGAAGGCCCCCCGGAACAGCCGCCCCTCCAGCACGATGCCGCCGCCCAACCCGGTTCCGACCGTGATCAGGACGACGTCGTGGTTGCCCCGGCCACCCCCGAACCGATACTCCCCCCAGGCCGCGGCGCTCGCGTCGTTCTCGACCACCACCGGGAGCCCGACGGAGCCGCCGATGATGTCCCTCAGCGGGCGCTCGACCATCGGCAGGTTCGGGGCGAACCGGAGCGTGGAACGCTTCTCGTCGACGAAGCCGGCCACCGCCAGCCCGACCGACGTCGCCGGGTGGCGTGCCTGCAGTCGTCGGACGGCGGTCACGATCCCCTGCTCGACAGCCTGGGCGGTGGTGGCGGGCGTCTCGACCCGAACCTTCTCGATGAGGTTGCCCTCTGGATCGACGACGCCAGCGGCGATCTTCGTCCCGCCCACGTCGACCCCGATCGTCAGTTCCACCTGACCGCCATTCCCTCGTCCGGTCGCCTGCTGCCCCGCAGACTAGCCATCCCGTCGCCGTCCGCAGCGGAGGGTCACCGGTCCCGCGCGGCGGTCGAGGTCAGTCGGTGATCTCGATGTGCTGGACCTCCGGGCGGGACGCGGGCACCGGGCGGGGCGCGATCCCGGGGACGTCGTCGCGCGGCACCGCCGGCGGCCGTGCGACGACGGGCGACTCGCCGTCGCCGGACCGTGCCGCCGGCCCGGCGGCCGACGATCGGTCAGCGGCCGAGCGGTCAGCGGCCGACGATCGGTCAGCGGCCGAGCGGGCGGCGGCCGAGCGGGCTGCGGCCGAGCGGGCGGCGGCCGAGGGTGCGGCGAACTCCCGGACCGCCGCGAGCAGTTCGGCCGCCGCGGCGGCCAGATGGTCCACCACCTCGGGACGCAACTCGCGGACGCCGGCCAGGGCGCGGCAGACCGGACACATCCTGCACTCCGGGCCGGTGTGGCACTCCTCGCCGAACGCCTCGACGAGCCGGGCCAGCTCGATCAGGATGCGGCGTGGCTCCGACTCGCGGTCAGAGCCGGTCACAGCGACCGCCAGAGAGCCGGGTCGGGCTGGAACCGCACCCGCAACTGGCCGCCGGTGAGCCGGGCCCCCTGCACCACACACCGCCGCAGCGCGCTGGGCAGCGACAGGGCTCGCCGGTGGCCGCCGACCTGTACGCACAGGTCGTCGCCGACCCGGGCCAGCGACATCTCGCCGCGGTCGGCGTCCGGCATGGGCAGGATCAGCACGAACTCGGTGCCGTCCCGCTCCACCCGCAGCCGCCCGGTAGGATCGGGCGGCTGCAGCAACCGGCGGGCGCCCGAGGCCCCGGCCGCACCGTAGAGCGTCTCCCCCAACTCGGCCAGGGCGGCCAGCCCGATCGGCTCGGTGCTCGCGTAACCGAGCCGCAGCACCGGGGCGGGCCGGAACGAGGCCTCCGCCTCGCCGAGGCGTTCCGCCTGGGCCCACGCCCAGCCGTCCTGCCAGCCGTCGCGCCCGTCCGCGGGCACCAGCCGGTTCGCCACCACCCCGTCGACGAGGTAGCCGTACAGTGCCAGCGCGGTCAGGGTCCGGCGCGCCTCGGCGATGGCGAGCGCCTCCGGCGTCAGCACCAGCCGGGCGGACGTCTCCGGTCCGGCGAGCACCTGCCGGATGCCGGCCAGTTCGACGTGCAGCCGCTCGGCGGCCTCGACGACGTGGTCACGCGGCCGGAGGATGCCGCCGTCCTGGCCTCGCCAGGCCCGCGCGCCTGCCGCCATCGCCCGCCGTACCCGGCGTTCCACCGGCAGCGACAGCTCCAGGTAACGGCTGAGGGCCTCGGGCAGCGCCAACAGCCGCAGCGTCTCGGCGCTCGGGGCGCAGTCGACCACGAGGAGGTCGTGATCCGCCCGACCGACCAGATCACGCACCTCGAGCAGAGCGAGCACCTCGTCCGCTCCGGGCAGCACGGTGAGCTCCTCGGCGGCGATCGGGTCCACCCCGAGCCCGTCGAGGACCCCGACGAGATACTCCTGGATCGCCCGCCAGGACCGCTCGCCGCGCACCCGCGCGTCCACGTGGACGCCGGACAGCCCCACCTCCAGCTCCACCGGCTCCGCCCCGAGGGGTCGGCCCAGGCAGTCGGCGAGGGAGTGGGCGGTGTCCGCCGACGCGACGAGGGTCTTCACCCCGCAGCGGGCGGCGTGGACAGCGGTGGCCGCGGCGACGGTCGTCTTGCCCACACCACCCTTGCCGGTGAACAGGAGCACGCGCACGCGCTCCTCCTCTCGACTCGGCGGGGCCGATGGTCCGGAAGCCGCTCAGCCCTCGACGCGACGCTTCAGCTCATGGAGCGCGGTCTCGATGATCGCTTTCTCCGCCTTCCGGCGCAGCATGCCCAGCATCGGCATCTTCACCTCGACCGACAGCTGGTACGTCACCTCGGTGCCCTGGTCGGACAACGCCAGCTGATACTTCCCGTCCATCGCCTTGAGGATGCTCCCCTCGACGAGCCACCAGGTGACGTTCCCCAGCCCGTTCTCGTCGAAGTCCCAGGCGTACTCGAGCGTATAGGTGTCCCGCAGGGCCCCCGCGTCGAGGGTGAACCGGACGGCGCGCGCCCAGCCCAGCTCGTCCAGCTCGAGCACGTGGGCCTGGCGGACGGCGCCCGTCCAGTCCGGGTACGCCTCGAAGTCCGCGATGACGTCAAGGACGTCGCCTGGTTGCCCCTTGATGACGATGCTCGACTCCGTGCGGTCCGCCATCCTGTCCCTCCCCTTCCAGCGCCGTTCCGGGTGCGAGGGGCAGGCTACCCGGCCTTGAGAGCCCGTTGGTAAAGATCAGCCCCGGTCGGGTGCTGATCGTGGTGGTGTGTGACGGTTTGTGATCTGGTTCGCGTGTCCTGGCATGAGGACGGTCGCCCGGTAGTGGACCAGTCGGGTACGCCGTCCACGCCAAGAACCCGCCGATCCCTGTCTACCGTGCCGTTGCCGAGCGCGCCACCACCGGCCTGAACCCCTTACCAGCAGGCTCTTACAGGACGTGACCCGCCACCGCCATCACACCGAGCAGGACGACGAGGAGACCGGCCCCGCCGACCGTGGCCAACAGCGCCGGACGGGCCACCCGCCGGACACCGGACCTGCCCCGCTCCTGCTCGGCCAGGCCCGCGGTCAGGCGGAGGACGACCTCCGGCGGGATCCGGCCGCCGGCGAAGGCGGCCGCCGGGCCCGGCCGGGACGGCGGACCGTGGCGCTGCCGGGGCAGGATCCGTGCCGGGCCGGGCTCACCCACCCCATCGACCGCCGGCGCGGGAGCCGGCTCGACCGACGGCGCGGGAGCCGGCTCGACCGACGGCGCGGGAGCCGGCTCGACCGACGGCGCGGGAGCCGGCTCGACCGACGGCGCGGGAGCCGGCGCGGGAGCCGGCTCGGCCCTCACCGTGGGCGTCGTCCGGGCGGCCCCGGTCGTGAGCGCCGTGTAGCAGAGCGGGCACCAGAAGTCACCCGGGCGTGTCCTGGCCCTACACTCAGGGCAGGACCGGGCCGGCGGGTCGGAAGTTTCCATCGAGCGGGATCTCGACCTGATGTTCTATCGGCTTGAGAGCGACCTGACCTGGTGACTGGCGGGCTCGGGCTGGTTATGGTGCAGCAACGGGTAGTGCTACGCAGTCGCCCGGCCCGCCGACCCCGGAGGAGTGACGCCCGTGCGTGAGATCAGCGTTGCCGTGCTCGTCCCAGCCCGCCCCGCGGACAACCTCAGTGAGCTGGTCGTCCGCAATGCCCGAGAAGCGCCGTCCGCGGTCACCTTCGCGCGGCCGACGGGCGCCGGCTGGCAGGACGTCACCTGCGCGCAGTTCCTCGACGAGGTCACCGCGGTCGCGCGCGGGCTGATCGCCACCGGGGTCGAGCCCGGCGATCACGTCGGGCTGATGAGCAAGACCCGCTACGAGTGGACCCTCCTCGACTTCGCCATCTGGTCGGTCGGCGCGATCACCGTGCCGGTGTACGAGACGTCCGCCCCCGACCAGGTCTCCTGGATCCTCTCCGACTCCGGCGCCGTCGCCGTCGTCACCGAGACGGCCGCGCACCGGGCTGCCGTGGAGGGCGTCCGCGGCACGCTGCCGGGCCTGCGTGAGGTGTGGTGCCTGGACGACGGTGACCTCGACCGGCTCGTCGAGCGGGGCGGCGGCGTGCCCGCCGACGAGGTCGACCGTCGCCGGGCGTCCACCGACAGCACCTCGATCGCCACCTTGATCTACACCTCGGGGACGACCGGTCGACCGAAGGGCTGCCAGCTGACCCACGGCAACTTCCTGGAGCTGAGCCGCAACGCCGCGGCGTGCATGTCGGACGTCGTCCACGCCGACGCCGCGAGCACGCTCCTCTTCCTGCCGCTCGCCCATGTGTTCGCCCGATTCATCCAGGTGCTCTGCGTCGAGTCCCGGGTCCGGATGGGCCACACCCCGGACGTGAAGAACCTGCTCGGCGACCTCAGCTCGTTCCGCCCGACCTTCGTCCTCGCCGTCCCCCGGGTCTTCGAGAAGATCTACAACTCCGCGGCGGCGACGGCCGACGCGTCGGGCCGGGGCCGGATCTTCGGGATCGCCGCGGACACCGCGATCCGCTACAGCCAGGCGCTGGACGGGCGCGGGCCCGGCCCCGTCCTGCGCCTGCAGCACGCGATCTTCGACCGGCTGGTCTACGCGAAGCTGCGCGACCGGATGGGCGGGCGGGTCCAGTACGCGGTCTCCGGCGGCGCACCGCTGGGTGCGCGGCTGGGACACTTCTTCCGCGGCCTCGGCCTGACGATCCTGGAGGGCTGGGGGCTGACCGAGACGACCGCGCCGTCCACCGTCAACACCCCCGACCAGCTGCGCATCGGCTCGGTGGGCCGGCCGCTCCCGGGGGTCACGGTGTCCGTCGCCGACGACGGCGAGCTGCTCGTCCGCGGGGTCAACGTGATGGCCGGGTACCACAACAACCCGGACGCGTCCGCGGAGGCACTCGCCGGAGGCTGGTTCCACACCGGCGACATCGGCGAGATCGACGACGACGGCTTCGTCCGGATCACCGGCCGGAAGAAGGAGATCATCGTCACGGCGGGTGGCAAGAACGTCGTCCCCAGCCTGCTCGAGGACCGGCTGCGGGCCCACCCCCTGATCTCGCAGTGCATCGTCGTGGGCGACCAGCGCCCGTTCGTGGCCTGCCTGGTCACCCTGGACGCCGAGATGCTCCCCGGCTGGCTGACCACCCACGACCGGCCACCGATGGACGTCGCGACAGCGGCGCACGACCCCCAGGTGCGGGCCGCGATCCAGACAGCGGTGAATTCGGCGAACGAGGTGGTGAGCAAGGCCGAGTCGATCCGCAAGTTCCTCATCCTGGACACCGACTTCACCGAGGCGGGCGGCCACCTGACGCCCAAGCTGAGTCTGAAGCGGGCGGTGATCCTGAAGGAGTTCTCCGGCCAGGTGGAGGAGCTCTACGGCTGATCGGGAGCCCCGGGGGCAACCGCCCCCGGGGCGCTGATTAGCTCAGAGTGACATCACTTTAACCCGCAGTGGTGCAGACTGGGCCACGCCAGCCTCCCAGGGGGCGGCGGTTGTCGGTCGATCGCGCGGGAGCCACGGTTGGAAAGCCATGCGTGCGGATCCTCGCCACGGCAGCGGCAGGACCGCACGGCCCGGCCCGCGAACGACCGCGGGGGGCGCGACCGGGGCGCGGTGGCGGTGGAGTTCGCGCTGCTCTTCCCCCTGTTGTTCTTCCTGCTGTTCGGCACCCTGCTGGTGGGCTGGAGGGTCTGGGAGGCGCAGGCGGGACAGGCCACCGCCCGGGAGGCCGCCCGGATCGCGGGTTTCGGGGTGGCGGACACCGACTCGTACGGCCACACCGTGGTCTGCCTGGCCGAGCGGTCCGGCCTGCGCCCGGGCAGCGTCACCAGCGTGTCGATCTCCTTCCTGGACCCGACGCTGACGAGCACGGCGCCGTCCGAGGTGGGTGGCTACGTCCGGATCACCCTGGCGTACCGTTCCGCGCTGGGCGCGGTCCCCCTGTTCGACACCGGTGACGGCACGCTCACCGCTTCGGCGGTGAGCCGGATCGAGCAGCCCGCGGGCCTGCTGAGCGATACGACCGTGGCCGAGGGCGGCACCCGGTGCCGGTGACCTGCCCGCGGGAGCGCCGGCGGGAGCGTGACGCCGGGGCCGCCGCCGTGGTGGTGGCGCTGGTGGTCACGCTCGTCCTGCTGCCGGTGGCGGCGCTCGCGGTGGACCTGGGCAGCAGCTACACGGTCGCCGCCGCGCTGCAGCGGGCCGCCGACGCGGCCTCGGTCGCCGGGGCCGAGGAGTTGGCCCGCCAACAGCGGCTGGTTCCCGCGGTGAGCCAGTCGGCGGCGATCGCCGCGGCCACGGCCGTCGCCGTGGACGTCCTGTGCCACGACCCGACCCTCAACCACGGCCCGCCGGATCCGACCGGTGTGCCCCGTGGAGCCTGGTACGGCCGGTGCACCGGATCCGGACGTGGCTGGGCCTCGGACCGGGACACCGCCGACGACGACCCGACCGCGCACCCGAACGGGGAGATCGAGTTCTACGCCGGCTCGCCGTCCTTGTCGACCGGGTCGTACGCCACCAGCCAGCGGGTCGACGGCAGCACGGCGGCGCTGGTGAGCGGGATCCGGGTGGTGACCCCCCCGGCCACCGTGCGCTACGGCTTCGCCGCCCTCTTCGGCCGGGCCGCCGGCACCCTGCAGCGCGCAGCCAGCGCAGAGCTGCTGACCGTGCTACCGGCCCGGGACTACAACTGGCAGACCGGGCGGGGCACCAACACCCGGCTCTACCTGACGCGGGCCGACCTGGTACCGCAGGGCGGCGGCGGGCCGACCGCCTGGTGCTCCCGCAGCGCGCCCCGGGAGTCGTGGCAGATCTCCTGGTCCGCGGAGTCCAACCACCCGACGGGCGTGTGCGACCCGGCATCCCACCCGTCGGTGCCGCGCGGCCTGCTCGCGGCGAGCGCAGCCACCACCCCGCTCACGCCCAACCTCACCGCCCAGCTGCCCCTGGAGGACCAGGTGTGGCCGGCGGTGTCCCGGATGCGCGAGCTGACGCCCGGGCTGTTCGGCGCCCGGGGCCGGCTGATCGGGTCCAGCTGCGGGTCGTCGGCCTCGACCGGCGGCTACTCAGGGGTGGAGTCCGCGTTCCTCGCCGACTTCGTGAACACCCAGGTGGGCTCGGCGGCCGCGCTGAAGACCTTCGTGCTCTCCGGCGCCGCTCCCGGCCCCGGCCAGGAGGGGTGGCTCGCACCCGACATCCTGCGGTGCGGCCGCCTGGCCGTGGTGCCGGTGCTCTCCAGCGTCCAGGCGCCGCCGCCGACGCTCGGGCTCACGTCGGGCTCGTCCGCGGTGAGCGCGGTCCGTCTGGTCTGGCTGGACAACGTCTTCAGCGACGGGGACGCCGCTCCGATCGCCTCGACCACCTCGCCGACGGGCCTGAAGTGCTTCCAGCGCGGCTTCTACTGGGAGAACGCGTACACGGTCGGTTACTGCCCCCCGCAGGACGACGTGAACGGGCCGCTCCGGGCGGTCACCGGGTACCTCCTCGACCCCCGCCTGCTGCCCGCCACGGTGAGCGGGCGGGCAGCGGCGAACGCGGCTCCCTACGTGGGGTCCGGTCTGCCCGCCACCGTCCGGTTGCTCCCGGACGTGAGTGATCCTCCGCCGGCCCGATCCGGCGACTCGCCCGTTCGTACCGCCGGTTGACCCACATGAAGGCACGAAACGTGATGGGATGCATGCGCAGAGCGACGAAGGCGGTCTGTTCGGCCCGGCCCCGGGGGGCCCGGACGGACGACGGCGATCACCGCGGGCCGGGGAGCCGCACGCTCGAGCGTCACCAGCAAGGGAGGCACGAGCCGGAAAGGGATGACCATGGGACGGCGGACGCTCCTGCTGCTCGCCTCCATCCTCGTGGCGGCCGCAGGAACCGCACTGCTCTGGGTCTACGTCCGGAACGCGGACGAGCGGGCGCAGCAGACCTGGGGACAACAGGTGTGGGTGCTGCGCGCCACCGCGGCGATCGATCTCGGGGCCGGCCCGGACGCCGTCCGCGCCTCCACCGAGCGGGTCGCCGTCCCCCGGGGGCTCGCCCCGGCCGGCGCGATCAGCGACGCCGGGCAGCTCGTCGGCCGGACCGCGACCGCGCCGGTCCTGCCCGGGCAGTTCCTGCAGTTCGCGCAGTTCGACACCGTCCCCTCGACCACCGGGGTGAGCAAGGGAATGGTCGCCGTGTCGGTGACCGTCGCCGACCCGAACCGGGTGGCGGGGCTGCTGCACCCCACCATGACGGTCGACGTGTACTACCTCGCCGGCACCGGCGACGCGCGTGCCAAGGCCCTGCAGGGCTCGGCCCGGCTGCTGCTCGCCGGCGTCCGGGTGCTGGCCGTGGGCAACACCTCGGTCATCCGCAACGCGCAGGGCCACCCCGCCCAGGTCGGCACCCAGGCCGGGGTGGCCGCGGCGATCGTGACCCTCGAGGTGCACCCGCAGGAGGCGCCCGAGCTGATGATGGCCGACACCATCGGCTCGCTCTGGTTCACCGTGCCCGGGGACGGTGTGACACCCCACCAGAACGATGGCTACACCGGCATCCAGCTGCCGGTCGGGAACAGCTGAGAGAGGGACCGTGACCATCATCTGCGAGCTCGACCCGACGACGCTCACCGCGCTCCACAGCGCGATCGGCGAGGCGGGCCTCACGCCGTCCCTCGAGCAGCTGCGCCACCACCTGGACAGTGGGGGAGGCGAGGACACGGTGGTCATCGGCCCGTCCGTCGACCTGGGTGAAGCACTGCGCCTCGCCGAGGTGATGCGGGTCGTCCGGCCGACACTGGGGGTGGTCCTGGTCCGCCAGCGGATCGACACCGGCGTGCTCGGGGACGCCCTGCGGGCCGGGGTCCGCGAGGTCGTCGACGCGCGGGACCTGGCCGGTCTGCACGCCGCGGTCCGGCGCAGCCAGGCGGTCTCGGCGGCACTCACCGACCGGCTCGCCGCCGGCGGCGCCGCGCCGCCCCGGCCGGAGGGCCGCGCACCCGGCCGGATCGTGACCGTGTTCTCGGCGAAAGGGGGCTGCGGCAAGACGACTCTCGCCACGAACATGGCCGCGGCTCTGGCCGACCGAGGTCGGCGTGAGGTGTGCCTGGTCGATCTGGACCTCGCCTTCGGCGATGTGGCGATCTCGCTGCACCTGTTCCCGGCGCACACCGTCGCCGACGTCGTCCCGCTCGGCGAGACCGTCGACGTCACCGCCATCGCGTCGCTGCTCACACCGCACTCCCCCGGGCTGACCACGCTCGTGGCCCCGGTCGAGCCGGGCGGCTCGGAGGCGATCCCGGCGGCCCTGGTCGGGCACGTCCTCAGCCTGCTGCGGACCCAGTTCGACTACGTCGTGGTGGACACCCCACCGGCGTTCGACGACCAGGTGCTCACCGCCTTCGACCTGTCGGACGTCGTCTGCCTGCTGGCGACCCTCGACATCCCCGCGCTGAAGAACCTCAAGCTCGCCCTCGAGACGATGGAACTGCTCAGGTACCCGCGAGAACGCTGGCGCATCGTGCTGAACCGCGCCGACTCCAAGGTGGGCCTGTCCTTGGGCGAGGTGCAGAAGACCCTGCGGACCACGATCTCGGCGCACATCCCCAGCTCCCGCGACGTCCCCGCGGCCATCAACCGCGGTGTGCCGATCGTGCTGGACGACCCGAAGCACCCGGTGAGCGTGGCGATCCGGACCTTCGCCGAGCGCGAGGTGGCCGGGCCGGGCCGGGCGCACCCGCTCGACGCCGTGCTGGCCGGCCGGAGCGGTGGTGACCGGCGGACGTTGCGTCGGTGGAGGGCCCGGGCATGACCCTCGCCGACCGCCTCGCCCAGGCCCGCACCCAGGGCGAGCCCGCCGTTCCGGCCTCGGGGAGCCGCCGGGAGGCGCGCCAGAGCCAGTTGGCCCGCGAGCACCGGGCGGCCGGCCGGCAAGCGGCCTTCGACCAGACCACCGACCTCAAGCGCCAGGTGCACCAGGCGTTGCTGGAGACCCTCGGCCCGCGCCTGTACGACGCCCGGCTCAGCCAGCCCGAACTCGAGCAGGAGGTCCGGCGCACCCTGCAGGACGTGCTGGTGACCGGGACCGTCCCGCTGACCTCCGCGGACCGGGCCCGACTGGCGCAGGAGATCGCCGACGACATCCTCGGCTACGGTCCGATCGAGCCCGCCCGGCGGGACGTCGAGATCACCGAGATCATGGTGAACGGGCCGGACAAGATCTTCGTGGAGCGGTCCGGCCGGCTGCACCCGGTCGACGGCCGGTTCGCGGACGAGGCGCACCTGCGACGCACCATCGACAAGATCGTGGGTCGGGTGGGCCGCCGCGTCGACGAATCCAGCCCGATGGTCGACGCGCGGCTGCCGGACGGCAGCCGGGTCAACGCGGTGATCCCGCCGCTCGCCGTCGACGGCTCGCTGCTGACCATCCGCAAGTTCGCCGCCGAACCGCTCACCGTCTCCGACCTCGTCAGCTTCGGGACGCTCACCCGCCAGGTCGCCGACTTCCTCTCGGCGGGCGTGCGCGGCAAGCTCAACATCCTGGTCAGCGGCGGGACCGGCGCGGGCAAGACGACCACGCTCAACGTGCTGTCCAGCTTCATCCCGGCGCACGAGCGGGTCATCACCGTCGAGGACGCGGCGGAGCTGCAACTGGCGCAGGACCACGTGCTGCGCCTGGAGTCCCGGCCGCCGAACATCGAGGGGAAGGGTGAGGTACGGATCCGGGACCTGGTGCGCAACGCGCTGCGGATGCGGCCCGACCGGATCGTCGTCGGGGAGATCCGGGACGCCGCCGCGCTGGACATGCTCCAGGCCATGAACACCGGCCACGACGGATCGATCTGCACCGTCCATGCGAACAGCCCACGGGACGTGCTCTCCCGGGTGGAGACGATGGTCATGATGGCCGGCATGGACCTGCCGATCACGGCGATCCGGGAGCAGGTCTCGAGCGCACTCGACCTGATCGTCCATCAGGCCCGGTTCCCGGACGGCTCGCGCCGGGTCACCCACGTCACCGAGGTCGTCCGGATGGAGGGCCAGGTCGTCACCACCCAGGACCTGTTCGTCTTCGACCACACGATGGGCCTCGACCCGCACGGCCGGCCGCTCGGCAGGCTGCGCTCGACCGGCCTGCGGCCGGCGTTCGCGCGCAAGCTCGCCACGAGCGGTGTCGTCCTGGACCCGGCCATGTTCGCCGTCGAACCCCTCGGCCGGTGATCGACCGATGGTGCGGCTACCCACCGTCCTCCTGTCCCTGGTCGCCTTCTTCGCCGGCCTCACCGTACTGGTGGCAACCACCATCGGCGCGCTGACCCGGGCCCAGCGACCGATCGCCC
>DATDMG010000132.1:0-3867 GCA_036518955.1 Kineosporiaceae bacterium | reverse complement strand
CGTCACCCGCGCCAACAACCGGCGCCTGACCGACACCCGGCACACCAGCTGGGTCCGCAACGGCGACGCCTGGCGCGTCGTCCACCGGCGAGCCGACGGCGCCCTGACCGTCGAACACCTCACCACCAGTGCGCGGCTGGTGCTGCCGCCCGGCTACGTCGCCGCCGACGTCGAGCTGCTCTACGCCACCACCGCCCACCGCGTCCAGGGCGCCACCGTCGACACCGCCCACGCCCTCGTCACTGCCGACGCAGCGACAACAGCCTGCTCCCCTGGACCGGGAACACCGCACCGACCGCGCCACAACTGGCCGAGGAGCAGTCCCGCACCGCCGACGTCCTGCGACTGATCCACGAGACGTTTGACCGCGCCCGCCACGAGTGCTCCCGCGCCGTCGTCCTGCAACTGCAGGCCGACATGTTCGACCCGACCGTCGGTACCCCGACGCAGGCCGACTTCGGCGCCTTCACCCCGATCGTGCGGACCATCGCAGCCGAGTCGGTCCGGTTCGGGCGACCGGTCTACCTGTTCAACGGGGACAGTCACATCTACAACGCCGACCATCCCCTTGCCGCAGGTTCGAGCTGGCTGGCGTTCTACGGGGCGGGCGCGGCATCCAACCTGACCAGAGTCACCGTCGACGGGTCCGCGAACGCCACCAAAGACTGGCTCAAGGTGACGATCGATCCCGCAGACCCTGCGGTGCTGCACTGGCAGCGCATCCCCTTCACCGGCATGTGACGCCCGGTCGCGGTCTGTTCACGGGGATCCGCCTGAACTTCGCCTTCCACCGCATCCTCACGGTCCGGGTGGGCAGGTAGCGTGCCGCCCACCCGGCCCGCTACCTGCCCCGGGTGATGGTCGACGACACGCTCACGACCGGGTCGATGTATTCCAGCAGTTCACGCCCGGTTTCTCGAATGGCCATCAGCGTGGGGCGGCCGCTCTCGTCCGTCAGCACCTGTTCCGTCCGTGACAGCAGCCGTTCGATCATGGTCCCGTGGTCGCTGACACGGCGCACCCCGCCCCATGGACCGCTCTCCCACGGACTTGCCGCCTCCGGCGCAATGAGCTCATGCCAGCCTGTTCCTGGATCTTTCACGCCGGCGGTCGGCTGACTGCCGGCGCCGGCCCGGGACGCCCCCGATCTCCTCCGGCGGCCATCCCGCCGCGATCGCCACCCGGGCGGACTCGTTGCGCAGCTCGATCGACCCCGTCGGCTGCCGGCTGCGCTCCTCCTGGCGGGCGGCTGCGGATGGGCGCTCGTCGAGACGTCGGACTCGACGAGCCAGACCCGTGCCGGCTCCACAGGCCTCGGCTCGACAGACTCTCATCGCCTTCCTGGCCGAGCCCGTCAACGCTCCCCGGGCCGGTTGATCGGCAGGGCGTGCCTGATCCGTGACTCGGACGCGTTCCGCCGTGGGGCGGTGGGCGGGGCCGGTCAGGGCGTGTTGGGTGGCGGTGTGTCCGGGTGAGCACGCTGGTGTCCAGGGGTGTGTAGACCGTGGCCCCGGCGGTGGAGCCGTAATGCGTGAGGGTGATCGTCGTCCGGTCGCCGGGGGCGTGTGGGTCGACGTCGAAGCTGGCGAACCCGTAGGGCGTGGTGACGTCGCGGTAGGCGGATCACGGTGCGGGCTGGGTCGTGGTCTTCGCCGCGCGCCGCACGGTGGGGCTTCTGCCCAGCTGGACGCGCCCGGCCCGTCCCGGCGAATACCGACGTCGTCGGCGCGGCGGGAGCGGTCGTCAACGAGCCGGGTGTGGTTGTTGGGGGATGTCAGGCTGCCTCGGACGCCGGGACCGGGGCTGGCATGGTGGCGCTGCGGGTGGTGGCGATGACGGTGCGGTAGTGGGCGACGAGTGACTCGCCGAGTGTGGTCCAGGAGCGTGGCAGGACGAAGGCGCGGCCCGCGCGTCCCAGGTCGTGCCGCCAGCGAGCGTCGGTGGTGAGGCGGTGCACCGCGGCGCGTAGGGCTTGGTCGTCGTGCGGCGGGTAGAGCAGGCCTTGGACGCCGGGTTGGACGAGGTCGAGCGGGCCGCCGGCCGCGGGTGCCACGACGGGCAGCCCGGTGGCCATGGCTTCTTGCAGGGTCTGCCCGAAGGTCTCTTCGGTTCCGGTGTGGACGAACAGGTCCAGTGCGGCGTAGGCGTCGGCGAGGGCGTCCCCTTCGAGCTTGCCCAGCAGGATGGCGGTGCGGAGGGCTCGGGCGACCGGGGCGCGGCTGGGTCCGTCGCCGACCACGATGGTGACGACGTCCGGAAGATCGGCCAGCACGGCGATCCGTTCCACCTGTTTCTCGGGTGCGAGGCGGCCGACGTAGCCCACGAGCACCTGGCCGTGTGGCGCGAGGCGGGCGCGTAGCGCTTGCACGGTGGGGGAGGTGCGGCGGCGGGGGTGGAACAACTCGGCGTCCACGCCTCTGCCCCACAGGGCGGTCCGGGTGACGCCGTGGGCGTGCAGGTCGGCGAGCGCGGAGGTGGAGGGGGCGAGGGTGAGGTCGGCGGCGGCGTGGATGCGGCGCAGCCAGCGCCAGGCGGTGCGGGCGGCGAGGGTGGCGTGGTGGCGGCGGGCGTAGCCGGCGACGTCGGTCTGGTAGATCGCGACGGTGGGCAGGCCGAGCCGGCGTGCGGCGGCCAGGCCGGCGGCGCCGAGGACGAACGGCGACGCGGCGTGCACCACGTCCGGTGCGAAGCGTTCCAGGGTGCGCTGCACTGTGGAGGTCGGCAGGCCCACCGGGAACTGCCGGTAGTTCACCGCGGGGACGGCGACCACGGGGAATCCTGCGTACGTGTCCGGGGCCGGTCCGGGGCAGATCACGACGGCTTGGTGATCGCGTCGTTGCAGATGTTCCAGGATGCGGCAGACACTCGTGGTCACTCCGTTGAGACTCGGCAGGAATGACTCGGTGACCACGGCCACGCGCAGCGAGGCGGACATGAAGCCACGATCGACCGTGCCGGTAAGGTGTCGGCGGCTTGCGAGTGATCCGCGGATGTCGGATCGACGTCGAATCCCGTAGCTCGGGAAGGCATGGGCTTGTCCGCGGGATCGGAGTCATCGGCCGTTCCTCCGGCGTCAAGAATGCGGCCTCATTCACGCTGTCGAGCCGTCTTGCGGAACTGTCACCGTTCGCGGATGGGCCGCCCTTTGCTGCTGGTGTCCGTCCACGACGTGGCTCCTCCGATGGCATCGGCCGCCCGGCGTTGGACGGAGCTGCTGGCCCCCACGCGCATTCCCCTGACGTTCCTGGCCGTGCCCGGCCCGTGGTGTGGCGCGCGCTTCGGGGATCGAGGTGACGACGGGCTATGCACGAGCCCGGACTGCAACTGCACGATGCCTGACCGCCCACGCGTGGGCTGCCTGAGCCGTGTGCCGGGACGACCGGCCCGCACGGTTCTGAGGGGGCGCCCCGCGCAGCAATGCGCGGGGCGCTACCCGACGAGATCGAGTCCGCCTACTACAGCCTGCGGCACACCCTGCTGGGCGGGCGGGTGCTGCGCTCGAACGACCAGCCAGGACTGGAGCAGGAACTGTGGGGGCTGCTGGCCACCTACCAGGCGGTGCGGATGGCGATGGCCGACGCCGCCCGGGTCGGCGGGCTGGACCCGGACCGGGCCGGCTTCACCGTCGCCCTGGAAGCCGCCCGAGACAGCCTCGTCAACGCCACCGGTATCCTGCCCGCCGCGATCGGTGGCCGGATCGACCTGATCGGGGTGATCGGCCGGGCGGTGCTGGCCCACCCGCTGCCGGCCCGCCGGGCCCGCTACAGCGCCCGCAAGGTCAAGTCCCCGATCTCCCGCTACCACGCCCGGCCCGCCGATGACGACCGTCCCCTGGTCACCACCAGCATCCACGCCGTGACCACCGAG
>DATDMG010000131.1:0-48862 GCA_036518955.1 Kineosporiaceae bacterium | reverse complement strand
GGATCATGCCCCGGAGGGCGTCGACGTAGGCGTCGACGTCCTCGTCGGTCACGCCGATCAGGTCGGCGAACACGTGGCCGTCGGAGCACACCAGCACCCGGACGCCGGGCGGATGTACTCGCTCCAGCTGGCCGGCGAGGCGGTTGAGGAAGCGCAGGGCGAGCCGTTCACCATGATCAGGAAGTCGGCCGAGCACCTTGGCGGAGTTGGGAGATTTGCACGGGAAGGCGGGCAAGGTGAGCTCGATGGGTGTGCTGGCTGCCACCAGTGGGATGAGCTGACGCAGCTGGTAGGGGAAGTGGTCGGGGTGATCCCCGATCGTCGCGTCGGCTGCGCGCCGGTGCGGCAGCAGCAACTGCACGATCGCCCGGCACCGGTCGAGAACGGTGGGCGACAGGTCCGGGGAGAGGCTGACGGGGGCGGCGAGGCGTGCTGATGGCGGGGTTGAGGCGGCGGTGGAAGGCACGGTGATGGACACGGTGTTCTCCTGAAGCGGTGTCGGTCAGAGCCGAACGGTGTAGCTGACGGGGAGCGCGCGCACGCCGCGGCCCAGGACGGCGGGGATCCACTCCAGCTGCGCGTCCGGCGCCAGGCTGAGGCCGGGCAGGCGATGGAGCAGGACGGCGAGGGCCTCCTGCAGCTCGACCCGGGCGAGTGCGGCTCCGGCGCAGAAGTGAACGCCATGGCCGAAGGCCAGGTGCGGGTTGGGGGTGCGGTTCAGGTCGAGCCGGTCGGGGTCGGGGAAGCGTCGCTCGTCGCGATTGGCCGCGCACAGTGACACGATCACTGAGTCCCCGGCCGGGATCCGGGTGCCGGCCAGGTCGTCGTCGGCGGCCAGGAACCGCCAGGTGGTCAGCTCGAAGGCGCTGTCATAGCGCAGCAGTTCCTCGACAGCGAGTTCCAGGGGTCTGGCCGCGTCGCCGGTCACGGGACCGATGCCCTGCCCGGCGCCGTCCGGGGTGAGCTGGTCGCGCAGGGCCGCCAGCTGACCAGGGTTGCGGAAGAGGGCGATCAGAGCGGTGCACAGCTGATTGGTGACGGGCTCCTGGCCCGCCACGAGCAGTTGGAAGACCGTGGAGTCCAGCTCAGCGCGGCTCAGGTCGCCGGCCTGGTAGGCAGCGGCCAGGCGCGGGAGCAGGCCCGGCGACGGGTCGCCGAGGGCACGGTCGACGACCTCGGCGATGTAGCCCTGCAGCCCGTGCAGGAGGGACTCGTACCGGGGGCGGCCGGGATCCCCCGGGCCGACCGGGGCCACGACCTGACCCCACTCGCGCCGGAACCGCACGGCCAGGTCTGCCGGCAGCCCGATCGCCTCGGCGAGCACCTGGAAGGGTAGTTGAGCTGCGAACGTCTCGACCAGGTCCACCGGCGCGTCGGGGTCCGCACGGATGGGCAGGGCGTCGACGAGGAGGTCTGCCAGGGCCCGCACCCGTGGGCGCATTTCCTCGGCCGCCCGCGGGGAGAACGCCTCGGCGACCGGACGGCGCATCGCGGTGTGGCGCGGCGGGTCCTGGTGCAGCAGGTGCACCTGGAGCTGCGAGTGCTGCGGTTCGGGCATGATGGCCGCGAGGGCCCGCCAGGCGGCATTGCCGCGGTCATGGTTCTTGCCGAGCCTGCGGTCCGACAGCAGCTCGCAGGCGGTGTCGTAACCGGTCACCAGCCAGGCGAGCACCCCGCTGGGGAAGCGGACCCGGTGAATCGGGCCACGCTCGCGCAGCCGACGGTAGAGGGGGTACGGGTCGCGCTTGTAGCCGGCGCCGGACAAGAGCACCACGTCGTCGTCGGCCGGGGGGTCGTGGACAGGTGGGTCATTCACGGCAGGGGGTCGTGCGGGCATGGCAAGGTCCTCCCTCGTGCGGAGCTCGGGTATTGGTCCGGACTTTCCCAAGCACGGACCAATACGTTTGACTCCGACCGGCGAGTAGTGTCGTGGGCGGAGGTTGCTGCTTGATCTCTACGGGCTGGTGGTGACGTCAGAGGGCCAGGGCCGGCGGGCCAGATCCTGCAGGCCGCGGTTGTGGTCCGGGTGATGGGTGGTGGGGTAATGGTTCTTGGCCCCGTGCAGCACCGAGTGCGGGGCCAGCCCGGTTCCCACGGCGCGCAGCAGGCTCTTCTCCCGCCCATCGCTGGTGTGCAGCGCCCACGGCACGCCGTAGGCGTACTCCACGAGCCGGTGCTCGGTCGGACTCTCGCCGTCCGGATGCGGGACGGCGGCCAGCGCATCGCGGTAGGTGTCGTCCCGGAAGGCCGGGACCTGCAGGACCTCGGCCAGGTCCGGGTGGATCGGCATCGCGGCGTCGTCGCCGGTGACCAGCAGCCACGAGAACGTCGCGGCGGCCCGGGCCTCAGGGGAGTGGTACCAAGGGTATCCGCCGAACGTCTCGTCGGCTGCCTCCCCGGACAGGGCCACCGTGGAGTGCTCGCGGATGCGCCCGAACAGCCTCGGCCGCATAGGGGGTGTCATGGTCGGTCGCAGAACATCGCCGGTGAAACGCTCGGCCCGGTCCGTCATGGGCTGGACGCCGTCCGCCGGGTCGATGACGCTGAGCCGCCGGTGGCCGATCGCGGCGTGACCGTCCAGCCAGACCCCGCCCGCATCCGGGCCGCGACGGGACTGGTCGCGACCATCGCCTCGATGACGCCGCGCGGGTCGGGCGGTTGGGGGCCGGAGGGTACCCGTCCGGTGATGCCGCACATGCTGATACCTCTCAGGAGTCGAGAAAAGAGTCGGGTCGGTCGTCGGAACACGTCGGCGGCAACGGACGCCGGTCACCGCGGGCGCCACGATCAGCCCCCCGACCGCCGGGCCAGCCGCGGCGCCCACCGGTCCCCAGGTGGCCGGCACGCTCATCGCCCGGGCCCGCCACGCCGGGCCCACCGCCCGGGCCGCCAGCACCGGCATCAGCACGAACAGCGAGGCCGCGCAGACGCCCTGCAGCACGCGGGCAGCCACCAGCCAGCCCACCGAAGGGGCCAGGGCCGCCGCCACGGTGCCCCCGGTGAACCCGAGCATCGACCACGTCATGGCCGCCCCCGGGCCGCAGCGGTCCAGGGTGCGGGGCGAGCCCAGTCCGGCCCCGGCATCCTGGCTGCTACGCATGGCACCCGCCTGAATCTCACGACGAAGCCCGTTCGGCGCCGTCAGACCATCCAGTCGGGACGCCGGCCCGGAAAGTTCCCGGCCCGGTCCGATCGTCTGCCCGATCCTCGACGGACAGTCGGTCCAGGCAGGCCGCGATCGTCAGCGCGTGACGACAGCGACCACGCCATGTCACCGCCGCGCACAGCCGAGGGCCGGCTCGACGCGTCACCGCCGGTTCAGCGCTGAGTCAGTATCCCCCACCACGATCTGCCCCATGGGAGGCACTCAGGCAACCACGTTGCACGAACTCATCGCTGCCCAGGTGCGGACGGCCCCGTCCAGGATCGCGGTCACCGGGCCGGACGGCGACCTTACCTACGGCGAGCTGGAATTCCAGGCGGAGCGAGTGGCCGCCCGGCTTGCCGCACTCGGTGTGGGAGTGGATCGCCCGGTCGGCCTGATGGTCCCCCGGTCGGCGGCGATGATCGTGGGAATGCTCGGAATTCTCCGCGCCGGCGGTGCCTACCTCCCGCTCGATCCGGAGTATCCCGACGAGCGCGTCGACGCCCTGCTCTCGGCCGCCGGAGCGGTGGCCCTGGTGAGGACCGTGGATCGAGCCGGGCCCACCGGGCTTCCCGCCGTCGTGCTGGGGGAGGACCTCGACGAACCCGGTCGGGCCCGCCCGCCCACGCCGGACTCGGCTCTGTGCTACGTCCTCTTCACCTCGGGCTCGACCGGCCGGCCCAAGGCCGTCGCCGTGGAGCACCGCCAGTACGTCCATTACCTGAACGGTCTCCACGAACGGATCGAACCGGGTTGGTCCTGGGCGCTGGTCTCCACCTTCTCCGCCGATCTGGGCAGCACCAACGTGTTCGGTGCGCTGACCACCGGCGGCCGGCTCCATGTGCTGTCCCGCGAGCAGGCCTTCGACACGGGGGCCATGACGGCGTACTTCGCGCACCACCAGGTCGACGCGATGAAACTCGTGCCGAGCCACCTCACGGCGCTCGCGGGCGCGGACGGCGCCGCGCTGGCGGGACTGTTACCGCGGAAGCTGCTGATCTGCGCTGGGGAGCCGCTGGCGCCGAGTCTGGTCCGCCAGGTGCGTGCCGTCCGGCCGGACCTGGCCGTCGACAACCACTACGGCCCGACCGAGACCACGGTCTCGATGCTCGGCTACCGGGTGCCGGACGACGTGCCGGACTCAGCGACGGTGCCGCTCGGTCGCCCGTTCCGGGGCGTGTCCGTGCACGTCCTCGGGCCCGACCAGGAGCCCGTGCCCGACGGTGTGGTGGGGCAACTGTACGTCGCCGGAGCGAACCTGGCCCGCGGCTACCTCCACGCTCCCGCCGAGACCGCGGCCGCCTTCACGCCGTGCCTGGCCGGGGTACCCGGGGCGCGCAGGTACGCCACCGGCGACCTGGTCCGGCGCCTGCCGACCGGGGAGCTGGAGTTCATCGGGCGCGGCGACGACCAGGTCAAGGTCATGGGCTACCGCGTCGAGCCCGGCGAGGTCGCCGCCGTCCTGGCCGGTCACCCTGGCGTGCGACAGGCCGTCGTGGTGCCGTACGGCGCCGGCGGCGAGCTGCGGCTGGCCGGCTATGTGACCGGATCGGGCGTCACCGGCGCGGACGTGCGCGCCTTCGCGGCCGGACGGCTCCCTGGCCACATGGTGCCGTCCGCCGTCCTGGTGCTCCCCGCGCTGCCGCTGAGCCCGAACGGCAAGATCGACCGGCGCGCCCTGCCGCCACCCTTCGCCGAGCAGGCCGGCCACCCGGCCGCACCGCGGACCGGTCTGCAGGAGAAGGTCAGCGCGGCCTGGGCCGCGACGCTCCACCTGGAGAGAGTCGGAGTCGACGACAACTTCTTCGACATCGGCGGCACGTCGCTGCTGCTGATGCGGCTCCGAGCACGACTGGTCACGGTGCTCGGCCAGGAGCTCTCCATGGTCACGCTCTTCCGCAACCCGACCGTGCGCCTGCTGGTGAGTCACCTCGAGACAGGTGCGGCGCCGAGGGCGGAGGAGGACCGGGGCGGCGGACGTCGCAGGCTGACGACGGCGGGCCGCGCCCGGCGGCGCGCCGCGATGAGCGGGGAGGATCGGTGACCGCGGAGCAGGCCGAGCCCACCGGCCTTGAGATCGCCATCGTGGGCATGGCGGGCCGTTTCCCCGGCGCGGAGTCGGTGGGTCAGTTCTGGGAGAGCGTGCTCGACGGAGGCGAGCGGATCTCGTCGTTCACCGCGGACGACGCCATCGCCGCCGGGGTGGCGCCGGACGAGGCGCGGCACCCCGACTACCGACACGTGCACGGTGTGCTCGACGGCGTCGAGTACTTCGACAACGTGCTGTTCGGGTACACGCCGCGCGACGCCGCCTTGCTCGACCCCCAGCAGCGGGTCTTCCTGGAGTGCGCCTGGGCCGCGATGGAGGACGCGGGGTACGCCCCGCGCACCGGCGGTGCGCCGGTGGGCGTCTACGCCAGCGCCAGCCAGAACACGTACCTGCTCACGCATCTGCTGCGGTCCCCCGAGGCGCTGGCGAACACCAGCCCGCAGGAGTTGTTGCTGGCCACCGAGAAGGACATGCTGGCGGCCCGGGTGTCCTATCACCTCGACCTGCGCGGGCCGAGCGTGAGCGTGCAGTCCTCGTGCTCGTCCTCGCTGGTCGCGGTGCACCTGGCCTGCCAGGCGCTGCTCGCCGGCGAGTGCGAGATGGCCCTGGCCGGCGGTGTGACGATCCACGTGCCCCAGCACGAGGGCTACCGGTACGCCGTCGGCTCGGTGTTCTCCTCGAGTGGGCACTGCCTGCCCTTCGACGCCGCGGCCTCGGGAACAGTCTTCGGTAACGGGGTGGGGGTGGTCGTGCTCAAGCCCCTTGCGGACGCGATCGCCGACCACGACACGATCCACGGCGTCATTCTGGGGTCGGCGGTGAACAACGACGGCGCCCGGCGTCTCAGCTTCACCGCTCCCGGCGTCGACGGGCAGGTCGCCGCGGTTCGTGCGGCGCACCGCGTCGCGGGCTCGGACCCTCGCACGATCTCCTACGTGGAGACCCACGGAACGGGTACGTCCCTGGGCGATCCGATCGAGTTCCAGGCGCTCACCGAAGCACTGGGCGCCGACGGTACGCAGTGCACACTCGGCACCCTGAAGGCGCAGATCGGCCACCTCTCCGGCGCAGCCGGCGTGGCGAGTCTCATCAAGACGGTGCTCGCGCTCAAGCACCGCGTCCTGCCCCCCAGCCGGCACTTCCTCCGGCCGAATCCGGAGATCGACCTGGGCTCCAGCCGCTTCCGCCTGATCACCCGGCCGGAGCCGTGGCCGGAGGACGGCCACCGGCGGCGGGCCGCGGTCAGCTCCTTCGGCATCGGCGGGACGAACGCCCACCTGGTCCTGGAGGAACCGCCGTCCTCGCCGCCACCCTCCTGCGCGGGCCGTGCGCACGACGTGCTGCTCCTTTCCGCCCGGGACGATGAGTCGCTGCTCGAACTCGCAGCCCGTCTCCGCGAGCACCTGGCGGCGCACCCGGACGCCGGCCTGACGGACGTCGCCGCGACGCTGCAATTCGGCCGCACGGCCCAGCGCCGCAGGGCCGCCGTCGCGTGCACGAACGTGGGCTCCGCGGTCGCGGCCCTGGCCGCCGTGCGGCCGCCGAAGGCGGACACCCGCGATCGTGGCGTGGTCTTCATGTTCCCCGGGCAGGGCGCCCAGCGCGTGGGCATGGGAAGGGAACTGTACGAGAACGAGGACACCTTCCGCGCCTGGATCGACGCCGCGGACGAGCGTCTGGACTTCGACCTGCGCGGCCTGTTGTACGCCGGGGACCCTGGCCCGAACGCGCGGACGCTGGCGTGTACCCGCTACACCCAGCCCGCGCTCTTCGCCGTCGAACATGCCCTCGCCCGTCAGTGGATGGAGCTCGGGCTCGTGCCCAGGGCGGCCATCGGGCACAGCCTCGGTGAGTACGTGGCGGCGACCATCGCCGGGTGCTTCGACTTCGCCACCGGGCTGGATCTGGTCTCCGTACGGGGACGACTCATGGCGGATCAGCCACCCGGCGCCATGCTCACCGTCGGCCTACCTCCGGACGAGGTCGAGTCACTGCTCGACGACCAGACCGCGATCGCGGCCGTGAACGGCCCCGCCCTCTGCGTGGTGTCCGGCCCGCTGCCGGCGGTGGAAGCGCTGGAGGAACGGCTGGGGACGGCCGCGGTGTCCTGCCGCCGGCTGCGCACCTCCCACGCATTCCACTCCCCGATGATGCACGCCGTGGCCGCGCCGTTCGCCGCGAGGCTGCGCGACGTCGCCCTCCGGCCGCCGAACGTACCGTTCGTGTCCAACCTGACCGGCGACTGGATCCGCCCCGAGGAGGCCATGGACCCGGAGTACTGGATCCGTCACCTGCTCTCCCCGGTCCGGTTCCACGACGGTGTCGGGCGGCTGCTCGAGGGCCCGGCGTCCGTGCTTCTCGAGGTCGGTCCGGGGACGACCCTTCGGACGCTCGTCGGCCGGACCAGCGACGACCACGTGCTCATCGGCGGCCTGCCCGACCCTGATCACGAGCGCGGTGCCCGCGACGCCGGCTACCTGGCCCGCGTGGCCGGCCAGTTGTGGGAGGCCGGTGCCCCGGTCGACTGGAAGCGGTGGCGCACCGGCTCGTGGTCGCGCGTATCGTTGCCGACGTACCCGTTCCGGCGACGGCGGCACTGGGTGGAACCGACGACTCGAACCGGGCCGCCGATCACCGTCATGCCGGAGCCGGCGCACGACGTGCAGGAGGCGCACGTGGTGTCGCGCCCCGGGGGGCCCGGCGCGACGGGGCCTGACGTCGACCTGTCCGAGACCGTCCTTCGCATCTGGCGGGAGTTGCTCGGGATCGAGGACGTCGGCCTCGACGACGACTTCTTCGAGATCGGCGGCCACTCGTTGTTGGCGACCCGCATCATCGCCAGGATCGCCGAGGCCGGCGTCGAACTGCCGGGCGACGCGCTGTACTCGGCCTCCACGCCTCGTGAACTGGTAGCGCTCGCCGAACGGCTCGATCTCGCGGACGTCACGGACCCCGTGCGGGACAACGAGCTGGTGGCCCAGCTCATCGCGGAGATCACGGAGTTGTCGCCCGAGGAGCTCGAGAACCGCCTGGGCGAGGAAGCCTGACGGGATGGGACGGGTCGGCAACGCGTCCGGTGCACCGGCAGGAGCTTTATGATCAATTACTTCGACCGATCCAGGGATTTCTGCGGGTCGCATGGGGGGCGAACGATGGATGACGTGCGCAGTCGCCGGGGAGTCGTTGATGCGGGCTGAGCCGAGGTCCGACGGGAGGCAGCCTGCGACGCTGGAGGAGTACGCGGACCTGGCTCGCGCCGCACTCGATCCGGGGATCTGGGACTTCATCTGCGGCGGCGCGGGCGACGAGCGGGCCGTCTCCGCCAACACGGCCGCCTTCGACGCGGTCCGGCTCGCGCCGCGGGTGCTGTCCGGGGCGGCCACGCCCGCTCTCTCGGTGGACCTGTTCGGCTGGTCGTGGGCGCTGCCGATCGCCGTCGCTCCGATGGCTCACCACACGATGGTCCATCCCGAGGGAGAAACGGCGACGGTGCGGGCGGCCGGCCGCTTCGGTGTTCCGGTCGTGGTGAGCACGTTCGCCAGCCGGACGTTCGAGGAGTTGGCGGCTGTCGCCACCAGCCCGCTGTGGCTGCAGGTGTACTGCTTCCGCGACCGAGGACTGACCCGTGAGCTGGTCGGGCGCGCCGCCGCCGCGGGCTTCACCGGGCTGGTGCTCACCGTGGACTGCCCGCGGCTGGGACGGCGCCTGCGCGACGTCCGCAACGGCTTCAGCCTGCCACGCCACGTGCGGCCGGTGAACCTGCCGGCGTCCGAGGCGTACTCCTCGAACGACGTCTACGCGCGATCGGAACTCGACCCGGCGCTGGACTGGTCGGTCGTGGGCTGGCTACGGTCGGTCAGCCCGCTGCCCCTGCTGGTCAAGGGAGTCCTGGTGCCTGCCGACGCGGTGCGTGCGGCCGACGCCGGCGCCGACGGCGTCATCGTGTCCAACCACGGAGGTCGGCAGTTGGACGCCGCCGTCGCCACGCTTCACGCGTTGCCGGCCGTGGCCGCCGCCGTCGCCGGCCGCTGTCCCGTCCTGCTGGACGGCGGGGTGCGCCGCGGCCGGGACGTCGTGGTCGCCCTCGCCCAGGGCGCGAACGCCGTGCTGTTGGGCCGTCCGATGCTGTACGGGCTGGCCGCGGCTGGCGAGGAGGGCGCCGCCGGCGTCCTCGGTGTGATGGCCGACGAGTTCGCCGACGTGCTGCTGCAGACGGGCCGGCGAAGCCCTGCTGACGTGGACGCCTCGGTGCTGTTCGGCGTCGAGGTGCCCGCCGCAGCTGCCCCGGTGGCGGTCGTTCCTGCCGACCCAGGCGATGGCCTGCTCGCCAAGGCGGGGCTGCATTCGAGCGTGTCCGCGCCGGTGATGGACACGATGAACTTCCTCAACGAGATCACCACGCGCCATCCCGACGCGATCTCCTTCGCGCCGGGGAGGCCGCTGGAGGACTTCTTCGAGAGCGAGCAACTGTTCCGATGGCTGCGCCGCTACCTCGATCACCTGGCGGGTCTCGGCCGCTCAGAGGTGCAGATCCGCACCGCGTTGTTCCAGTACGGTGCGACCGCGGGCCAGGTCCGGGACCTGGTGGCCCGGGCGCTGGCCGACGACGGCATCACCGCGGATCCCGCTGACATCGTGGTCACGGTCGGCGCGCAGGAGGCGATGTTCCTTACGGTGCGCGCGCTGTTCTCGTCGCCGCTGGACGTGTTGTTGGTGGCCAGCCCATGCTACGTCGGCATCACCGGTGTGGCGCGAATGCTCGACATCACGCTGGCCGAGATCCCCGAGGGGCCCGACGGGCTGTCGGCGGCGGCGTTCGAGCGGGCGGTCGCCGACGTTCGCGCCCGTGGGCAGCGGCCACGCGCGTGCTACCTCGTTCCCGACTACTCCAACCCTTCCGGGAACACCGTGCCGCTCCAGGAACGCTACGCGCTGCTGGAGGTGGCCGCCAAGCATGGCGTCATCCTGGTGGAGGACAGCCCGTACCGACTGATCGGCTGCGCCGAGCCGCTGCCGCCGCTGAAGGCCCTCGATCCGGCGCGTTGCGTCGTCCAGATCGGGTCCTTCGCCAAGTCCGCCTTTCCCGGTGCTCGCCTCGGATACCTGCTCGCCGATCAGGAGGTCGTGGACGGCGAAGGCAAGCGCACCCGGCTGGCGGAGGAGATCTCCAAGCTCAAGAGCATGGTCACCGTCAACACCCCGAGCCTGAGCCAGGCGGTCGTGGGTGGGCTGCTGCTGGAGTCGGAGTTCCGCCTGCGGGCACGCAACGCGGCGGCATCCGCCGCCTACGACGCCAACCTGACCGCCGTCCTGGACACGCTGGGCAGGCTGTTCCCCGAGCGCGGGCTTGCGACGCATGGCGTCTCCTGGAATCGTCCGTCGGGCGGCTTCTTCCTCGGGGTGAACGTGCCGTTCGCCGCCGACGAGGTGGCGGTGGCCGTATCCGCCGAACGGTACGGAGTCATCTGGACTCCCATGAGGTATTTCCATCCGAGCGGCGGCGGCGAGAACGTCATCAGGCTGGCGTGGAGTTATCTCACGCGGCAGCGGGCTGTCGAGGGCGTGGAGCGGCTGGCCGCCTTCATCACCGACTACGCCCGTACGGTCGGCGCCCCCTGATCTCGCCAGCTCGGCCGACGGCGACGGACGGGCGGAGGAGACGAAGGAGCATGATGGAGTTCCGGATCCTCGGTTGCCTCCAGGTATGGGATGGCGACCGATTGATCGAGATCGCCGCCGACAAGCAGAAGGCGGTGTTGGCGGTCCTCCTGCTACGGGCCGGCCAGACCGTGCCCGTGCACGAGTTGGAGAACCAACTGTGGGGGGACGCCCCTCCGGGCAAGGCCAAGAACACCCTGCAGGCCTACATCTACCGGCTGCGCCAGCTCTTGAAGTTCGACTCGGACAGCGCGCTGGTGACCGAGCCGCTCGGCTACCGGATCATGCTGCCGGACGGCGCCCTCGACCTGTACCGGTTCGAGGAGCTGACGGCTCGTGGGCGCGGGGCGATCAAGGACGGGCGGGCGCACGAGGGGTACGTCGATCTTCAGGCGGCGCTGGACCTGTGGCGGGGCCCCGCCTTCGCCGACGTCTCCGCCACGGCGCTGCACGCCGACGTCCAGCGCCTGGAGGACATGCGTATCGCCGTGGCCGAGGATGCCGCCGAGGCGGCGCTCGCGTCGGGGCGGCAGGCGACGATGGTGCCCCGACTCGAGACGCTGGTCGCCGCCCACCCGTACCGTGAGCGGCTATGGGCGCTGCTCATGGTTGCGCTGTGCGGCACCGGGCGCCAGGCCGACGCGCTGGCGGCCTACGGGCGCGTCCGCGCGATGCTGCGCAAGGAGCTCGGCGTCGAGCCGGGTCCCCAGCTACGGCAGCTGCAGCGGGACATCCTGTCCGGGCGGCCGGTCGGCAAGACGGGGGAGGCTGACGCCTTCTGGATCGCCGGACCGGTGGCTGCCTCGCCGATCGCCGAGTACACCGGTGGCCTGTCGCCGCGGAAGGCCGCGGAGCTGCCCCGTGACATCTCGACATTCGTGGGCCGCCGCGACGAACTGGCTGAGGTCTGCGGCTGGTTCGCCGAGGAACGACCCGGACGGGTCGGGATGATCAACGGCTCGGCGGGGGTCGGCAAGACGACGCTCGCCGTCCACGCGGCTCACCGGCTCGCCGCGAGCTTTCCCGACGGGCAGTTCTACGCCAACCTGCACGGCGACGACGGCGCCGCGCCGCAGCCTGCGGAGGTGCTCCGGCGATGGCTTCCCATGCTGGGCGTCTCCGAGCTGCCCCGCTGCGGCGAGGAGTTGGCCGCGCTCTTCCGGTCGGCGCTCGCGACCCGGCGAGTACTCGTCGTGGTGGACGGGGCGGTCGGCCTCGGCCACGTCAGCCCTCTGCTCCCGGGGGTCGGAGCCTCCGCCGCGTTGGTGACCGCGACGTGCGGGCTCACCATGATCGACGGTTCCGCTCACCTGACGCTGAACGTCCCGGACGACGACGAGGCGCTGGACCTGCTGCGTCGTACGGCGGGGCCCCACCGGGTCGACGCGGAGCTGATGTCCGCGCGGACGATCGTCCACCTGTGCGAGAACCTGCCGCTCGCGATCCGGATCGTGGCGGCGCGCCTGGCCGCTCGGCCGGAACTCCCGCTGAAGGGAATGGCCGACCAGCTCTCCGACGATCAGCGGCGCCTTGAGGAACTCGCCTTCGGCGGACTGACCCTGCGCGACCGCATCCAGGCGGGCTACGACCGACTGTTGTCGGCGGACGCGCAGAAGGTGTTCCGGGTGCTCGGCAGGGTGCCGCTGGTCGACTCCGCGGGTGTGGGCGTGCCCGCACTCGCCGGGCACATCGGGGTCAGGCTCTCCCGCGTGCGCGCCGCCCTCGAAGCCCTCGCCGACGTCCACCTGCTGCGGGTGGGCCGGGACGGCCGCTATCGGATGTCCACGCTGGTCCGGCTGGTCGCTGCCGAGCTGGCGGCCGACTCCGGCGACCTGACGCGGTTGCCGGCGGCCCGCGCGGGCGGTTCCGCCGACAGCGCCTGACGGCGTTGCGGGCGTACCAGCGAGCCGTCAGCGGCGCGCCAGAGCCCGAGGCAAAGGTGGGCGCTGCGGTCCGCGAGCGGACCGCAGAGAGGTGGACCACACCCATGACCAGCGCCCACGACCAGCAGCGCGGCTCGGACACCGTTCACGGCCTCGTCGAGCTCCGGGCCGCGGCCGCCCCGGAGGCGGTCGCGGTCGTCCACGGCGACACCGCGCTCACCTACGCCGAACTCGACGCGGCTGCCTCCCGCCTCGCGATGCGGCTGCGTGGACGCGGCGCCCGCCGGGGGGCGGTCGTCGGCATCCTGCTCGACCGTTCTCCCGAGCTCGTCGTCGCGCTGCTCGCGGTGCTGAAGTCCGGTGCCGCGTACCTCGGGCTGGAGCCGGGGTATCCGCGCCGCCGGATCGGCGTGCTGCTCGACGACGCGGGGACCGCGCTGGTGGTCACCCGGACGGAGCTCGCCGGCCGGCTGCCCGCCGACGACTGTCCCGTGGTGCTGCTCGACGAGGCCGCCGTTTCCCGGCCGGGCAGGAGCCTGCCACCGGTGCGTGCCGCAGATCTGGCGTACGTCATGTACACCTCCGGCTCCACCGGACGCCCGAAGGGCGTCATGGTCGAGCACCGATGCGTCACGGCCTTCCTCGCCGGGATCGGCAGCCGGGTCGGATTCGGCCCGGGATCCCGGACCCTGCAGTTCGCGGGGATCACGTTCGACGCGACCATCGGCGAGATCTTCGGGCCACTGACCGGCGGAGGTACGGTCGTGCTCCCTCCGCCGGGGGCCGACATCATCGGCCCGGGACTGGCCCGGCTGCTCGAGCGGGAGCGCGTCACGACGGCGTTCCTGCCGCCCTCGGTGCTCGCGGTGCTGCCGGACGCGGAGCTGCCCGACCTGCGCGCCCTGGTGGTCGGCGGCGAGGTGGTCCCGTCGAACGTCGTCGAGCGCTGGGAGGGGGGACGGGACTTCCACGTCGCCTACGGCCCCACGGAGACGACGTTGATCGCCACCACGAGCGATCAACGGCACCAGGACCAGCCGCCGCCGATCGGCCGCCCGCTCCCCGGGGTGGAGGCGTACGTCCTGGACGTCGACCTCTGGCCTGTCGTGCCCGGCACCGTGGGCGAGCTCTATCTCGGGGGCCCGACGGTGAGTCGAGGCTATCTGGGGCAGCCGGGGCTGACCGCCGAGATGTTCGGCCCGCATCCGTTCGCCCAGCGGCCGGGCGCTCGGCTCTACCGCACGGGTGACCTCGCGCGCGTTCTGCCCGACGGCCAGCTGGAGTTCGCCGGACGGACCGACGACCAGGTGAAGATCCGCGGGGTCCGGATAGAACCGGCCGAGGTGGAGCGCGTGATATCCGCTCTGCCCGGCGTGCGACAGTGCGCGGTGGTCTCCCGTGGCGACGGCGCCGACGCCCGGCTGGTCGCCTTCGTCTGCGGCACCGATCTCTCCGCCGCCGACCTTCGCCGTGGAGCCGCGGCCGCCTTGCCGCCCACCATGGTTCCCGCCGTGTTCGTGCCGCTCGCTGCGCTGCCGATGCAGACCCACGGCGGCAAGGTCGATCGTGCGGTACTGCAGACGCTGGAACTCGTCCATCGGCCCCCGGGCGCGTCGTTCGAGGAGCCGTCGGACGAACGGGAACGCGTCCTCGCCGCGATCTGGGAGGATCTCCTGGGCGTGCGGCCCGTCGGCCGGGCCGACGGTTTCACCCGGCTGGGCGGCACCTCCCTGCAAGCGGCCCGTGTGCTCACCCGGATCGCGGCCGATCTCGGGGCCCGGCTCACGCTGCGGGAATTCTTCGCGGCCGAGTCACTGGCCGATCTCGCCACCCGGATCCGGGCCGGGGCCGGAGCGGGGCGCTTCCTTCCCGAGGTGACACCGTCGGCGGAGCCGCCCGTCCCGGCACCGGGACAGTGCCGGCTCTGGTTCGTGTCCCACCTGAACCCCGCCGCGGCCACCGCCTACAACGTGTCCGCCGGGCTCCGGATCCGCGGTGCCCTGGACACGGCCGCCCTCGGCCGTGCGCTGGCGGCGCTCGTCGGCCGCCACGACGCGCTGCGGTCGGCCTTCGAGCTCGTCGACGGTCGGGTGGTCGTACCGGCGACCACGGGCGACGCCGTCCCGCTGACCGTGGTGGACGTGGCCGGACACCAGGACGACGAGATCCTGGGGGAGGCCGCGACCGAGGCCGCGCGTCCCTTCGACCTCGCTCGTGCACCGCTGCTGCGCGCCACCCTCTACCGGCGCGCGGCGGACGACAACCTGCTCGTGGTCGTGATGCACCATCTGGTCACCGACGGATGGTCGCAGCACGTCTTCGACCGCGATCTGGCGCTGCTGTACGCCCGGGAATGCGGAGCAGGGCCGGACCTGCGCCCGCCTGGCCTCCGCTACGCCGACTTCGCGCGCTGGCATGACGCGCTGGCCCGGTCCGGTGCGCTGGAGCCCGGCCTCGCGTACTGGAGCGAGCAGCTGAGCGGCGCTCCCGACGCGATCGAGCTGCCCGCCGACCGGCCCCGGCCGACCATGCAGACCCACGCCGGTGGCAGGGTCGTCACCACTCTGACGGCTGATCAGGTGGCCGCCGTCGCCGCCCTGGCCGTCGCCGAGAACGCCACGCCGTTCGCCGTGTACCTGGCGGCCTTCGGCGCACTGCTGCGCGCCGTCGGCTCCGGGGAGGACGTGGTGGTGGCCGCTCCGACGGCCGGGCGGCCGAGCCCGGCAGCGGAGGACGTGGTCGGCTTCTTCACCAACACGGTGCTGCTGCGTCTGCGGCCGGAAGCCCGCCGGTCCTTCCGCTCGCTCGTCGGGGACGTCAGGGATCGTGCGATGGAGGCCCACGAGCACCAGTACGTGCCGCTCGATGCGATCGTGGCCCGGGTCGCACCCGACCGCGATCTGTCCAGGCAGCCGATCGCGCAGGTGGCGTTCGCCTATCAGGGCCCGTTCCGGCCGCAGGCGGCGCTGCCGGGACTGGACGTCGAGCCGGTCACCCTGGACAACGGCACCGCGAAATTCGACCTCACCCTCGAGCTTGACGAGCTGCCGCACGGCATGCGCGTCACCGCGGAGTACAGCGCCGACCTCTTCGATCCGGCCACGGCCCGGCGGTTGCTGAACTGGTTCGTGCGCCTGCTCGACGCGGCCGTGGCCATGCCCGACGCCCCGCTGCGTGCTCTGCGGTTCACCGCCGAGGCCGATCGCAGCCTGATCCTCCCCGCGGCGACGGTTGCCCCCGCCGCCTGCCTGCACGACCTGTTCTCGGCCCAGGCCGCCCGCACTCCGGACCGGGTGGCCATCAGCGACGGCCGGACTCGTCTCACCTACCGGGAGCTGGATCTGGCCTCCAACCGGCTGGCGCATCTCCTACGCGCCCGCGGTGCGCGACCGGAGGCCCTGGTCGGACTGTGTCTCGAGCGCGGGGCGGACATCGCCGTGGCGGTCCTGGCCGTGCTGAAGACGGGGGCGGGCTACCTGCCGCTCGACCCCGCCTACCCGCCGGCTCGCCTCGCCCTGACCATCGAGGACTCCGACTGCCGTGTCGTGGTGGGACACCGGCAGTTCGCGGAGCTGGTTCCGGGGCCTGATCTCGTCGACGTCGTCGAGGCCTACACCACGACCGGGCCCGATGACGCGCTCGACAGCGGCGTCCGCCCGGAGAACACCGCGTACGTCATCTATACCTCCGGCTCCACCGGCCGTCCGAAAGGGGTGGTGGTGACCCATGCGAACGTGTCCCGCCTCTTCGCCGTCACCGCCGACGACTTCGGGTTCGGTCCGGACGACACGTGGTCGCTGTTCCACTCCTTCGCCTTCGACTTCTCGGTGTGGGAACTGTGGGGCGCCCTCCTGTCCGGCGGTCGGGTCGTGGTGGTTCCCTTTGCCGTGAGCAGGGATGCCGAGGCTTTCTGGGAGCTGCTGAGGAAGGAGCGCGTCACCGTCCTCAGCCAGACCCCGTCGGCCTTCCGGCAGCTCGCCGCGGTCGCCGCCGACGGCGGGTACCCGGCGACGGACCTGCGCCTCGTCGTCTTCGGCGGGGAGGCGCTCGAACCCGCCGCGCTGCGTGACTGGCTGGCGCACTACGGCGACCGGTCCCCACGCCTGGTCAACATGTACGGGATCACCGAGACGACGGTCCACGTGACGCTCCGGCCCCTCGGTGTCGCGGACGCCGGGACGACGGGCAGCCCCATCGGCAGTCCGCTCCCCGACCTCGGGCTGGCCGTGCTCGACGCCGACCTCGAGCCGGTGCCGGCGGGCGTGAAGGGCGAGCTGTACGTGAGCGGCGCGGGCGTCTCTCGCGGCTACCTGGGCAGACCTGGCCTCACCGCGGAGCGGTTCCTCCCCGATCCCTTCACCGGCGGCAGGATGTACCGGACCGGGGACCTCGCGATTCTCCGCCCTGACGGCGAGCTCGTGTTCTGCGGGCGTGCCGACCAGCAGGTGCAACTGCGAGGCTTCCGGATCGAGCTCGGGGAGATCGAGGCATGGCTGCTCGCCGAGCCGGAGGTGCGTTCGGCAGCCGTGGTGGTACGGACCGACGGGAACGGCACGGAGCGGCTCGTCGGCTACGTCGTACCCGGACCGGGCGTGGAACCCGACGTCGCCGGGTTGCGTCGACGGCTCGCCGAGAAGCTGCCCGCGCACATGGTGCCCGCCGCGCTGGTCGTGCTGGACGAGCTGCCGCTCACGATCAACGGCAAACTCGACCGCGGCGCGCTTCCCGCCCCGCAGGCGCGGCGGCCCGCGGCCCCGATGCCGGAGGCGTCCGTCCCCGCCACGCTGTGCGGCATCTGGGCGGAGGTGCTCGGCGTCGATCGGGTCGGCGAGGATGACGACTTCTTCGTGCTGGGCGGCGACTCCATGCTCGCCGTCCGGGTCGTGGCGGCCGCCCGCGCCGTCGGGCTGTCGATGACGGTCGCGGATCTGTTCGCCCGTCCGACGATCGCGGACGTATCGGCGGTTCTCGAGCGCGCCGAGGACATCCGGCCGCACGACGGCGGGGCCGGGTCCGGGGAGCCGGTCGGCGGGACGGACGTCTATCCCGCTTCCCTGCTGCAGTCCGGGATCGTCTACGAGTACGAGATCCGTGACGACCCGACCCTCTACCACGACCTGAGCACGGTCCGGCTCGCCGGGCCGCTCGACCCCGCGGCGTTGCGTGACGCGCTGGACGCCGTCTCGGCCCGGCACGAGATGCTGCGCGCCTCCTTCGACCTGCTGAGCCAGGACGGTCCCCTGCTGCGGGTGCACGAGGAGGCTCCGCTCCCCCTGGTCGTGCTCCAGGCGCCTGTCGGGTCGGGGGGCGACCACGCCACCGTGGTGCGGGACTGGTGGCTGCCGCAGTGGCACGAATGGTTCGACCTCACCCGGCCGCCGCTGGCCCGATGCCACGCGCTGGACCACGGCGACGGGTCGTGGACACTGGCCCTGTCCGTGCACCACGCGGTGCTCGACGGATGGAGCCTCGCGGTCTTCCTCACCGACGTCACCCAGGCCTACGACCTCCGCTTGTCCGGGAAGCCTCCGGAGCCGGACGAGCCGTCGCGAACGGGTGCGTACCGCGACTTCGTGGCGCTCGAACGGCGGACGGTGACCGATCCGGGCGCCGCCGAGTACTTCACGGCGATGCTGAAGGGGCACGTCCTCGTGCCGGTGGCGACGGCACGGGCATGGGCCGCCTCCGACGTGTCGGCCGATCCCGACGTCGACGTACGGCAGGCGCTGGACGCCGGACTTCGGCAGCGCGTCCGGGCGGTGGCCGCGCGGCTGGCCGTGCCGGTCAAGAGCGTCTACCTCGCCGCGCACCTGCGCGCCCTCGCCGCCCTGGGGGGCTCCGCCGATGTCGTGACCGGGCTGACCGCCAATGGCCGCCCCGAGACGGACGGCGCGGACCGACTGATCGGGATGTTCGTCAACAGCGTGCCGCTGCGCGTCGACACCGGCGGCGCGGCGGCCTGGAGCGAGGTGGTCGCTGCCAGCTGGGCGGCAGAGCGGGCGCTCGCGCCCTATCGTAGGTTTCCCCCGGCGACGCTGCGTGACGCCCTCGGGGCGGCACCCTTCGACGTCCTGTTCAACTTCGCTGACTTCCATGCCTATGACGCCCTCGCCGGGCTGCGGAACGTCAGTCTGCTGGGGTTCTGGTACTCCGACCACAACGACATCCCGATGACCGTGACGATCGCGCGGCGGCCGCTCTCGCCGGAATGGGACCTGATGGTCCGGGTACGGCCGGACGTCGCCGGAGACGGGCTCGCCGACCGCATGGCCGAGCTCGTGCTGGCAGGGATCCGGGCCGCTGTCGCCGACCTCGAAGGACGAACGGTGCGATGAGCAAGGACCTCGGCGAACTGCTCGATGGGCTCACGCCGCAGCAGCAGAGATTGCTGCGGGCGAGGCTGGGCCGGCGGCGTGTCGGTGCCCCGCCGGTGCCCGGAACCGGTGGCGGCGACGCGCTGCCCCTGTCGCCCGCCCAGGAGCGGCTGTGGCTGGCCGATCAGCTCTCACCCGGCCGATCGGTGCCGGTAACGTTCGCGATCCGGCTGACCGGCCCGCTGGAGCGGGAGGTCCTGCACGCGGCGATCGGGGACGTCACCGCCCGCCAGTCGGCGCTGAGAACGGTGTTCCGGCAGACGCCCGACGGGCCTCGCCAGGTCGTTCTCGACACGTTCCTGCCACCGATGCCCGTGGTGGCCGCTCCGGCAGAAGCCGCCGGAGACCCGGCCGGGCCGCGGTCCCCGGAGGTGGCGCGGCTGATCGCCGAGCGGGCCCGGCCGGTGTTCGACCTGACCACCGACCCTCCGCTCGCCGTGACGTTGTTCGCGCTCGGCGCGCAGGACCACGTGCTGCTGGTCTGCGCCCACCACATCGTCATCGACGGCTGGTCCACCGAGGTCTTCCTGGGCGACCTGGTCGCCTGCTACGCCCGCCGCAGCGGCCAGGACGCACCGTTGGGCGCGCTCCGCCTGCGGTTCGCCGACCACGCCGCGGCCGAGCACGAGGCAGCCGCCGACGGGCGGCGCGCAGCGCAGATTTCCTTCTGGCGCGAGCAGTTGGCCGGCGCCCCGGCCCTCTCGACCGTTCCGGGGGACCGGCCACGCCCCGAGGTACCGAGCGGGCGAGGCGCCCATCTCGAGTTCGTCCTGGCGGCCGACGTGACCGACCGCCTGATGACAGTGGCCCGGCGGACCAGGGTCACCCTCAACAACGTCGTCGTCGCGGCCTTCGCCGCGCTGGTCCAGCAGGCCACCGGGCAGGACGACGTGCTGTTCGGGACGCCGGTCGCGCGCCGGCCGGCCAGGGAGCTCGAGCCGCTGATCGGCAGCTTCGCGGACACGCTGGTGACCCGGGTCGACCTGTCCGGCGGCCCGTCCGGCGACGACCTGATGCGTCGGGTCCAGGCGTCGGCCGCCGCGGCGGCGGCGCACCAGGACCTACCCTTCGCCGACCTCGTACGGGAGATCGCGCCCGCCCGGCGGCTCGGGTACAACCCGCTGTTCCAGATCATGCTCAGCGTCAGCGAGATCGGCGCGCTGGAGCCTCGCCGGGCGGGCGGCGTCACGTTCACGCCCGAGCGGGTCGAGACGGGCACCACCGACTTCGACATGTTCCTGACGGTGCGCCGCACGGCCGCGGGCTTGACCGGCGTCCTCGGGTACAACACCGACCTCTACCTCGGCGAGACCGCGCAGCAGGTTGCCCACGGGCTGGCCGCCGTGCTGACCGGGCTCGCCGGGACGCCGGACCGGCCGATCGCCGATCTGGTGCCGGGGCGCCGCCGGACGGTCCAGGTCGCCGCGTCCTTCACGGCCGAGCCGATGGGCGAGGTGATGCGGTTCTGGTCCGGCTTCTCCCGGGTTCCGGTCCAGCTGCGGTTCGCGCCCTACGGCCAGGTTCTCCAGCACCTACTGGCCGGTGACGCCGGTGACGGGCAGGTCGTCCTGCTGCGCTGGGCGGACTGGTACCGGTACGGGGGCGGCGATTCCGCGGACTTCCTCACCGGAGTGGTCGACGACCTCCTCGCGGGAGTTGCCGCCTTCCGGTCCCGTACGGACGCGCCGTTGCTGATCATGGTGTGCCCGTCGGGGGAGGGTACGCACGTCGGCGCGGCCGACGAGCGGTTGGCCCGGGGCCTGGCCGCTGCCCCCGGCGTCGAGGTGACGTGGCCCGAAGGGTTCGCCGCCGGGCTGGGCGTCACCCAGGTCGCCGATCTCGCTGCCGACGCGATCGGGCACGTCCCGTACACCGACGAGTTCTTCGCCGCGCTCGGGACACTCGCCGTACGCCGGCTGCACGCCCTCTGGGGTGCGCCGGCACCGGGGCCGGAGCGCGCGGCCTACACGACGGCCCACCTGGCCACCGCGGCGCACATCATGAACGCGGCGACGGACCGTGCGGAGCGCGCCGCGATCGCGCCGGACCACGTGCCGCCCCGGACGGAGACCGAGAAGCGACTGGCCGCGATCTGGGCCGATCAGCTCGATACCGACGAGGTCGGCGTGCGGACCACCTTCTTCGCGTTGGGCGGGCATTCGTTGCTGGCCACCAGGATGCTGGCGCGGGTGGGCCGGGAATTCGGCGTCACCGTGCCGTTCCACGAGTTCTACGCCGATCCTGTGGTCGCGGCGGTGGCCCACGCGATCGACGCCGCACGTGCCTCGGAGGACGGGCGGGCGCCCGAGTCCGATGGCTGTCCGGCGATCCTTCCGGTTCCCCGGGACCGGCCCATCGAGCCGGCCGCGACCCAGCGGCGGCTGTGGGCGCTCGCTCAGCTCGGCGCCGGTTCCGCGGCGATCACGTTCGCGGCGACCCTGACCGGGCCGCTCGACGAGGCGGCGCTGTGCGGGGCGGTGGACGACGTCGTGCGGCGGCACGAGGGACTGCGCACCACCTTCGGCACCCACCAAGGACGGCCGGTCCTGGTCGTCCATGACCGGCTCGACTGCTGGTGGCCCGCCGATCGGCTGGACGACGTCGCCGGGCGGCCGGACGAGCTCGCCGCGGCGATTCACGGTCACGCCACGCAGCCCTACGACCTGCGGACGGGGCCGCTGTTACGGGTCCGGCTCCTGAGGGACGGACCGGATCGGCACCACCTGCTGATCGGCATGCACCACGTCGTCTGCGACAACAGGTCCTGGCACGTCTTCCTCGCGGATCTCGCCGCCGCCTACCGGGCACGGCTGGGGCTCGGCGATCCGCCGGCCCCGCTGCCCGTCCAGGTGGCGGACTACGCCGTCTGGGAGCGGGACCGGCTGGCCGGCTCGGCGGCCGAGACGTCCGCGGCCTACTGGGCCGACCAGCTCCACGACGCGCCGCCACGGCTGGTCCTGGCCCGCGCCCGCGCCGTCCCGGGCGCACCGGTGGCCACCAGGGTCGGCCGGTTGACCCGGCCGCTCCGCGAGGACCTGGGCACACGCCTCGGGGAGCTGGCTCAGGTGTGCGACGTGAGCACGTTCGTCGTGCTCCTCGCCGCGTACGCGCTGGTGCTGGGGGAGGAGAGCAGCCAGGCGGACGTCGTGCTCGGCCTACCGTCCGGGGGCCGGGAACAGCCCGAGCTGCGCAACCTCGTCGGCCGCTTCGCCCATCTGATGCCGCTGCGCCTGGACCTGTCAGGGAGGCCGACGTCGCGGGCGTTGCTGCGCCGCGTGCACGACACGGTCCTGAGCGCGCAGCGGCACCAGGAGGTGCCGTTCAGTCGTGTCATCGAGGCGGTCCGGCCGCCGCGCGACCTGTCGTATCATCCGATCTTCCAACATGCCCTCAACCTGGCGGGCGAGACGTCGGCCGGCCTCGACCTGCCGGGGGTGTCCGTACGGACGCTCGACGTGCCGGCGGCGGACACCGCGTTGGAGTTGTTCCTCCACCTGGACCAGCGGGACGGCCTGCTGAGCGCGAGCACCGAGTACGACGCCGCGAGGCTCAGCGAGGATGTGGTGGAGGACCTGCTCAGCCGTTTCGAGGAGACGCTCGTCCGGATGAGCGATGGCCCGGACCGTACCGCCACCGGACCGTCGGTGGCGAAGTCCGTGCGCGCCCGGCCCCGCCAGGCGGTGCCGAGGCTGGTTGTCGCCACGACCGGTGACCCCGGGCCCGTCCGCTCCGCGGCTGAGCAGCTACTGGCCCGATTCGACGTCGTGCCCCGGCTGGTCGTCACCTCCCACGTGTTCGGCGCCCTGCTCGACCCCGCAGGTCCTTTCGCGGCCGGTCCCGAAGGGGTCAACGTGGTCGCCGTGCGCTGGCCGGATCTGATCGGGTCCCCGGTGCCCCCGCGGCTGGGCGGGCTCGTCCGCCGGCTGGACGACGCCGCCACCGACATCGTGGCGGCGGTCACGGCATACCGATCCAGGTCGAACCGTCCGCTGGTGGTGCTGACGTCGAGATCGGAAGGCCTGCTCGATCCGCGGTTGGAGGCTCGCCTGGACGCCCAGGTGTTCACGGACCTCGCCGGGCTCCCCGGGACGGAGGTTCTCGCCGGTCTGCTCCCGGCAGCGGTCGGCGAGACGGCCGTACGGCGGCTGCACCAGGCCTGCCGCGTCCCCCCGGTGACCTGGCTGCTCACCGCGGTGACGGGCTGGCCGTCTGCCGACCTGGTGCGGCTGGCCGCGGTGCAGCGCCACCACGGCCGTCGCCTCGTGGTCGCCGTCCCGCCCGGCGCCCGGGTGCCGGCCGGGATCGGCGGCGACGAGGACGGCATTCGGCTCATCGATGGTGAGGTACATGCGGCCAGGACTACGATGACCACAATGGGCGGGTTTGCGGTGGCCGAGTGCGCGGTTCTGGGTGCCGGGGGAGACGATCCGTGGGCCTGTGCGCAGCGGCGTTGGGAACTGGACCCGCCGATGGTGACGTCCGGTTGGTCGCCTGCGGTGCCGATGACCCTGGCCGAACGGGCGGGCGCCACGCCGCGCGACGACCGGGAGCCGCGCGACGACCGGGAAAGGATGCTGGCGCGGATCTGGGCCGATCTGCTCGACCTGGATGTTGCCCGGATCGGCATCGCCGACGACTTCTTCGCCCTCGGTGGCGACTCGGTGCTCGCCATCCAGGGCGCCTACCGGGCGAACCGGGTCGGTATCCGCATCACGGCGGCGCAGTTCTTCGCCCATCCGCGGATCGTCGAGCAGGCCGCCCTCGTGCCCCACGAGACGGATCCGGTGGGGCAGGCCGGGGGATCGTCGTCGGTGACCGGCCGCTGACGTGATCGAGGATGCAGAGAGCGAGGACACGAGTTGTCTTTGAGGCGTGCTTCAGGTTTCGCCGGGTTCACCGTGATGTGGGTCGGTCAGATATTGTCGACGGTCGGCACCCGGATGACGAACTTCGCCATCGGCATCCGTGTCTATGAGGACACGCATTCGGCTCTCGACGTCACCTTGCTCACGTTCGTCGCGTTCGGCGCAACTATCCTCTTCTCGCCCCTCGCGGGGGCGCTGATCGACCGGTGGGACCGCCGCATCACCATCATCGCCTCAGACGTGGGTGCGGGGGTGGTGACCCTGGCGCTGTTGGTCGTCTACCTGACCGGGGATGCGCAGCTCTGGCAGCTGTACTTCGTGAACTTCTTGACCGGCGCGTTCCTCGCGTTCCAGGCGCCCGCGTACGGCGCCGCCATCACCCTGATGATGGAGAAGGGCAGTTATACTCGGGCCAATGCGATGATGGGCTTGCTGCGGGCGGCGCCGTACATTGCCGCCCCCGCCATTGCCGCACCCCTGATGTCGGCGATCGGGATCGCCCCGGTCCTCGCCGTCGACGCGGCCGGGTACGCGCTGGCGGTCGCCGCGGTGTTCGCCGTCACGCTGCCGCCCAACCCGGTCCGTGACCACGCCCTGAAGGGGGCGTCCGGGTTCCGGCGGGACATGGGCCTGGCCTTCTCGTACATCGCGCGCCGGCCCCCGCTGGTCGGGCTGCTGATGACCATGCTCGCGGTCAGCTTTCTGTCTGCGTTCGGCTGGGTGCTGTTCCAGCCGATGGTCCTCGCCCGTACGGGCGACTCGGTCAATGCGGTGGGCCTCGTCCAGGCCATCGGGGCGATCGGTGGCACGGGGGCGGGCGTCGTGCTGGCCATGCTCAAGCCCACCGAGAAGAAGATCTCCCGCATGCTCGTCGCCATCCTCGTCCTGGGCATTCCGGGGCGGATGCTCTTCGGCTTCGACGGCATCTGGATCTGGTCGATCGCGTTGTTCTTCGGCTGGGGGGCCCTGCCCTTCATCGACGGCTACAACCAGAGCATCTGGCAGGAGAAGACTCCACCCCGTCTCCAGGGGCGCATCTTCGCCGCCGTCCAGATGACCGAGAACATCGCGAGCCCCTTGGCGTATCTCTCCGCCGGCCTGCTCGCCGACCACGTCCTCGAGCCCGCCATGCGGCCGGACGGGTGGCTCGCACCGGTCTTCGGCGCCGTCACCGGCACCGGACCGGGCAGCGGGATCGCCGTGCTGTTCATCGTGTCCGGCCTGGCCGCTGCCGTCGTCGGCCTGATCGGTTTTCTCCATCCCACCATCCGCAACGCGGAGGCACTCCTGCCGGACGGGGGCGGCGAGGTCGAGTCCTCCCCGGCGGCTCCCGGTACCGCGCCCGTCAACTGAGCGCCCACTGGAAGGAAACATCCATGACGGACACCGCCGCCCCGACCGACCCCACGTACCGGGTGGTCGTGAACGACGAGGAACAGTACTCCATCTGGCCGGACCACAAGGAGAACGCGCCAGGATGGCGTGACGCCGGGAAGACGGCGAGCAAAGAGGAATGTCTCGCCTACATCGAGGAGGTGTGGACGGACATGCGCCCACGATCCCTCCGTGAGGTCGCGTCCGACGCCACGCCGCTGGTCAAACTCATCGCAGAGATTCTGGAGACAGACCCGGCGGATATCGACGACGAGTCCGGGCCGGGCAGGTCCGGCGCGTGGACGAGTCTCAAGCACATCCAGGTCGTCACGGCGCTGGAGCACACCTTCGACATCTCGCTGACCCGGGCCGAGATCCGTGGGCTGACGTCGGTCGCCGCCATCCGGGAGACGCTGCGGGCCAAGAACGCGCTCGCCTGACCGAAGCGCCCGGCCCGCTCGGCGCAGATCCGGGGAAAGGACCACCACGTGACCGACGACATTGCGAGGACGACGATCGTGACGCTGCCGGACGATGCCGGACGGCTCTCGCCACCGTCGGACGCCGACCTGGCGACGATGTTGCTCATCCGCCACTTCGAGCTCGCCCTGCTCGACCTGTTCACGCGGGGCGAGGTGCACGGCACGACGCACACCTGCCTGGGACAGGAGTACGTGCCGGTCGCCCTGGCCCCCTTGCTGGGCGAGTCCGACTACGTGTTCAGCAACCACCGCGGCCACGGCCACTACATCGCCAGATTCGGCGACCCTGCCGGCCTGCTCGCGGAGATCATGGGCCGGGAGGGTGCCGTCTGCAATGGTGTCGGCGGGAGCCAGCACATCTTCCGCGACCGGTACCTGTCCACCGGCGTGCAGGGGGAGAGTCTGCCGGTCGCGGCGGGGGTCGCCCTCCATCTCAAGCGGCACGTTCCCGGAGCTCTGGCACTCGCCTACATCGGCGACGGCACCTGGGGTGAGGGCGCGGTGTACGAAGCGCTCAACCTGGCAGCGCTGTGGCGGCTGCCACTGCTCGTCATCGTCGAGAACAACGGCATTGCCCAGTCGACGGCCACCGCCGCGCAGATGGCGGGTACCATCCGGGATCGCGCCGCGGCGTTCGGCATCGCCCACCTACGGGTCGACAGCACCAGCCTGGCCGCGCTCCGGACCGCGGTGGGGCCGCTCGTCGCCACGGTGCGCGACGGCGCTCCGCTGGTCCTGGAGTTCGTCACGAACCGCCTCGGGCCGCACAGCAAGAGCGACGACACCCGGACCGACGCGGAATTGCGACGGGTGCGGGCGAGCGACTGGTATCCGCTGTACCGGGCGGAACTCGGGGAGCGGTTCGCGGACGCCGACGCGGTCGCGGCGGAACGGGTCGCCCGGCTGGTGGCTGAGGTCGCCGCGAGGCCGCCGTCGGTCTGGAGCGCGGCGTGAACGAGCGGCCGGCACGGGTGGTGGAGAACCTCAACAGTGCGCTGCACGAGCGCATGCGGGCCGACTCCCGGCTCTACGTGCTCGGTGAGGACATCGCCGACCCGTACGGAGGGGCGTTCAAGGTGACCCGCGGGCTGACGCAGGCCCATCCGGACCGGGTGATTTCCACGCCGATCAGCGAGAACGGCATAGTCGGAGTCGCCGCCGGGCTCGCGCTGGCCGGGGACGCGGCCATCGTTGAGATCATGTTCGGCGACTTCGTCGGTCTGGCGTTCGACCAACTGCTCAATGTCGCCAGCAAGTCCGTGTCCATGTACGGGCATCGGCACCCCATGCGCATGGTGGTGCGCTGCCCCTCCGGCGGCAACCGCGGCTACGGCCCGACGCACAGCCAGAGCCTGCTCAAGCACTTCATCGGGATCCCCGGACTGTCGCTGTTCGAGTTGTCACCGTTCCACGACAACCGGACGGTGCTGGCCCACATGCTCGCACTCGGTGAACCGTGCGTCTTCATCGAGGACAAGGTGCTCTACACACGACGGGCCGCCGCCGACGGCCAGGTGGACGACCTGTTCGACTACGGCTTCCTCGGCGCCGCGGACATCGCCCCGGCGCATGTGTTCACCGAGGCCGACGGCGACACGGACTGCCTCATCATCGCGCCCGGCGGCATGGCGGAGCGCGCCGTGGCAGCCATGCGCAGCCTGCTGCTGCGTGACGAGATCGCCTGCCGGCTGGTGGTCCCCTCCCGGCTGTACCCGGTGGAGGCCGAGGCGTTGCTGAGCGCTGTGCGCCGGGCCTCGTACGTCTGCGTCGTCGAGGAGAGCACCACGGGCGGGACCTGGGGTGCTGAGGTCGCGCACGTCCTGCACGAGCGGCTGTGGGGGCGGCTCCGCAGGCCCGTCCGGCTCATCCACTCGGCCGACAGCGTTGTTCCGTCGGCCGTCCATCTGGAACGCGAGGTCCTGGTACAGGCCGACACGATCCGCGAGGCCATCCTCGCGGACCTCCGTGGCGAAGGGAGTTCGGTGTGATCGACATCGAGGTGCCGAAGCTCAACAGCAACGACACCGCCTACGTGCTCGTCGAATGGCTCGCGGAGGACGGGCAGGTAGTGAACGAGGGCGACCCGATCATCGTGATCGAGACCTCGAAAGCGGCCGAGGAGCTCTGCTGCGAACGTGGCGGCATCCTCCAGCGGCTGGTCGACACCCCGGCTGAGCGCGGTCAGGGGGACGTCATCGCCCACCTCTTCGCGTCCGAGACGGACCGGCAGGAGTTCCTGGCGGCCCGTCGCGCGCAGCCCGCCGCCGGATCCGAGGACGACGGCGTCGCTGGGCTGGTGACCCTGACCGAACCCGCCCGGCTGCTGGCAGATCAGCACGGGATCCAGCCGGCCGCCCTGGCCCGGCTGGGTCTGCGGATCATCCGCGAGGCCGACGTACACCGGCTGCTCGGCGAAGGGCAGCCGGAGAGCAGCACGGCAACGTACGCCCCGAACCGGGTGCAGCGCGCCGTGGCCGCGGCGGTAACACAGTCTCATCACGAGATCCCGGCCGCCTTCACCGCCGTCATCGTCACCGTCGACCGCGCCGTGGCCACCGGCCGTGAGCTTTCGAAGAGGTCGGTAGCCCTCATCGGGCTTCCCGAGCTGCTCGTGGCCGTGCTCGGCCGGCTCTGCGGGCGATTTCCCCTCTGCTACGGCACCCCCGCCGAGAACATGCCGCTGCCCGAGGCGGCACACGTCGGCGTCACCATCGATGTCGGGCGGGGACTCTACGCACCAGTGGTGAAGAACGCAGGAGAGCGGCCGCTCGACGAGATCGCCGGCCTGTTGATGGACTACCGCTTCCAGGCCGTTCGGGAGACCTTTGCGGCGGAGGATCTCAACGATGCCAACATTCTCCTGTCGCTGAACAACGACGACGACGTCCTGCTCGCCCAACCCATCGTCGCCCCGGGCCAGACCTGCGCGGTCTCGCTCGGCGGCATCCGGCATGAGGTCGTGTTCACCGCCGACGGTGGTGTCGCTCCGCGCTCGGTGACCGTCGTCGGGCTCGCCTATGACCACCGGTTCATCAACGGCAGGACCGCGGTCGAGTTCCTGAAGGCGATCAAGTCGGCGCTCGAGTCACCTTCCGAGCTCGGCGCCTTGTCCGTCGCCGGCGCGACCGCTGCCGTGGTGGCCGGGTACGTCCCGGCAGGTGTGCGCGACGAGGAGGCCCGGTGACGGTGCCGGCGGCCAAGACGGACACCGTGGCTGACGCGGCCGCCGGCGTGCGGGCCCGTCGACGGCGCCTGCCGGCCGCTCCCGCCGTCCTGACCATAGGGCTCCTGGCCTCCTACACGATCGACCCGATCGAGCCGTACCTGCACGTGGCGCTCGTGGACGCGGGTCTCGTCCCCGAGATCGTCGTCGGGCCGTTCAACCAGATCATGCCTCAATGCCTCGACGACCGCGGGCCGATGGCCCGGCTCGCCCCGGACGTGCTCGTGGTCGCCCCTCGCTGGGAGGAGATGCCGGAGGGTGATGAGGAGGGCGAGCTCATGCGGCTCGCGGACGCGGCTCTGGCGGCCGCCGATCGGAGGGAGAGCTGCCTGGTGTTCGTGCTTCCCGCCCTTCCCCAGCGGGGGGGCGGAGTGGCCGACGCCGGGCATCCTGACGGGGTCGCCGCCGCCGCCATGGCGACCAGGCAGCGGCTGCGGCTGCGGCTCGCCGGTCGGGTCCATGTCCAGGTGGCGGACGCGGAGGAGGCGGTACGCGATGTCGGGGGCCTGCGTGCCCACCATCCGGCGCTCTACGCGTTCGCTCGCATTCCCTACACGGATGAGGTGTTCTGGCGACTTGGATGGGACATCGCCCGGCTGGTGCGGGTCCGCTTCGGCGGTGTTCCCCGTTCCGCGGTCCTCGGTGATGACCTTCTGACGCAGGCGAACGCGGAGGTTCTCCGTGACCCGCTGCTACGTCTCGGCAAGGCCGGCATGCGTTTCGCCGTGGTGGACGGTCACGACAGGTCGCCGATGGCGCTGAGCGGCGGTTGGGCTCCGCTGGCGCCGTCCCTGGCCGCCGACTGGGTGGCGGGAGCGGGCCCCGGGCCGTTGCGCGCGCTGGCCGCCCGGCTCGGGCCCAGTTGGCTGCTGACCGGGGATCCCGAGCTGGCGGAAGCGGCCGCCACGATCGACGGACTCGATCCGATCCTGCTCGGGCCGGCACCCGAGGCCTGGCCGGCCGAGATCCAGGAGGCCGGCGTCTTCGACAGGCCTTTGCCGAGGCGGCCCGGAGCGGCCCTCCCGTCGCCTCCGGGGCAATCTCCGCAGACGCTGTCGCTGGAGGAATTCGTGTCCGGCCTGGGCGTCTCGGTCACGTTCGACGAGCCGGACGATGCCGGCTCGGCGGTGGCCGAGTTGCTGGCGCGGTCCAAGGATTTCGTGCTCGGCCCGGTGCCCGACGGGTTCGACCCGGCCGACTTCGTCGCCGGCAGCGATCGGCTGCTCCTCACGGCCGGCGTGCGGGACAGATTCGGTGACTACGGCTTGGGCGCGGTGGCCGGCCTGGCATTCGCCTCCGGTGTCTGCCGTGTCGAGGTGTTCTCGGTGTCCTGCCCGGTGATGGGCCGCGGCGTCGAGCCGCTCGTCCTCCGCGAGATCGTGGACATCGCGGGCCGCCACGGTTGCGGCAGGGTCGAACTCGCCGTGACTCCCACCGGGCGCAACGGTGTGGCGCTGAGGTTCGCCGCCGAGGCCCAGGAGCGCACGTGGGACAGCGACGGCCGGACCATCGTCGTCCGGACGGTGGATCGGTGAGGGGGAGCCGCAGGCCGATCACCCCACTGCTCTGGCGTTTCGGTGACGTCGGTGACGCGGCGGCCCTGACGTTCGTGCTCGCCCCGTTCGCGGGGGGCAGTGCGTACTCGTTCGCCGACCTGCCGGCCGGGCTGCTGCGGTCGGGCGATACCGCGCTGGTACTTCAGTACCCGGGGCGCGGGCCCCGCATCACCGAGCCGTTCTCCTCCGGGCTGTCCGACCTGGCGGAGCAGGCAGCCCGCGAGATCGTCCGGCACGGCACCAGCACCCTGGTCCTCGTCGGACACAGCATGGGCGGCGTTCTGTGCTATGAGATCGCCTCGCTGCTGACGGCGATGGGCCGGGCACCGGCATGGGTGGTGGTGTCAGCCGCGCGGCCCCCGGACCGCTGTCGTCTCGACGTCGGCCGGGTGTTGTCGATGGGGCGCGAGGACTGGCTCGCCGAGATCGCCCATGGCGCGGTCACGGCGGGATCAACGGTTGGTGCGGACGATATCGCCGACTACGCGATCCCGGTCATGCGGTCCGACTACCTGATGTTGGCGCGGTACCGGCCCCTTGCCGGACCGCTGACCGTCCCCGTGCTTGCGCTCGGCGGGACGGACGACCCGTGGGTGACCGACGAGCACCTTGCGGCCTGGCAGGCATGGACGACCGGCGACTTCGAGCACCGGACGCTGGCTGGCGGCCACTTCTATTACCGCGACCAGCTCACCGAATTCTGCGAGGCGATCCGGAACGGGCCTCGTCGACGCCGGCCAGGACACGGTTCCCTGGATCCAACGGTCGGCCATGGTGGGCCGTGAGGAGGAACGTGCCCGGGCCGACCCGAAGGCCGCGCCCGGGCACGTATGGCGCGGGGTCGGCTACTCGGGCTTGCGCGCGGAGAGAGTCCACGTCAGGGGGAGCGGGTCGCCGGGCAGGCGCCAGAATCCTTCCTCCTGCTCGTCACGGACCATCGAGCTCACGCGCTGCCGGCAGTCCAGGGGCACCTCGGTGAACGTCTCGATCTGCAGGCCCGCCTGGAGCAGCGCCGTGAAGACGGTGGACAGGTTCCAGGGCCAGCTGTACTGCTTGTACGGATCGATCTCTCGGGCTTCCGCGTATCCGTCGCCGTACGTGATGGAGACGTCGTTCTCGTGCGGGCCGCTGGTGAACAGTTCCGAGCGGAGCCGCAGTTCGCCGTTGACCTCTTCGAACGCACCCAGGATCGGATGGATCTCCACGATGTGGAAGATGCCACCGGGCTTCAGGAAGTGCGCGATGACCTTGGCCCAGCCGGGCAGATCCGGCAGGAGGTTGAGCACTCCGTAGTCGGTGTAGACGATGTCGAAGGAGCGGTCCAGTACCTGCGGCAGATCGTAGATATTGGCGTGCACGAAAGTGATGTTGTCCACCTCCAGGCCCTTGGCCAGATCTCGGCCGATCTCGAGGGCCTGTTCGGCGAAGTCCACCGCCGTGACATTGGCGCCCAGTCTGGCCCAGGAGATGGCATTCAATCCGATATGGCACTGCAGGTGCAGGAAGTCCTTGCCGGATACGTCACCCAGCTTGGCCTTCTCCAGCGAGCGGAGGCTGCTCTTGCCGGCCCGGAACTCTTCGAGGTTGTAGTAGGTCGAGTCAACGTGTGCCAGGGCTCGCCGGTTCCAGCCCTGTTGATTGCTTTGCATGCGTTCGCGGTCGTCGATCGCCATGTTCAATGGAGACCTCTCTTCGATGTGGTGACCAGTGTCCTGTCACCGATCCTCTCCGCGGCCGCTGACTCGGTACTGAAGTGCGGCATGCGGCCCGCCGATGACGATTGGTGGCGGTGCGGGGCCGTCGGCGTGGAAATGTACCGCCGCGGCCGGAGCCGAGGTGGCCCGGGCGAATCCCCTGCCCGTGACCTGGGATCGCAGGTAACGCCAGGTGCTGACTCGGGACTGACCTGGCGGTTCAGGAACCGTTCGCGACCCGCTCGCGCCCGTCCACGCCGCGCTGCAGGATGTGGGTGAGCCGGGCGAGCGCGTCCTCAGCCCGGTCCGTACGGGTGTCCAGGTCGCGCAATGCGGCGATGGTCGCGGCCAGGTCTGTGGCGAGATCCTCCAGGACGTCGCCGACCGCAGCGGCGTTGGCCGCCAGGATGTCCGCCCAGAGAGCGGCCCGCCCGCCGGCTATCCGGGTCGTGTCCCGCAGGCCCTGGCCGGCCAGCCCGAGCGCGGCCGGGTCGCTGTCCAGCAGGCGTCCGGCCAGCAGGCTCGCCACCAGGTGCGGCGCGTGTGAGACGAGCCCGACCGCGCGGTCGTGCTCCTCCGCACTCATCATCACCGGTGTGGCGCCGCACGCGGACACCACCGCCAGCGCGCCGTCGAGGGCCGCGGCGCTGGTCCGGCTGTCCGGCACCAGCACCCAGCGGCGTCCCTCGAACAGTGAGCCACATGCCGCGTACGGGCCCGACCGCTCACTGCCGGCGAGGGGATGCCCGCCGACGTGGGAAGAGGTGTCGCAGCCCAGGATCTCGATCTGCCGCGACGGCAGGACCTTCACGCTCGCCGCGTCGGTGTGTACCCGGGCCGTCCCGCGTCGTTGCAGGTCAGCCAGGACTGGTGCGACCGCGGCTGGCGGGACCGCCAGGACGGCGACGTCCACGCGGATGGGCGGCTCGCCGGCGATGCCGGCTCCGAGGGCGGCCGCGGCGTGCGCGGTGGCTGGGTCGGCGTCCATCAGATGAACGGAGATGCCGCGTCCGGTGAGGGCCAGGCCTACCGAAGTTCCGATCATTCCAGTGCCTACGACGACTGCGCTGCGCACGATCGCTCCCATCGTCGGCAATTCCCTGTTCGGCCGGTGCTCTTCTCGAGCGTCTCGGCGAACTCGAGCCATTCTTGTGAACAACGACGCGCGGCGGTCGCGAGGAAATCCGCATAATTTGACGACATCGCGTCGTGTGGTGATGACGGTGCGGGGGCCGGGCCCGCTGGACGCCGCGATGGTGCGATCTGACCAGGAAGGGTGGGACTCGATGATGCGCTCAGCGAGCGGCTCTCAGGAACTCCGTGGCGCATGATCGAGGTCGACGCCTCGGGGGGTTGTATCGCCGCGTCCGTCTGGCTCGGCGTCCGGTGCACCGACCTGAATGACCTTCTCCACCATCGCCGTCTCCTGTGGGCCCTCGGTGGTGACTCGGGGTTCGCTGCCGGGAAGCTAACACCGGCCGCGTCGCTGCCCAAGCGCGTCCAAAGGCGTACGTTCAGCAGTCGAACGCATTGCTTCGTACGCGCTGCCCAACCCGGCCTCGACGGCTCTACAGTCCTCAATTGAGGACTGCAGAGCCGTCGAGACGCCGGACGACGCCGCGGCTGGCCCGAAGGGCGGCCGCCCCCTCGCGCGATGCGAACGGGCCGGCTGCGAGCAACTCCGACCGGCGCGGCACGAACATCGGGAGGAACAGTGGACAACGGCACCTTCGCCGACGTGCGCATAGACCACATCGAGTTCGCGGTAGCGGATGTCGAGGCCGCGGTCGAGCCCTTCACCGAGGGTTACGGCTTCTCGGTCTACGCCGTGGCAGGTGACTCGCGATCGCCGGTCCGGACCGTTGCGCTGGGTCGGGACGAGATCCGGTTGGTGTTCACCTCGGCACCCGCCGGTGGCCACCCGGCGGCCGCCTACGTCGAGCAGCACGGCGACGGCGTGTCCGTCATCGCGCTGAGCACGAGGGAGGCCGGTGCAGCCTTCGCCCACGCCGTGCGGCGCGGCGCCGTCGCCGTCGCCGCCCCCACCACCCAGGACGGCGTGACGACCGCGACCATCCGCGGCTTCGGCGACGTCATGCACACCTTCGTGCAGCGCGCCCCGGGCGCGGACCCCCGTGCCCTGCCTGGTCTCGTTCCGCAGCGCCCGGAGCCGGCCCGATTCGACTCGCGGCTGCACGCCATCGACCACCTCGCGGTCTGCCTGGATCCCGGGACCCTGGAGCCGACGGTCGAGTTCTACCGCGAGGTCCTCGGCTTCGAGATGACCTTCGAGGAGCGCATCGTCGTGGGCCGGCAGGCGATGAACTCCAAGGTCGTACGGAGCCGTTCGGGAGATGTGACACTCACGCTCATCGAGCCGGACACCTCCCGCGAGCAGGGCCAGATAGACAGCTTCCTGAAGAACAACGGCGGCCCCGGCGTGCAGCATCTCGCCTTCGCCACCGACGATGTGATCAACGCCGTCCGCCGCATGGCCGAGCATGGGGTCGAGTTCCTCGACACGCCGGACGCCTACTACGGCAAGCTCCCGGCACGTATTCCGCACGCCGGACACCCGATCCCGGACCTGCGCCAGCTGAACGTGCTGGTCGACCAGGACCACGACGGGCAACTGTTCCAGATCTTCACCAGGTCGGTGCACCCCCGCGGAACCATCTTCATGGAAGTGATCGAGAGGATGGGCGCGCGCAGCTTCGGCAGCGGCAATATCACGGCCCTGTACGAGGCGGTTGCGCTCGACCTGTCCAGGCACGGCGCGTGAGGGCCCTGGCCGCCCCGGCGCCGGTTCGGGCCAACCCCTGAGAGGGACGATCAGGTCCCGAGACCGTCGCGCTGGTCCAGCTCGTCGGCGAACTCGCTCCAGACCAGGGCGCAGCTGCGCGCGATCCGGGCGACGTCGAAGACCCGGTGCTCCGGGATGAGGGACACGACGTCGCGCCAGTCCGCTTCGCAGATCAGCCGCGAGGAACCGAGCCAGCGCAGCAGGGAGCGGCCGGAGTTGGAGTACTTCAGCGACGGGTCCCGGCGGAGCTGCTCCAGCAGCGAACGGCCGTCCAGCGGTTCGACCACCCCGCGGTTGAGGCGCTTGCAGGCGTCGGTGTCAGCCGGGCGCTCGGCGTACTGCCTCGTCACCGTCGGATCGATCCCGCGTCGCACCTTCTGGCGGACGTCTTGGGCGGTCCCCACGGAGATGCCGGCGCCCTTGGCTATCTTCCGCAGCGACGCCTCGGGATCCGCGGCGATGAGCTCCGCGGCGATGCGGCGGCGGTCCTTGGTGTCCAGCGGTCGCACCCGGCCGTCCCGGCCGATCCGGGCGGTCGGCATGGCATCGCCCAACTCCCGCCGAATGGCGGCGACCGTCTTCGCCGCCAGGCCGGCGATGTTGGCGATCCAGCGGTCAGAGGCCTGGGGCCAGGACCGGATGATCCGCTGGGCGGCGCTGCGACGGTCGGCGAGGGTGAGCGGCAATCCATGCTGGACGTTGGCCTGGACGGAGACGATGAAGCCCTCCTCGCGACTGCCCTCGAAGTAGCGGATCTGGATGGCTCGCTGCCCTCGGATCTTCGCCGCGCGCACCCGGTGAGCTCCGTCGATGACCTGCATGGTGGAACGCTGGACGAGGATCGGCGGCAGGTCGGCCTCGGACGCGGCGAGGGCCTGGGCGTGGTGGTCGTCCAACCCGTCGAGCCGGGGCGAGTCGGCGCAGTGCAGCAGGTCCAGCGACACCCAGTCGATGTCTTCCGCCGGCGCCGGGATCACCCCCGCCGGCTGCAGCCCCGGAGCCGACGCCGGGAAGCCTCCACCCGGGACTGCGGGAGTCTGGCCGCGGGCGGCGGTTCCGACGACCGGGACCGCCTGGAGCGGGGCAGAGCGGTGTGACGGGGGATCCTCGATCGACTCGTCGTCGGTGAGGTGGACGGATGCCTCGATGCGGTCGTACATCGCGCTCCCTGCGATGAGGTCTTGCTCCCTGCGATGAGGTCATGCCCCGAAGCTCCGCGACGCGGAGTGGGCGGAGGCGACGGGCATGGCGGCATGCGACGTCATGCCCGGTGAACAGCACTGTTCGTCGACCGGGCACCCGCGCCGGGGCAGTGCGTGGGTCCGGGCGACGGGTGGCTGCGGCGGTGACGCGCTCCAGCCGGCCGGCGGGCGCCGTTGCCCGTCAGGAGGGCGACGTCAGGAGGGCGACGTCAGGAGGGGGACGGAGGGTGCACGACGTCGGCCCCAGGCGTTCGCGGTCGCAGGACGTCGGCCGGCTCGTGGTCGAGGACGGCGCACATCGTCCCCCGCCGAGGACCGGCCGGGCAGTACCGGAATGCCGCTCGGCCGGAGCTCGAGAACCTCGCCGGGCGGCAGGTCGAGATGTCCCTCGTCCGGCTGCGCTGAGCGTGATTGGTTCATCTGCATCCCCCCGGATCCCGCGCGCGAACCTGCCCAGGAAGAGCGTGCAGGTGACGTGCAGGCGATCATTTCCTGTCCGTGAACAGCCGCAGGACGGCGGCGCAAGGCCCCTCGGGATTCCCCACCCCAGGCTCCGCGGACGTCTCCATGATGATGTCGTCGCGAGACGCCATGCAGAGCAACTGCGGCCTAACCTATGTAACGCGGCAAGTGGTGTCAATGGACACAAGACTGGCATGGGGTGCGGAGGGATGCCCGTGCTGGGCCGGGATGATGTCGGGGCGGGTACGTCGAGCTGAAGAACTCCTCCGGGGCGTCGGTCACCGAGGTCCTGGTGGATCCGACGACCGGTGCGGTGGCGACCGAGCCCGGACGGGCGATGATGTGGAACACCGGCTCGGCGACCTCAAGGGTCGCCGAGGACCAGGCACGGTCGATCGCCGGCGCCTGGTTTCGCGGCAACCGACCCGGCGGGACGGTGACGTCGGTGGACGCCTGTCCCGGCTACTACACGCTGGACACCGCAGCGGGAGGGAAGTCGGTGGGGATGCTGTCGGTGAACGCGTCCACGGGTGCGGTGTGGTACCACACCTGGCGCGGAACCTTCCGGGCGAAGGAGGACGCCTGAACGGCACCGCCTCGCGTCCGGTGCCCGTCGACCCCGCGGCGCTGCACGCTCTGGTGGTCGACGACGAGCCGGACCTGGTTCGGGTGGTCGTCGGCTACCTGGAGCGGGAGGGGTTCCAGGTGCGCTCGGCCGGGGACGGCGAGTCCGCGCTGGATCTCGTGCGCGCTGCTGAACCGGACGTCGTCGTCCTGGACCTGGGGCTGCCGGGCATCGACGGGGTCGAGACGTGCCGACGGTTGCGGACCTTCAGCGACTGCTACGTGGTCATGCTCACGGCACGTGCCGACGAGGTGGACATGCTGATCGGGCTGGCCGTCGGGGCCGACGACTACCTGACCAAGCCGTTCTCGCCGCGGGAGCTGACGGCCCGGATCCGCACCCTGCTGCGCCGTCCACGTCAGCAGGCCGCCACTCACCCCGCCGCCGCTCGCCGGGCCACGGAACCGGGCGGCGAGCAGCGGGCGCGGACCGTGCGGTCCGGCCCGGCCGCGGGGGTGCGGGTCTTCGGCGACCTGACGATGGACCCGCAGGCGCGGGAGGTGACCGTGGGCGGTTCGCCGGTAGCGCTGACCCGGACCGAGTTCGAGTTGCTGGAGGTGCTCAGCTCGCGGCCGCGGATGGTGTTCACCCGGCGGCAGCTGATCGACCGGGTATGGGGCGAGGGCTGGGTCGGCGACGAGCACCTGGTCGACATTCACCTCGGACACGTGCGTCGCAAGCTCGGTGACGACCCGGCCGCCTCGCGGTACGTGATCACCGTTCGCGGGGTGGGTTACCGGATGGGACAGGGATGAGCACACCTGGTCCGCGTCGACCGGTTCCGGGCCGCCGATGGTCGGCCCGGGCGGCGTCGATAGGGTTGGCGCCGCGGCTGTTCCTGGCCGGGTTGCTGATCGTCGCGGCCGGGGCGGTGACGCTGCCGGTGGTCGCCGTCCTGCTGGCCCCCACGATCTTTCACGAGCACCTGCGGCGTGCCCACCTGCCGCGGCTGGACAGCGTGGTGCGCGACCACGTGGACACCGCTTTCGACCAGGCCATGCTGGTGTCGCTGGTCGTCGCGGTGTCGGCGGCCGCGGTCGCGGCGGCGGCGATCGGCTGGCTGGTCGCGCGGCGGCTGGCCGCACCGGTCCACCAGGTGGCGACCGCCGCGCAGCGCCTGGCGGATGGGCACTACGACGTCCGGATGCCCGACCCGCGGCTCGGCCCGGAGTTCGCCTCGGTGGCGGACTCGATGACGCGCCTGGCCCACCGTCTGGCGGCCACCGAGGCCGATCGTCGCCGGGTCATCGCCGACCTGGCCCACCAGTTGCGCACCCCGCTGGCCGCCGTCCGCGCCACCGTGGAGGCTCTCACCGACGGCGTCCTCGCTCCCGACGCGGCGACCCTGGCCGTCCTGTCCGACCAGACCGACCGGCTCGGCCGGCTGGTCGTGGACCTGGAGAAGGTGTCCCGTGCGCAGGAGCGCCGGATCGTCCTGGATCCCGTCCCGCAGCCGCTCGGCGCGCTCGTCGAGCGGGCCGTCGCCGCGGCGGCCGGGCGGTACCGGGCCAAGGGTGTCGAGCTGACGGCGGACGTCGACCCCGCCGCGCCGCCGGCGCGGGTCGACCCCGGGCGGCTGGCCGAGATCCTGGACAACCTGCTCGACAACGCGCTGCGCCACACGCGGACCGGCGGGGAGGTGACCGTGGTCCTGCGCCGCCGGGACCTCTCGTCGCGGCCGGCACCCGAGATCGTCGTCACCGACACCGGTGACGGGTTCGACCCGCAGGAGGCCGAGCTGCTGTTCCAGCGTTTCCACCGGGGCCGCAGCGCCCGCACCGAGAAGGGGTCGGGCCTCGGGCTGACCATCGCGCGCGCCGTCGCCGAGGCCCACGGCGGGACCCTCGTCGCCGCCAGCGACGGGCCCGGTCGAGGGGCGATGTTCACGCTCCGCCTACCGCCTGCCGCATGACCCTCCGCCGGGGTGCGTCGTCGCGGTGACTCTGCCGTCCGGTACGGACGCCGGACCGGGCGGGCACGACGGACGTCGGGGCGACCGGGGGGTGACTCAGCGTTCATATCTTGATACCGTAAGAGATCTCCCTTCGGGATCGCCGGCACCATCGAGCGCGATCGGTGGGTCGCCGTGAGCCGGATCCTCGCTCGGGCGGGGCCTCAACGAGGCGGGCTGATGCGCGGGGCGACTACGGGCCGCGCGGCGGTGGGAGGTGCGCCATGGCGGGCAGCGCGGGTGGGCCGCCCGGGGCGTCGCGGGTAGCCACCGGGCTGACCTGGGTGGTCGTCGTCGTGGGTGTGATCCCCGGGAGTGAGCTGGCGCAGTTGTCCGGTGAGCTGATCGGCAGCGACGGCTCGACCCGCTCGCTGTTCGGGGTTCTCGGGATCTGGCCGTGGTCCTCCCGGGACGCCTGGGCGGTCTGGGAGAGCAGCCCCTACGCCTACCTGTTGTTGCGCCTCGTGCTGCTGTACGTTCTCGCCGTCGGCGCGCTGGTGGCGGCCGGTGTCGTCCTCGTCCGCAGGTTCGTCGCCGGGGACCGCGGGGTCGGCGCAGCGGTGGTTTCGGGTGCCACCAGGGTCGTCGCCGTCGCGGCCGTCGTCGCCGGGGCGCTCCTGGTAGCCGGGGCGGTGGTGGTGCAGCATGCGCACGGCGGGAACCCGGTCACCGGTCCGGGCTGGGCCGCCCCCTGGCCCCTCGCCGACGGTGTGGCCGCCGCAGCGACGGTGGGGTGGGCGGCGGGGCTGGTCGGCGTGCTGGCGGTGCTGCGCACCGGGCCGCTGCGGTGCCGGGTCGGTGACGGCGTCGTCCGTCTCGCCCGGGCGTTGTACTACCAGCGGCTGGCGTTCCTCGTCGTCGCCCTGCTGGCCGCGCTGACCGTGGTTCCGCTGCCGGACATCTTCGACCAGCTACCCGATGTCGAGCGGGCGTGGTCGGACCTCACCCGGCAGGCCTGGGTCCACCTGGGCGCCGCCCTGCTGGCCATGACCGTGGTGACGGTCGAGCTGTTCGTGGTGGGCCGGTTGCGCAGCCGGCGGGCGCGTCAGCTGTACGTGCACCAGAGGGAACTGGACGACGAGCGCCCGTCATGGTGGTGGCTGACCGCTCCGGTGATGGTGCTCGCCGTGGCCGTCGCGCTGATCGCCGCGGGCCGCGGTGGCGATGTCGACTGGAGGGCCTGGGCAATTTTCGTGGCGGTCCCGACCGTGCTGTGGGGCGTGTCCTGGACGCTCCGCGCCGGCCCGCTGCCGGTGCGGGTCACCTGGCTCGTGCCGGTGCCCGTGCTGCCGAACGAGGAGTCCGCCGAGTACGCCGTCCAGAAGGCCGAGCTCGAGCGCCGGGCGGACGACGTCCGGTTGGCGGGCGACGGACTGGCGCTGGGCGTCGTCCTCGTCGCCGGGCTGGGTCTGGTCCGTTCCTTCGTGACGCCCGTAGTGCTCGGGCCGGCGCACCGCGCCACCCTCCCGTGGCAGTGGCTCCTCGAACTGGCGCTGCTGGTGCTCGGCCTGTCGGCGACCCTCCTCGCGGTGCCGGCAGGGGCACGTCTGACGGCGTGGATCGCGCGGCCGCGGCAGGGAAGTCTGCTGGCGCGGCTGCGGCCGGACGATCCGCACCAGAACGTCGGCGTGGTGGCGGTGGCATTCTGGTGCCTGTCGGCGGTCATCCTGCTGGCGGAGGCGTTCGTCCCGTTCCACGTCGCCGACTACCTCGGCGTCGTCGCCACCGTCGCCCTCCTCGCCGCGGCGTGGGCCTACCAGCTGGGCTTCCTGCAGGTCTGGCTGCAGCGGAGCCAGCCGCTGGAGGTCTTCCGCGCGGTCCGGCTGCACGCCACCCCGGTCATCTCCACCGCGCTGCTCGTGCTGGTCGTGAACTCGCTGGCCGGTGGTGCCCCGGGACTGCACGCCGTCCGCGCGGCCGCCCCGGCGCCCGGCGGCGTGTCGCAGCCGGAACTCCCCGCCGCGCTGGACACCTGGCTCGAACACAGCCGGACCTGCGACCTCACGGTGACCGGCGCCGCGGGGCCCGTCCGGGTGCACCCGATGCTCCTCGTCGCCGCGGACGGCGGCGGCATCCGGGCCGCCACCTGGACGGCGCACGCGCTCGCCGCGCTCGCCGCCGCCGGGCCGTGCGGTCCGTCGTCCGTGTTCCTGTCCAGCGGCGTCAGCGGCGGCTCGGTCGGGCTCGCCCTCACCCGCGGTCCGGACCCGGCCGGGGCGGTGTCCCGGCTCGCCGATCCGCGGGCGCTCGCCCTGGCCGCCGGAGGGCTCCTCGTCGGTGATCTGCTCGCTGCGACCGCCGGGCTGCGGATCCCGGCCCTCGACGCTCCCGGTGGCGCCCGCTGGCTGGACCGCGCCGGGAAGATGGAGGTGGCCTGGGAGGGCGAGGCTCCGGTGCTGTCCACCCGGTTCTCGGCGTCGCCCCAGGGCCCGGCCGGGGTGCTCGAGCTCAACACCACGGCCGCCGGAGTCAGCTGCCGCGCGCTGGTCGGCCAGGCCGATCTCTCCCCTGCGCAGCCTGTCGCCCCGTCGACCGCGCCGCAGCACGTCGTCCGCACGGACCCGCCCTGCCGCGGCCTCGACGCGCCCGCCGCGGCGACCTTCGACCTCCAGGGCGTCTACGGCAGGTGCCTCCCGGGGTTCACCTGGTCCACGGCCGCGATGCTGTCCGCCCGGTTCCCGTACGTGACACCCAGCGGGCGGGTGCCGGCCTGCGCCGGGGCCGGGGAGTTGCAGCTCATCGACGGCGGCTACGCCGAGGGCAGCGGCGTCGGCCTGCTCGGGGAGTCAGCGGCCGCGCTGATGACCGCGGTCCGCGCGGTCAACGCCCGCATCGTCCCCGGCTCTCGTGCCGCCTACCTGGTACCGATCGTCGTCTACCTGCGCAACAGCAACGGCGCCGACCTCGCCGCACCGCCGGCGTCGCTCACGTCCGAGACCGTCGTCCCGGTCGTCGGCCGGAACGCGCAGCACCTGCAGGAGGACACCGGCACGTGGCTGCAGCGTGCTTCCGACGCGCTCGCCGCGCCGTGCCCGGCGCCTGCGCGCGCGGACGAGGCTGCCGACCCCGCCGCCGCCTGCGCCGCGGCGGCCACCGCCGTGCGCCAGCACCTGACGGGCGGCATCGTCCTCGTCGCACCCGCCACCCACCCCGGTGCGGCGACCCCGCTCGGTTGGACCCTCTCCGCCGAGAGCCGGCAGCGCCTCCGCAGCGCCCTGCACGACGAGGCGGTGTGCACTCCGGTCGACCGCCAGAAGGATCCGGATCACCTGGCCGGTTACGCTCGGCTCTGCCTGCTCCTGCGCATGCTCCGGTCCGCCGCCCCGGGATGACGTCCGGGCCACGGCGCTCAGGAGGGGCTGCCCGCGGGTCAGGGCGCAGTCTCGACGACTGTCGGTGGGGTCCACCGGTCGTGGTGGAGCGCGGCCGACAGGGGGCGGCGGTGTCGCCATCCGTGTCGTTCCAGGTAGAACGACACCCAGCCCACGCCCAGTTGCTCGGCGGTGGCGGCCGGCCACAGGTTCTGGACTGCCAGGCACACGGAAGACCTGCCGGTGTCGGCGATGGCGTGATACATGCCGGTGTCGGCGATGGCGTGCCGGCCCAGCACGGCGAGGTCGATGGCGGCCCACGCGCCGGGAACATCGACTAGGCTGAATCTTCCCCCAGCGTCCACGGCGCGGGGCGCGTCCTGGGAGGTGGGGGCCGTGTCGGGCCACGACGACCGGAGTTCGATCGACAGCGAGGTTGCCGACTGGGTGCCGCCGCCGGTGGATGCCTCCACGCCGAGCGTCGCCCGGATCTACGACTACTGGCTCGGCGGGAAGGACAACTTCGCGATCGACCGGGAGGTCGCCGACCGCATCGCCCGGACGGACGGCGGGGGACCTGAGGGTGCCCACGCCAATCGCCGGTTCCTGGTGGAGGCTGTGCGGTCGATGGCGCAGGCCGGCGTCCGGCAGTTCATCGATCTGGGTGCCGGGATTCCCACCTCACCCAGCGTGCACGAGACGGCGTGGGCGATCCACCCCGACGCGAGGGTGGTCTACGTCGACACCGATCCGGTCGTGCTGGCGCACACCCGGGCGCTGCTGAGCTCCGAGCCGCGGACGGCGGTGCTGCCAGGCGACCTGCGCGATCCCGCCGCGATCCTGGCCGACCCGAGTGTGCGTGCGTTGGTGGACCTCACCCAGCCGGTCGGCCTGTTGATGATCGCTGTGCTGCACTTCGTCGACACCGCCGCCGCGCCGCGCATCGTCGCGCGGTACCTGCGTGACCTCGCTCCCGGCAGCCAGCTGGCGATCTGCTCGGCCAGCAGCGAGGGGGGGGATCCTGAGGCCCTGGCGCGCACCAGGGCCGCCTACACCGCGGCTACCCTGATCTTCCGGACCAGGATCGAGATCGAGGCCCTGTTCGACCACCTGGACATGGTCCGCCCCGTGACGGCGGTGCACCGCTTCGCGTCCGGAAGCTCCCTGGGCGGCATCGGCGTCAAGTCTGCGACGCGAAGCTCATCCGCGGGGATCGAGGGTGCCGAGCTCGGCTGACCCCGCACGACCACGCCTGGTCGCGTCCCGGTCTGGTAGCGTTTTGAGGTGGTTGGGTCGGGTGTGCGACCGGGTCGGATATTCATCTCCTATCGTCGGCAGGATTCGTCATATCCCGCGGGGTGGCTCTTCGATCGGTTGAGGGAGCATTTCGGTCCGGACCAGGTCTTCAAAGACGTTGATTCCATCGAGCTGGGGGACGACGTCGAGGCCGTCATCTCGGCTGCGGTCGGTTCGTGCGACGTCCTCCTGGCTGTCATCGGCCCACGATGGGTGTCCGCCACGGACGGCGCGGGTCGTCGCCGGCTGGACTCCCCGGATGACTACGTGCGCAGGGAGATCGCGACTGCGCTGGCCGGTGGTGTGCGGGTCATTCCTGTGCTCGTGGACGGAGCCGTCATGCCCCGGACCGTCGACGTCCCGCCGGTGCTCCTTCCCCTCCTGCGCCTCAATGCACTCGTGCTGAGCCCTGACCGGTTCGGCGCCGACACGGCCCGGTTGCTCAGGGCGCTGGACCGGGCCGTGGCTGAGGCCGCAGTGCCGCGAACCCCGCACGAGGCCGTCGCGCCCGTCCCGCCGCCGGGCGACCCGGCCCCGGGAACGGTCGCGCTCGCTCCGGAGCGGGGAGGATTGCCGGTTCCCGGACGCCGGGGGGTGGTTGGTGCGGCGGTCACGGTGCCGGTGCTCGCCCTGATCGTCGCGGCGGTAGCGGTCCATCCCTGGTCGTCGGATACCCCCGACCGGGCCAGATCGCCGGCCCCGGCCAGCACGAGCCTCGGGGGCACGGTGAGGTCATCGGCGTCGTCGCCGAGCTCGACGTCAGCGTCTCCACCCGCGGGCCCGGTGCTGCTGTCCGACGACTTCTCCACCGACCGATCTGGCTGGACCGTCCGGTCGAACACGACAGCCTCCGGCACCCTGCGGAACGGCAGGTATCACGTCATGGTCACCCCCAATCCGGTGGGGACCGGGGTGGGGGTGTACCCGGAGCGCGTGTCCGGCGTCTACCCGACGGCACCCGACAATCTCCACTTCCGCGTGTCCGGCCGGCGGCTGCCGGGCTCGGCGGACCTGGAATGGGGGGTGTCGTGCCGCAGTGAGCGCGCCGCGGACACCACGTACGGGTATCTGTTCACGCTGACCAGCGGCGACGTACAGATCAACAAGAACAGCGCCCGGTACCCGTACGACCCTGAACTGCTGAAGTCCGCCCGGCACTCCCTGGACACGACGAAGGTCAACACCGTCGAAGGGGAGTGCGCCACCGTGGCCGGCGGGGTCCACCTGTCCCTGAGCGTGAATGACGTGCCGCTGGTCGACTATCTCGACCAGGACGCGCCGCTCACGTTCGGAACGGTGAACCTGTTCATCGGCATGGCTCCAGCTGCTCGCGGCACAGGAGACGTCGAATTCGACGACGTCAGGATGTGGCGCGGCTGACCTGGCGGTCTCCCGCGCCGGCTCGCCCGGGAGCGCCGGCGAGCGCGCCCTTGGCCACTCGTTGGTCTCGTCGTCCTGCCGCAGATCGGTCACCAGTGACTCCTCGGAGGGCGGAAGGTCGAGGGCTGCCAGCTGGTCCTCGAGGGCCAGGGCCGCGTCCAGGACGTCGTGCAGCGTCCGCCAGTGGTCCACGGCGAGGTCGGGTAGCTCGAGGGTGTGGCGGAGCTCGAACGGCGGCGCCGCGACACCGCCCCCGCCGTCCGACCGACGGGGCAGCCCGGTCAGGACGTCCGCGACCGCGGTGATGTTGTGCATCTCCGCGAACGCCCAGCCGGCCAGCAGGGGGGCCTGGTCCGGCGTGGCCAGTGCGTGCGCGACGGTGGTCAGGACGAGCCGGTAGCGCAGGTTGCCGACCTGCGCCCACAGCCGCGCCCGCGGGTGGGTGATCCGGCTGCCGTCGTCGCTGTCCGCGGGTTCCGCCGTCGTCGGGTTGACCGGCACCGGGGCCGCGGGCTGCCACTGCGCCGGCTGCGGGAACTCCCGGTAGATCCGCAGGAACCGCTGGAAGTGGGAGTCCGACGCCGCAACGTTCGCCGCGATGCCCGGCCCCTCGCCCTGCTCGGCGATGGCGCGCAGGGCGTCGAGCGCCTCGTCGACGGTGGCGGCCCTGCGGAGGATCAGGTCGGGCAGCCCGCGGGTCCACAGCGCGGGATCGAGGGTCACGCGGGATCGAGGGTCAGGTCGGGCCCACGTGGGCTCAGGTCGTCGTCGAGGGTGGCCACCAGGTCGATGATCTGCCGGTACAGGGCGCCGACCCGGTTGGGCGTGCCGACGTCGGCCGCCTCCGCGCGCTGCAGGATCTGGCGCAGCTCGGCGTCCGGCGCGTCGTTCTCGGGCATCTCGGCGACCACGTACTTGGCCAGCGAGTCCTTGCTCAGTGGTTCGAGGCGGAAGTGGAAGGGGTAGAAGTCGGTCCGGAAGGGATAGTCCTCCCGGTCCAGGGTGACCGGACCACCGATCATCCGCAGGAGGTTCTGCACCGTCGCGAGGTGTCCCATCTCCTGCCGCGCGATGGTGATGAGGGTGCCGCGCCACCGGGCCCGGGCGGCATTGTGCTCCTCGGTGTCGTCGGGTCGTTCGGCGAGGCTGAAAGCGGCGTAGAGGTACTGCGTCATCAGCGCGTGCTCGACCGCGGGCGCGGCGGCGGCGGCGCTTCTCCAACGCAACATCGCGTCGATCCTCCACCTGGTTCAGGGCATGACGCGGGCACCGGCAATATCGGCATTACTCGAACGGCTGACGGTGGTATGCCGGATAGCCTGCCCACGTGGCATTCCTGGCGCCATCGGCTGCCTCTTCCGGAACCTCGGTCGTATCCGGCGGTGGCGAATGGGTCGCGGACCGGCTGGCGTCGGTCGCCCCGACTGCGTGGTTTCATGCGCGCGTGATTGTCAATCGAGTCTGACATGGTCGCGTGAACTTCGCCAGCAATGGTTGCCGAGGTTACGCTTGCGCCGGGACGCTTGTCATCGAGTAGATCCGCCGCTGGGTGCGGAGCAACACTTGTCTTCGGGTCACCTTCCGGGGGTGGGGTGACCGCATCGCCGCCAGCTGCCGGGCACGGCCTGTCGGCGCGCCCGCGGGGCCGACTGCCGTGACGCCGGGGACCGTGGCGTTCTTCGGCGGGGACTCCGGCGTGGCCACCACCACGTCCTCCACCTGGTCCAGGGTGATCGACGCCGGCCGCCCCGGCCGGTCCTCATCGGCCAGGCCGTCCAGACGCTTGGCGATGAACCGGGAACGCCACGTGTCCACCGTCACCGGGTTGCGGCCCCCGGGAGGACTTCGGCGTATGGAAATACACTCTGTGCCGACTCGCGTAACACCACATTGTCGGTTCGCCACCGCGGTGGCAGGCCGCCGGATCTTCCCACCAGACCCCACGCCGATCCAGTTCGATCTGCGCTACGACGACATCGCGCTGTCCTCGACGCGCCTCGGCCGCGGCGCTCCGGCCGGCAGCCGCTGATCCTTCGGCCGCGGAGGTCGGCTGGTACGGTTTCCGCTCTCCGGCCAGGGATGTGGACGGAGTATCCGGGCACCGCACCAGGCATGTACGCAACTCACGAGCGAGCCGTTCCGGTGCGGACCATCCTGGCGGCGATCGGGCTGGTCCTGGTCACGGCCCTCCTGCTCTACGTCGTCGTCGAGACCCGGCGGGTGCTGATCTGGATCCTGGTGGCGGCCTTCTTCGCGGTGGCGCTCTCCCCGGTCGTCGGCTGGGTGCAACGCCGGTTCACCTGGTGTCGTCGGTCGCTGGCCACCCTGCTGGTCTTCGTCGCGGTGCTCGTGCTGCTCATGGGTCTCGTCGCGATGTTCGTCGTCCCGCTCGTGCAGCAGGGCGCACGCTTCGCCGGCCAGCTGCCCGGGTTCATCGACCAGGCACGGGCCGGGCGCGGACCGGTCGGAGACCTGCTCGAGCGGACCCACGCCCTGCAGTACGTGCAGCAGAACCAGGCCAGGATCCGCGGCTTCGCCACCGGGCTGACCACCCCGGCCGCGGGGCTGCTGCGCGGCGTCCTGACCGGAATCGCCGGTACGGTCACGGTGTTCGTCCTGGCCTACCTGATGGTGCTCGAAGGTCCCAAGGCCGTGGACGGTGCGCTGGGATTGCTGACGCCGACCACGCGTGAGCGGGTCCGTGCCGTCGGTGCCGACTGTGCCCGGTCCATCACCGGGTACCTGTCCGGCAATCTGTTGATCAGCGTGATCTGCGGCCTGCTCACCTACGCGGTCCTGCGCATCACGGGGGTGCCTTTCGCCGGCTTGATCGCGCTGTTCGTCGGCATCACCGACCTCATCCCGCTCGTCGGTGCCACGCTCGGCGCGATCGCGGCCGCGGCGGCGGCCTTCGTGCACTCGATTCCGGCGGGGATCGCGGTGGTCGTGTTCTTCCTGCTGTACCAACAGCTGGAGAACCACCTGCTGCAGCCGTTGATCTTCGCCCGCACGGTGCGGTTGAACCCGTTGACGGTCATGGTGGCGATCCTCGTCGCGGCAGAACTCGCCGGGATCCTCGGCGCCCTGCTCGCCATTCCCGTCGCCAGCATGATCCAGGTGGTTGTGCGCGATGCGTGGGACCACCGCCACGGGCGTCCGAAGGAGGCTCCGACCGTCGGGGAGGAGCGCCGCCCGGTGGCGCAGGAGCACGCTCCGGCGGAGAGGTCCACGACGGACAGGGCGTGAGCTGGGGGGCCCAGCCTGGCCGAGTCGGAGGGTCCGCCCGAGCCCTCCCGGCCTCGCATCGATGTCGGTCGGCAGCGACGACAGGACCCGGACGTCCGCCCGGCATACCGGCACGAGGCTCCGGGAATCGGAACCCCCGGGGCGGCACCGGTGCTGGACGTACTCCGAGGGGATCCCTACGCAGGGGGTGCGGGTCTTCTCGTGCGAAATGCATCCCGGTAACGGGGTTGAGTGAGTTGATGCTGGCTGGTTGTCAGGCGGCTGCCCAGGTGTGCTTGGGGT
>DATDMG010000130.1:0-6910 GCA_036518955.1 Kineosporiaceae bacterium | reverse complement strand
GAGCTCGAGCGGCCAGGTCACCTCGGCGAGCACGAAGGGGTTCGGCGAGTCGGGGTGGCTGTTGTCGATGGTGATCCGCCGGTCCAGGTCCCGCGGGTCGATCCGCTCGGGTTCCTCGCCCTCGACCCGGTAGAGGAACGCGGCGGCCTCCTCCGAGAAGCGCACCTGAGTGATCACCGCGGTCGTCGGGGTCGCCTTCACGGGCAGGATCCGCTGCCCGAGCAGTGCGTTGACGAACGTGGACTTCCCCCGCTTGAAGTCCCCTACCACCATCACCTGGAAGCCGTCGCCCGCGAGCCGCTGCCGCAGCTCGGTGACCGACCTCGCGGCGGACGGGTCGTTCAGCCGGCTCGAGGACGTCACCACCGCGTCGCACAGTTCCAGCAGGCGCACGCGATGGGCCTGCGCGGCGGCGTAGTCCGCGGCCTCCTGCGACGGCCCGGCCGGGGCGGCGGCGCGGACGGCGAGGTCGCCGCTCGGGGTGACCACGGCGGGGGATGCGTCGGGTACGGTCTGCCGGTTCACGGTCATGCCCTGCGGTCTCCTCTGCTCAGTGACGTCTCGGTGGACGCGGAGGTCTTGGTGGACGCGGAGGTCTGGGTGGACGCGGAGGTCTGGGCCGTGCGCAGGGCGGCGTCGACGGTCGCGGCGAGGGTCACCGCCTGGACGGACAGCGATGCCCAGTCCAGCCCTTCGGCGGTGGCGTCCGCCTCGATGACGGCCAGCCGCGTCTCGTTCCACTGCCGGTGCAGGGACTGCAGCCGGGTGAACTCCTCGATGTAGAGCTCGGCCAGCGCGTCGGTCGCGGTGGCGGCGAGGGCGCCGGTGGCCTCGCCGATCACCCGCACCAGGACGGCGTCGACCTCGCGTCGCTGGTTTTCCGTCGCCGAGCGGATCGACGCCTCGGCGAGCAGCCCGGCGACGACGCCGAACACGGCGCCGTAGAGCGGCATGGGCGCGCCCCGAGCCGCCGCCGTCAGGTAGCCGAGCAACGCACCGGCCTGGGCGCCCACCCGGGTGGCGAGCTTCGTCCGGCTCAGATCGCTCACCTCGGCGTTGATGTCCAGGACGACGGGCAGGTCGAGGGCTCGCGGCAGCTGCCCCTGTCCGGCGTCCGGAAGTCGCTCGGCGACCTGCGCGTCGAGCCACGCGACGTCCGCCGACAGCCCCGACAGGACCACGCGCTCCAGGCCCTGCACCTGCCGGGCCAGCTCCTGCCGCAGCCGGACCGGCAGGTCCCGCTCCCACCACTGCCGGGGGTCGCTCGCCCGTTCCAGCTCCCACCGGAGGGTGTCGATGATGCGCTGCCGGTCGCCCGTCAGCGTCTCCCGGACGCGCGCTCCGAGCGCCAACTGCCGCGCCGTCAGGTCCAGGCGCAGGCCCTCCCACTCGCCGGCCTCCAGGTCGAGCCGCGCCACCGCCTGGGCGGCCCGGGCCCTGCGCTCGGCGGCGGACGCGGCCTGCAGCGCCTGCCCCTCGGTGGCGGCCTCCGCGAGCGCCCGGCAGACATCGTGGATCTGCCGCACGACGCGGCGCGTGCGGCGGCGCCGCAGCGCGGCCCGATCGGTGAGCCAGGCCAGCGGCGTGCGGAGCTCGGCGGCGTCCTTGCCGACCTGCTCCGACAGAGCCGACACCACCGGGATCGCCGCGGGAGCCGTCCCGTCGCCCTCCGGGACCGACGCAGCCACGCGGGCGCGGAGGTGCTCCAGCGTCTCCGCACGCTCGTCCTCGGGCACGAGGTCGAGCATGGAGACGACCACGCTCACCTCCCCGGTGGGGCGGCCCAGCAACCGACTGCGCAACAGGTGCTGCTCGGTCAGGCTCAGCGGGGACAGCGCCGACACCACCAGCAGGACGGCGTCACTGGTCGACACGACGTCCGAGACGGCGTCCGGCCCGCCCGTGACGACCGACCAGTCCCCCGGGAGGTCGAGCAGTTCGACGGGCACATCGGCGAGCCAGCCGCTCGCCGTCTCCACGACCACCTCCTGCGGCGCGGACGGGCCCTCGTGCCCGCCGACGAGGCTCCAGGTGGCCGGCTCCAGCGGCAGGGTCTGCGTGTGAGCGGCGGACCAGCGCACCGTCACCAGGTCGTGCTCGCCTCCACGGACCCGCACCGGCACGGCCGCCGACGGCGCGGCGACCCGGACGGCGAACAGCTCGCGCCCCGCCAGACGGTTGACCAGAGTGGTCTTGCCACGCCGGGGCTCGCCGACGATCGCCACCCGGGCGAGATCGCCCCGCCGGGACGCCTCGATCGCGGAGAGCTGCCCGCTCACCCGGACGAGACCGTAACGGTCCGCCAGTTCCCTGGCCCGGCGCAGCCAGGCTCCGATCTCCAGTCCCGCCGTGTCGCCGTCGCCAGGGCCACCGGTCACCTGGACGTCGACGTCACGGGACGCGGGCCCGAGCTCGCGCCCTCCGTCCTCACCGTTCATGCCGAGGGAACCTCCTTGGTCTGGGTGCCGTGGGGGAGCACGACCGTTCCGCCCGACGGCCCGGCCTCGGTCAGCCGCGCGGCCCGCGCGCGGGCCTCACCGGCGACGTCGTCCAGCGCGGACAGCCTTCGCCGCAGTTCCTCGTGCCGGCGCGCCTGCTGGTCGACCAGGTCCGCCACCGGCGGTCCCCAGACGTCGCGGTAACCGGCGACGAGATCGTCGACCCAGGTCCGCGCCGCGGCCAGCACGGTCTCCCGAGCGGTGGTGACGGACTCCTCGGTCGTCGCGACGGCCTGCGCCACCAGGGGTTCGGCTCGGGTGAGGAACTGCCGCCTCAGGGCGTCCTGGCTCGGCCGGCCCACCACGCCTCCCAGCGCCGCGCCGATGACCGTGCCCAGGCCGGGCAGCACCGCCGTCCCGAGCACGGCTCCCGCCGCGGCGCTGCCGCCGGTCCGCCATCCGGCGGTCGTCGCCAGCCCGGCCCCCAGCGAGCGCAAGGCCTCGTGCAGGTCGGACACGTCGAGCGTCCCCAGCGCGATCGGCCGGTGCGGCGCCGCCGGTGGCGGCTGGGCCGGGCGCCCGGCGAGCGCGGCGAGGGCGTGGAACTCCTCGCCGAAACGGTCTCCGAGATCGGCCCGGGCCCGGTCGAGCACGGAGGCCAGCCGTGAGGTCATCCCGGTGGTGGTCACCTCGTGGGCGTGGGTCAGCCGCCCGACGACCGCGGCCGCCACCCGCTCCGCGGTCGAGGTGAGGGCCCGGATATCCCCGGCGTCCACCGCGTCGGTCACGGCCTCCGCGACCGCGGAGCGGACCCGCTCGGTCCCGTACCCCGCTGCGGCCGACCGGATCTCGGCCTCGGACCGGTCCGTGGTCCGCGCGGCCCACCCCCCGAGGAAGCCGTCCAGGTCCGGCAGCGCCAGGCCGGCCAGCTCCCGCTCGGCCGTCCGCAGCCGCTCGCCGCCCTGCTCCGCCTCGGCCGCTACCGCCCGCAGGAGCTCGCGGAGGAGGAGCGCCACACTGGTCCGGACGGCGCGGCGTCGACGGTCCGCGAGGAGGCGGCACAGTCGGGTCTCGACGTCGGCGAACTCGGGCGGCACCCGCCCGGTGGACAGGTGCGTCCGCAACGCGGGCCCGGGAGCGCACGGCAGGACCACCGGGTCGGGCACGCCCGCGTCCGCCAGTCGGCGCACGACCGCGCGGGCGACATCGTCGCGCTCCTCGGGGTCCACCAGGTCGATCTTCGTGAGGGCGATCGCGCAACGGTCGAGGAAGGCGCGGGCGGGCCCGGTCAGGAAGTCGACGAGCGTGAGGGACATCGCAGCGACCGCGGGAACCACCACGACAAGAAGGTCGGCGGTGTGCAGCGCCCCGAGCGCCAGCTCGCGGTGGCCGGCGTCCTCGACGCTGAAGCCCGGGGTGTCGCTCAGCATGACCCCGTCACCGAGGACGGCGGTCGGCAGGCCGACCTCGAGGTCGTGGACCTCGCCCGCGGTCAGCCGCAGCACGTGCGCCACTGCGGTCTCCAGCGGCGCCGCGGGAGCGAGCCCGACGTGCGCGCCCGCCCACCGGTCGAACGCCGCCGTGGGACAGCTGATCCGCTCGCCGCTCGCCGTCGTGAACCGCAGCTCGGCCTGCGCCGCGGACCCGTGCACCCGCAGGATCGCCCGGGTGGTGGCCAGACTCGACGAGGGCAGCAGCCGCCGGCGCATGATCGAGTTGATGAAGGTGCTCTTGCCGCTGGAGGTCTCGCCGACCACGGTGACGTAGAGGCGGGGATCCGCGGCTCGGCGTCGAACGGCCGCCAGTTGGTCGAGCAGGGCACGCCGTCGTCCCGCCTCCAGCCCCAGCCGGTCGAGCGTCCGCCTGATCCAGTCCAGGTCGCCGGTGCCGTCGTGGGCGAGCGGCACGGTCGGCTGTGGCGGGCCGGCGGGTGGACGTCCGGTCGAGGGCACGGCGAGAGGCTAGGGACGTCGTCCCGCCGGGATGAGATCAGCCGATGGGATCCGTCGGGTCACCGTGACCAGGCGGTCACGGTTCGGACCACCGGCGTCGACCGTCGGACCGTGGCCATCACCGTGGCCGGCGCTCAGCAGCTCAACCACCGACAGGGAGTGGATCGACGCCCTGCCTGCGGCGACGGGGCTTGCGATCTCGAATCGGCGGGGTTCTCCGGCAGGCCACGCCTACCGGGGGAGTACGGAAACCCGGGGATGGCGGGCGGGACGTCAACCATGAGTTGACGGACGGCGAGGCGTCAACTTATGGTTGACCCATGACGACAGCTGAACCCGTCACCAGCTCGATCCGGCTCGACGATCTGATCCAGGCCATCAAGAAGGCTCACCCCGCCGTCCTCGACCAGCTCGCCGACGCAGTGCTGGCTGCCGATCACCTCGGTGACGTGGCGGATCACCTGATCGGGCACTTCGTTGACCAGGCGCGCCGCTCCGGAGCCTCCTGGACGGAGATCGGCCGCAGCATGGGCGTCACCAAGCAGGCGGCCCAGAAGCGCTTCGTCGCCAAGGGTGACGCGCCGGACCTCGACGCCAGCCAGGGGTTCAGCCGCTTCACGGACCGGGCCAGGAAGGTCGTCGTGACGGCGCAGGAAGAAGCCCGAGCCGCGGGCAACAGCCAGATCGGTGTGGCTCATCTGGTGCTCGGCCTGGTGGGGGACCCGACCGCGCTGGGTGCCCGGACGGTCGTCGCGCAAGGCGTGTCGCTCGATGCCGTCCGGCGGACCGCCACCGCGACGCTGCCGACGGCAGCCGACTCCTTGCCCGCGCTCATCCCGTTCGACGCGCACGCCAAGAAGGCCCTGGAGTTGACCTTCCGAGAAGCCCTGCGGATGAACCACAACCACGTGGGCACCGAACACATCCTGCTCGCGCTGCTCGAAGTCGAGGACGGCACGGGCGTCCTCGCCGGCCTCGGCGTCGACAAGGCCACCGCCGAAGCGTTCATCGCTGCCACGGTGGCGGCGTCGCCGGCTTCGTAGGCTTCCGGCTCCGTGGGAACCGTCCCGGGCGGTGTCGACGACCTGGTGGCATCGGTCCGTCCACCGCGGGATGGTCCCGATGCCGTCCCGATGCCGTCCCGATGCCGTCCCGATGCCGTCCCGTCGCGGCGGCCTGGGCTCGTCACGCCGGCTCGGTGAAGGCCTGGAAGATCGCCAACAGTGCTCGGGCGGTCAGCGACCAGCCCTGCTCGCCGGCCGGATCGGCGAGCAACTGGGGGTCGGCGATCGAGATGACCGAGGCGCCGCCGATCTGGGCCGCCATGGCGTTGGTCAGATCGCGCACCCGGTAGGGGGCGCGCATCCGCAGGCCGTAGGCGTCCATCAGACCGGTCCAGGCCTGGTCCGCGGTCGCCGCGAAGGCGGACTGCCGGTGCGTGATCGCGACGCGCACACGGGGGTCGCCCGCACTGATCAGGAAGGAGTGCTCCACCCGGAACAGCGGGTCCTGCCGGTAGTGGCGCAGTACCTCATCCATCGTGCGGGCGAACACCTCCTCCAGCGGGACGCCCTGGGCCGCGGCCTCGGCGAACCGGCGGATGCTCTCCAGCAGGCCCGGTACCAGCTGCGACTGCAGGTCCGCGATGTGGAACAGCAGATCCGCCTGGAAGTCGGCCTGGCTGGGCCACAGCTGGTAGATCGCGCCGGTGGTGATGGCCGTGGTGTGCACGTCGCCGGTCTCGGCCCGGACCAGCGCCGTGGCCCGCTGGGCGACCTGGGTCAGCCGGACGTGCGCCAGGGCGGAGGCGACGATCTCGTCCCCGGATTCCTGGACGCGCTCCCGCAGCATGTCGACCGCGGCTCGGAGCATGAGCTGGCGCGTCTCGGCGCCGGTGCGCTTGGGCATCCGCCGGCGTGCCACCTTCGTCGTCACCCGGTCCCCTCCTGATCCCGCCGTTGTCCAGGGACGGGATCGGCGCTCTCGGAAGGGGGTCGCCGACCCCGTTGACAGATGGTGTGGCCCACCTTACATTCGCCATTCGTAGAAAGTCTACGAATGAGGAAGCCCCCCGTTCCCCGACGAACCCCCGTTCCCCGACGAGCGCGCCGTCCCGTGACGAGCGCGCCGTGCTGCTCCGATGCCGACGGCCGACCGCGATGCGGTCACGCCGCAGGCCGCCGGCGATGAACGACGCCGTCGTCCGGGCCCCATGTCCACACCGCCGTCCGAGCACGGCGGCCGTACCCGAAGGGTGAGGAATGTCGCTGCTCCCACGTCTGCGCACGAATCCCGGCGCCGGAACGATCCCAGGTCGCCGGACGACGGGTCTGCTGGCACTCGGCACCGTGGCCACGATGGCGGTGTCCGCCTGCGGCGGTACCGCGTCGACGGCGTCCTCCGCGTCGTCGTCCGGGTCGCGGTCGCCGTCCACGACCATCGGTGCCGCGTCGGACCAGGTGGTCACGGACTACCTGCGCTATGTCGGGGGCAAGGCCGGCGCGGCGGACCCGGCGAAGC